>NZ_JBEOOE010000001.1:0-358353 GCF_040308885.1 Pseudoalteromonas sp. 120-MNA-CIBAN-0494
TGGCGGAGTGGACGGGACTCGAACCCGCGACCCCCGGCGTGACAGGCCGGTATTCTAACCAACTGAACTACCACTCCAGTTTTGCTTACAAGTTTTCGAAAATTGGCGGAGTGGACGGGACTCGAACCCGCGACCCCCGGCGTGACAGGCCGGTATTCTAACCAACTGAACTACCACTCCAGTTTTGCTTACAAGTTTTCGAAAATTGGCGGAGTGGACGGGACTCGAACCCGCGACCCCCGGCGTGACAGGCCGGTATTCTAACCAACTGAACTACCACTCCACATTTTCGTTGCTGTTTGAGTCTCCCCTGACAGCGGCGTGAATAATACGAACCAGCCCCTATTTCGTCAAGGGCTTTTTCGCTTTTATTTAGGTTTTTTAGTCATCTGTCATCGAAAGGTTTAAAATTTCACCGCTTTTGTCATTTTTTGAGCCGTTTTTAGTACTTTGCTTTTTTTCAGAATTACCAACATCGTCATTTGTTGTTGTCTTTTTATTTATAAAAGGCAGCTTCACTTTAAATTTAAGCGATTTTTTCTGTACAAAAATACGAATTGCCAGCCAACCCATTAATAAAACGCACAGATTTCCAACAATAATTAAGCTGAGTAAAACCCAATTCGCTATTTTTTCTGCTACGGGTTCACTCTCAATCATTAAATCAGGTGGAATTATGGTCGCTGGATCAACTGCTGGTACCGCTTCTATTGGGCGTGCAATTTCAAATTTGTACGTTGGCAGCGTTGCCATAAACTCACGACCCTTTATATTTGTGCCAAAAATAGACAGCTCGACACTATATCGACCCCAACCATAATTTTTAATTGCTAACTGCCTCGTATGTTGTGCATCCGACTCTATACTAAACATTTGCTCTTCGTTATTAGGGTAGTAAATTTTACCCTGCATAATTACGGTTTCTGGCTTAACTATTGTGTCATCTAAATTAATAGCTAAAAGGTGCTCGTTACTTTCTTGCTCTGCTAGCGTCATGTCGTAACTTACTGGGGCAGAATGTACCACAATGCTGCTTTGCACTATTCGACGTTGTAATAAGGGGGTTGCTATGTAGAGTTCGGGGATCCATTCTCCTTCGGGAAAGTCTAATTTAAACTCGCCCGTAAAAACGCCATCGTTTGGGCGTTCGTCAAACCCTCGGCCATCATCTTTAAATTCAGCGACTTCTTGAGTACTGGCTCCAAAATTAGCAGCCTCTGCACTATTAGTACTTACAAAATCAACATTTAAGGTAACGACATCTCTAAATAGATTGGCATTTATGGGAGCACCGTCATTTAAAATTTTTCCGGTGATTTTTATTGTCTCGCCTCGAAACAGCATTTCCGGTAACGGCTCTGCCTCAAGTGATACCTGGCCTAATACGACAATGCGGCTGTCGGGTAAGATATTACCTATAACTTGCCAAGGGCCAGCCATGGGGTTGCGTATGGTAACCAAATCATAACTAAGCTCGTCATGCCAACTTAAGCCAGGGTTTTTAACTGATTCGGTAGCAAAATATTTACTGCCATCGGGCCTTACTAAAATAACAGCCGGTGAGCCTGGTTTTCTAAAAAAAAGTAAGGTTATTTCAGCTACTTTACTATCAATACGAAAACGATTATCTAATAAAGGGATTTCATTTTGCCTCCCATCACGCTTTAGTACTTCAACTTGTTTAACGCCATATGCGCTGGTTGCAAAAAAACTAGCAGATACTAATGCGGTTACCAAATAAAAGGTTTTCATAATATGGCCTTAATCAGCGCGCCATATACAGTGGCCGCCTTCATTATTAACAATATCTAATCGTGCTTCGTGTGCAGCTTGTTCTGCCTCACTGGCGCTTAATACTACAAGAGGTGCTCTTTGGGCGCTTAAGCGTCGTATTCCGCCTTTTTGCTGTTCGGTATCGTCATTTTTGTTTTGATTCAAATTTAGCTTAACTTGTCCGCCAGTCATTGCTAGGTAAACGTCGGCTAATATTTCAGAATCCAGTAATGCGCCGTGCAAGGTTCGCTTAGCGTTATCTACGTCGTAACGACGGCATAACGCATCTAGGTTGTTCTTTTGTCCTGGATGCAAGTCACGCGCCATTTTAAGCGTGTCGAGTACTTGACAGAAGGTGGCCGTTTTAGGATAGCCCTGGTTAAGCAGAGAAAATTCGTTATCCATATGGCCAATATCGAACGGCGCATTATGAATAACCAGTTCTGCACCCTTAATATAATCAAAAAACTCTTGAGCAATTTGATGAAACAGTGGTTTATCACGTAAAAACTCATTAGTGATACCGTGAACGTCTATTGCTTCTTCTTCACTGTTACGCTGCGGGTTAATATACACATGAAAGTTATTGCCGGTTAAGCGGCGATTTACTAATTCAACACACCCGATTTCGATAATACGATGCCCTTGTTTAGGGTCGATGCCGGTGGTTTCTGTATCTAAAACTATTTGTCTGCGTGCCATATCGAATTAATCCTGACTCTGGTATCTTTCTATAATCACTTTATTGTACATAATATCAAGGTAAAACAGTGGAAAAAACCGTAGAGATTTATACCGATGGTTCGTGTTTAGGTAATCCAGGCCCCGGTGGTTATGGTATATTCATGATTTATAACGAACATGAAAAAAAATTGAGTCAAGGTTATAAACTAACAACTAATAATCGCATGGAAATGCTGGGGGCAATTGTGGCTCTGGAAGTATTAACTCGCCCATGTGTTATTAATATCACTACCGATAGCCAATATGTGAAACAAGGTATTGAGTCTTGGATCACGAATTGGAAAAAGCGCGGCTGGTTAACCTCAGCTAAAAAACCAGTAAAAAATGTCGACTTATGGAAACGACTCGATTTAGCGTGCGCTAAACACACCGTAACCTGGAAATGGGTTAAAGGGCATAGCGGTCATAAATACAATGAAATTGTAGATGACTTAGCGCGCGATGCCGCTGGCAGTAAAGATTTACTCGATGATGTAGGTTATCAACCTTAAAGCTGATTAGCACATACCAAATTACTTTTTATTTTGCTCACAATGCTTTAAGTGTTGCTTTGAGGTTTGTCTAAGGCCCCCTTCTACTGTTGTAAAGCGCGGGCGAGCATGCCACTTAGGTTTAATGGGTGTGAGCGGTGCAACACGTTTACGTGCCACCAGCATGTAAACACTGCCCATAGGTTTTAAGTATTGTTTGGTAAAGCTACGCCAAAACGCAAAACGCGACAATCTATTACCTCGCGCCAGTGATGAGTAAATAAAGCGCTCATCACTCACTATTTCAAATCCCAATAAATTAAGCCAATCTTTAACCCGTGCAGGGGTAAAAAAACGCCCTGTCCATGGCAGTTTCTGACCACTAAATGGTAATAATTGCGCAAGCCCACATAAACTAAACGGATTAAAGCCTGTTACCACAATATACCCACCTGGAATTAAAGTGCGATGTGCTTCGCGTAAAATATGGTGAGGATCTGAGTGATACTCTAAGCAATGGCTTAAAATGCATGCATCAATAGTGTGCTCATAAAATGGTAATTCGTCTATATCGGCAATAACGCCGGTGTGAGCGCCCGCTTGCGCTACGCACACTTGGTGTTTTATTAAACATTTACTGGTGTTTAACTCGCCACTCAAACTACCTAACTTAAGCATATGGTAGCCAAACATACGGGGGAGCCACGGCGCTAATTTACGTTCAATCTCACAGCGTAAATAATCCCCATGAGGAAACTGCTGCCATGACAACGGTTTAGGTCCTTCTTGAAAACTAAGGGCTGGTTTCATTTTATGAGCTCGTTATACTAGGTGTTAACTGTCACTTTATAGAGCAACGTTACATGGTGCAAGTCAAAGCAATTAAAGCCTTTTCAGATAATTATATTTGGTGCTTAACTACAAGCAATAATACGCAAGCTTGGGTAGTCGATCCGGGCCAAGCAGAGCCAGTACTTGATTATTTGGCGCAGCATAATTTAACCTTGGCGGGTATTTTAATTACCCATCATCATTACGACCATACCGATGGCGTAGCAAAGCTGGTTAGCGAAAACCCAAATATTGCTGTATACGGCCCAACTAACAGCCCGTTTAAGGGGATTACTCAGCAACTTACTGATGGCCAAAGTATTACAGTGCTTAATACTGCTTTTAATATTATAGCGACACCCGGGCATACTCTAGATCATATTTGTTATGTTAATGAACAACTTGCCTTTACTGGTGATACTTTATTTAGTGGTGGTTGTGGGCGTTTATTTGAAGGCTCTGCAGAGCAAATGTGGCACTCGTTTAATAAACTGCGCGAATTACCTACTGATTGCAAAGTTTACTGTACTCACGAATACACTCAAGCTAACCTCGCTTTTGCAATAGCCATTGAACCGCGTAACCCAGAGCTACTTGCCTATAGTAAAAGAGTAGATGAACTGCGCAGCAAAAATGAAATTACTTTACCAAGCACTATCGGCCAAGAGCTAAAAATAAACCCCTTTATGCGCAGCGATTTACCTAACATTACTGAACTATTACCAAATGAATTTTGCTCGGTTACAAAAAACAATGAACCTTGGGAAAACTTTGCGGGTCTGAGAAAGTTCAAAGACCATTTTTAATCCGCTAACCAATAGCCACATGTACTTTTTGTTTAGCAATCAAAAAGTTAAAATTAGCATTTGATTATTGCTAAGTGTTTTAAAAGGTCACAAGTGGCAATGTTAGCTCATAACGGGTAGTATTCGCCGAGTTTTTTACCCCATGTATTGGTATTTATGAATAAATCTCCCCTATTACTGGTTTTAGTATTAGCACTAAGCGGCTGTCAAACGTTAACAAACGAAAACACTGACTCGCAAGCCGCAACTCAAGCAAATAAGCAGCTTGGAGGCGCAAGTCCACACGATATTAGCAATGCATTAATGAGCAGCGCCAAGTATCAACACGTTAAAGATACTGACACTGAAGCACCTATTTTTGATGATGTATGGGAGCGTATTCGTTACCAGCTTTCAATAGAGGTGCCGCAAAATCGCCCCGTAGTTACCGAGCGTAACTATTATGCAAAGCACCAATCTTATTTAAATCGTATTTCGAAGCGTGCCGAACCTTATTTGCATTTTATTGTTGAAGAAATAGAAAAACGTGAAATGCCTATCGAAATTGCACTGCTGCCTATTGTAGAGAGTGCTTTTGATCCGTTTGGTTACTCGCATCGCACAGCGTCGGGTATTTGGCAATTTATGCCACAAACCGGTGAGCGTTTCGATTTAAAGCAAAACTGGTGGTATGACGGGCGTCGCGACATAGTACAATCAACTCGCGCTGCGCTTGATTACTTGTCGTATTTACACAAAACCCTTGAGGGCGATTGGCTCAATGCCATTGCAGCTTATAACTCGGGTGAAGGTCGCTTGTTGCGCGCGATTAAAAAGAATCGCAAAAAACACTTGCCGACCGATTTTTGGTCTCTTGATTTACCTAGCGAAACCACCGCCTATGTACCAAAATTATTAGCACTGGCCGACTTATTAAAGCGCTCAGATGACTTTAACGTGACGTGGAATCCTATTATAAATGCACAAGTTGTTGAAGTAGTTGAAATTGGTTCGCAAATTGACTTAGCACTCGCTGCAGAAATGGCCGATATAACACTCACTGAGTTGTATAGGTTAAACCCTGGTTTTAATCGTTGGGCAACCGATCCTAATGGCCCGCATTCTTTACTATTACCGGTTGATAAAGCTGAGCAGTTTAGTCAAAAATTAGCTAATACTGATATTAAAAACCGCTTACGCTGGCAGCAATATACGGTTGAGCGTGGCGACAGTTTATCGGTTATTGCCAAAAAGTTTACCACCAGCACCAGTGCAATCCGATCATTAAATAAGTTAAGCTCAAATACAATTAGAGTCGGTCAGCAACTATTAGTGCCACTAACTGATGGCGCAATTAATAGCGAACATTTACCAGAGCAAATGCGCTCTGCGGCTAATAATACCAGCCGTACTAAGCTTTCGCATACGGTTAAAAGTGGTGATACGCTGTGGGATATTAGTCGTGAATACGATGTCACTATGGATGAGCTTGCAAAGTGGAATAAGCTGAAGAAAAGCGCCACATTGCGTTTAAATCAAAAGCTAACGGTATATAAACCTGCTAATAAAGCAAAGACAGCAGCAAACACTACGCATCGTACAATTACGTATAAAGTGCGCCGTGGTGATTCGTTAGCGCGTATTGCGTCTAAGTTTAACTTAACTGTAAACGACATTATAAAGTGGAATAGTTTAGCCGGGCAAAAGTATTTACAGCCGGGGCAAAAGCTTAAATTAAAAGTAGATGTTAGAAGCAGTTAAACTGCAACAGGTAAAACTAAGGCGCTTATAGCGCCTTAGTTATTTTAGGCTTGTGCTAATATTGCTTTAAGGGTGCTTTGTTTTGCAATAATATCTTTATAAAGCGCAAACTGATTTTGCGCCCGCTCTAAATTATGATTGGCATGTTTGATTGAAAAATAATTATCGCCATCAATATAATCTGTTAAAAATCGCAGGCCTATCATAAAGGTCATCACTTTAGCGCCTAGCCAAAAGCTTTGTTTTTCTTGCTCGGTGATCAGGCCTTTTAATGGCTCTACGTAACCTTTAACTATGGCTGCAAATATTTCTTCGCGCACACCTACATTACTTAAATCGGTGGAGTCTTCTTGCTCTGGTGAGCAAAAGGTGCGTACCATATCACCAAAGTCGTAAAGCCAATACCCTGGCATACAGGTGTCTAAATCGATTACCGCTTTAGCATTATGTGATTGCTCACAAAACAGCATGTTATTTATTTTTGTATCGTTATGACAAGGCCTTACCGGTATAGATCCTGCTAATGCTTGGAGTTCATCAATGAGTGTAAATTGCGATAAACAAAAATCAACCTCAGCTTGGCAACTAGCTAAGCGCTGCTCTGGGTCAAGACTAACTGCAGTTTTAAACGTCTGTGCACGCATGGCTAAGTTATGAAAGTCAGGGATCACATGGTGCAATTGTTCTGCATCAAAATCCTCTAGCGCCACAGCAAATTGACCAAAGGCATTCGCCGCAGTTTGCGCTTGGGTAGCATTAGTGACTACATCGTCGCTGTAACTGCCACCAATAAACTCTAGTGCTCGCCATACCCCCTGATCACAGTTAACTAAATAGTCATTATTAATAGTCGCTACGTGGCGAATAATATCTAAGTTGTACTCACCCAATTGCTGCTTGCTAGTTAGGTGTTGCTCTATTAAACGGGCATTTTTTACGAGTAAATCGGGCTCAGGAAACACATCAACATTGAGCTTTTGTACTACTAGCGACTTTTTAGCAGTGCTAAGTAACCATGTACTATTGATCAGCCCACTACCGATTGGTTTGATACTGATATGCTGATTGCCTACGCCAAAACTTTCAGACAAATGAACCGCGATGGGATTTAGCTGCATAGCTATCTTGCTACCTAAAAATAAAATAACTCAGATAATAAAGGTGAGCTTAGGGTAACACTCACCTTTATTAATAATTAAAGCTTACTAAGCCAATTTTTTAACCACGGCTCGGTAACCGGCCAAGGTTCAAAGTCTTCGCAGGCATCAACTTCTAAGCGGTTACCAACAGGCTTAGCTTGTAAGTCACGTAATAATTCATCAAAGCTGCGCCCTGCACCACAAAAGGTGTCGCCGTAGCTTCTGTCGCCCATGGCAATAATTCCAAATGGCTTGTCGGTTAACATAGGAAAAGTACTATTTAACTGATTATAAAAATCAGCCAAGTTATCAGGCACATCGCCTTGGCCGGTTGTTGAGGTGATAATTAAAATATGTGATGCACTTTGAATGTCGCTCAACACTGGCTCATTAAATACCGTAACGCCATGCCCAGCTTGCTCTATTGTTGTGGCTACTTCGTCACTTAAACGCTCTGCACCGCCATATACGCTGCCTACAAAAATACTAATATGTGCCATTAATTAATAATCCTTTTCTTCATCTGGCCAACCTAGTTGTTTGCAAATGCTGAGCATTGCATCACCTAGTGGCGCTTTAATTGTTATTGATTCATTACTATAAGGGTGCACAAAGCTAAGCTCAGTTGCAAATAACATTAATCTGCGCAGCTCAAAATGCTCCCTAAAAAATTGATTATGCTGATTATCACCATGGTTTACATCGCCAATGATAGGCAGTGATAAATGCTTTAAATGCCGACGAATTTGATGTTTACGCCCCGTTTTAGGAAAACATTCTACGAGGGAATAGCGCACCGTTGGGTACTTGCCAATGGGAATAGGCAAGGCTGCTTGGTGCAAGCAGTTAAACTGAGTTTGCGCTTCTTGTGGCGCTTTGTCTTGATCGGCAAACTTATCTGCTATTTTGTCCAGCTCTTCTTTTAGTGGTTTATCTAAAAATACCGACTCGGGTGCAAAACCACGTACTAAGGCTAAATAGCGTTTACTAATAGTGCCTTCAATAAATAACTGATTCATATCGCGGGCCGCTTCTGAACTTAACGCAAACAGTAACACCCCCGATGTGGGTCTATCGAGCCTATGTACCGGAAAAACATGCTGCCCAAGTTGATCGCGTAGCATTTGCATAGCAAACTGGGTTTCGTGCTTATCTAAAAACGAACGATGCACTAATAAGCCTGAGGGTTTATCTATGGCTACGTAGTTTTCATCCTGATACAAGATAGTCAGTTCGCCATACTCA
The DNA here is from genome assembly GCF_040308885.1 of Pseudoalteromonas sp. 120-MNA-CIBAN-0494. Lineage (NCBI taxonomy): Bacteria > Pseudomonadati > Pseudomonadota > Gammaproteobacteria > Alteromonadales > Pseudoalteromonadaceae > Pseudoalteromonas > Pseudoalteromonas sp. 120-MNA-CIBAN-0494. Next base: position 8,749 of record NZ_JBEOOE010000001.1, read on the forward strand.
ATTGGTATTGGGCGCTCACTCATTTGGATCTCCTAAAAAGGCATCGAGAGCTGTTAACAGAGTAATAATTTCATCGCTGCCTTTTTTACTCGCAAGCGTCATTTGTGCCATAGGAGCAATTGCAAAGTTGCGCGGCAATGGCTGCTTATCAATAATTAGCTGCTCAACTTTTTCAATAAATACAAACTGTAACCATTGTTCAAATGCCATGGTGTCGTGGCAAAAAGGCACGTTTGATTGTAATGCTTCTGCTGCTATTGGCTCATTTTGCCAAAGCTGATGCTTTTTTAAAAGTGCCCTTAACTGCACTAAATAAGCTTGGGTTTGCTGGTACATAACCGCCCTCTTAAAACTAGATGAAGTAATAATACCATTTGTATTTATTAAGAGGGAAATTATAGTAACTGAAAATACCCGCTTAATATTACCCCCGCTTGCTCAGTTATTTAGCAAAATCAAAACTCAAACTCTATAAGCGCGGTTCCCTCAACCTTTGCTATGGCGTATAATTGACGCAATTTTGTAGTAAAAACAATTGAGAAAACGATGAGTAAGCAAATAGCGACATTAGGGCAGCTTTTAGATAATGCAGGTACTCAGTGGCGCGCGTTTGATATTGGTAGACACATAACTAAGCTTGATAAAAAACAATTTTTAGCCATAGAGCAAGCACAAGTCCCTTACCCATATCCGCTTGCTGGTCATGCGTGGTTAGCTATTCAGTTTTGGGATAGTAAAGCGAGTAAAGAACCTTATGTATGGTTTTTGAAATTTCCAGTAGATGAGCAAAGCAAACTGGTGAGTGCGAGTCGCGATCACTTTGCCGACATGGTAATTGAAGCTCTCGGCACACAGCTTACCGGTGAGCAAGCCGATGGTAAACTTGATAACAATCCTTATGTTTTTACACCAAACGCTAATAAATTAGCAGCCTTTAATGCGCAACTTAAAGTACTATTAAAACAACCTGCATCACAGTATTACGAGCATACGCAGCTGTACTTTAGTGGTAAGCTGGGTTTTGAAAATTGGCAAAGTGTGGCATTACAAGGCATTGCCGATTTTGCACTGCGCCTCGATAATGAGACTAACTTAGCTAATTTACAAAAAGCCTGGCCTCATTTGCCCGTTGAGGTATTACAACCCCTTAGCGCCATGCTTGAGCATGTAGAAATACCGCCCTCATTAAGTCAATTACTAGTAGAGTTCGGCCAAGCGGCTATAAAAAATAACGACCCGTTTGCTGTTACAGTAGCGCTACGTTCGCTTTCTAAAGCGCAAGCGCAAGGCTTAACCGCCCAATTGGTCGATAGCGTATTAACTTCATCGGTTAATCAAGATGCTGACGTACTGCTCACTATTGCTGGGCGTTGTTTTAAACAACTAGAAGACCCTGAACGCTTGCATGTATTTATGGACAACTGTGCACACCATCAACAAATTACTGAACTATTTGTGAGTGTTTTTGCTGATTTAGTTGCAATACCCACCATTCGCCCGCATTTATTAGGCTTATTACGTAAAGAAAATCGTAGCGAAACCCTCGCGCGTGCAATTGGAAGGTTATTCTCTTAAATGGCAAGTTTATGGACGTTCATACTTATTGGTAGTGTAATTTACTTATTTTGGCTAAACCGAAAGGTAGCCGAGGCGGCGAACGTTCATGCTAAACGCCAAAGCGAACAACTGCAGGTGCAATTAATGAGCGTTGCCTGTAGTAAACGCCGCTTTGGCTTTTTAAAAAGTGGTAAACCTGGAGTGAAAAGCGAATTTATTTTTGAGTTTTCAAGTGATGGCGAAAATGCCTATCAGGGAATACTGATCATGGAAAATGAGTATTTAAAAAGTGTGGTTATTCCACCGCATAAAATATAACCTTTATACTGCGCTAAAAGTTTAATTTAGGGTAAGGTTTAATTTAAAAATAAGTAAAACACAAAAAACTAAGGCGTAACTAAAGTTACGCCCCAATTGACAAACATCCTGTTAGGTATCCTTTACCTGTGTAATCCGTATTATCATCCTCTGAACGAGCAAACAACCTTGTTCACCCTCACATTGCATCCTGCAATATCCTCTTGCCACCTTGGCTGTCCTGCGTAAACTAACGCTCCGGCTACTTCCTGTAGCGCCATCCTTGATTATCCCTTAGTAGCTCCTGCCACTTAAGCGCATCATGCACTTTCCTACTCATCCTTGCATCCGTGTTAACTTGTCCGTTTTGCTTCTTGCTAGCGTCTGCTATGTTGCCTACTTCCGTATCCTTGGCAATCACTCAATCATTGAGCTGTGTCGTCTTGACAAAGTAAAGTTTAAAGCAAATGGCTAGTAGATATAGTACCTAGCTGTTAATTATTAAATGGCATTTATATTAAAAAACACAAACTATAAAAATAACCTTACATATCAATCAAATAGGTAAGGAATAACTATTTCAATGCAATTTAAACTGACAACTCGCACAGCGATGTGAGATATATCTCACGGTCATATGTCCGTTTTGGGATGTAAACCACCAATGCAGGCTACCTTATAACCTAAATTAAATTTAGTTTTTTGACTTAAATAACAATTCGCCCGCAATCTTATTAAAAGTAAGCTGCTTAAAGCTTTCAAACCCTTCGGTTTTAAAAAATTGAGTATGCTCTTTGCGCGTTACAAACACCGCCATACCTGTAGACTCAGCATTAGATTGAACTAGGTCATTTAGGCCTCTTAATAAATAACGCCCAAACCCTTGGCCATGAAAATGCGGATCGACCGCAATAAAAGCTAAAAAATAGTAGTTGCCCTGCTGCTCTAGTGCATCTCTAATTGTTTGCTCTTTATCTATTAGTTGATTGGTTTGTAAGTAACCAGCACTTAACATTAGCTTTAAGCGCCAATGCCAATAACGCTGCGCCTGTAATTGGCTGTTTGATTCGAACACGCAGGCAACGGCTTTGAGCTTATCGTTACGATATAAACCAATAAGCGGCTGCTTTTCTTGCCAAAAGCTGCTTAGCTCTTCGCGAATTAATGACCGAAGTTTTTTTTCGTAGGCCGATTTACTCTCTTGCTCGTAATTGAGCATAGTTTGTAAAATAGGATCGTCGTGATACGCCTGATAAATTAAACTTGCGGCAATACTTATATCTTCTGCGGCTAAATACTGTACGCTAAATGTATCGGCTTGGGTGGTCACAGTCATTATTATTCCTTTTTTGTATTAGAACAACACATCATTATTTTCGCCTTATGATTAAACCATTAGCTTGGCGCTATAATCACTAACTTAATGCGATTGGGTTTACTCATAGCTACAACTTACACACATAATAAATTTATATTTGTTCTCTAAATAAGCGCTTTATTTACTCACTTTCTAAACTATAGCTGTAAAGTTATTAATGGTAAATTCAGCGTGAGTTTAGCTGGCTTAGACTATAGTTTATTTATAATCTTATTTTGACACGCTAGGAGCACAACATGGATACAACAAAGCACGATATAAATACACTGTTTGCACAACTTGGCTTACCTAGTTCTGAAGCTCAGATTGATGCTTTTATTGCTTCCCATGCGATTGAAGATACAACGTTAATACAAGATGCACCTTTTTGGGATGAATCTCAACAGCATTTTTTAGCTGAATCACTCGCAGAGGACAGTGATTGGAGTGAAGTTATTGATGAGCTTGATGTACGCCTTCGCCAAGGCAATTAATTTTAAGGTAATTGATTTAATTTGGGACATTTAATGTGCCCCTCCCTATTTATTGTTACTATAGCCTCCACGCAGCAGCTTCATGCTGCGTACCTATTTATACTAAAGAGTTATAAACCTAATGAATGCTGCTGTATTTGATGCAATTAAAGTCCTTCTTGATGAAGGCAAAGTACCTACTGTCGCGCTTACTAAAAGTCGTTTAATTAAGCCTGTGCCGATGCCTGTTATTATTGCGGCGGTGAGTCAGTATAAAAACAATCCAGATTCAATTTATAACTTAATGAAAAGCCAAGTACAGCCGAGTAGTAGCGATTCTAAAACTTCGCAGCTAGACAGAATTGAAGAAAAGCTCGACCGGTTACTTACCCTACTAGAAAAATAATAATTCGAGACTATAAATGTTCGTTGTTGATTTAACCTTTGATTGCTACCAAGACACCACTTTAGAGAAAGCCGAACAAGCTATTAATCGCTTGGTTAATGCGCTACGTTTTAATGGCCAAATAATGGGCGAAGAGTTTCCTACTGTTTTAAAAGATGGTTACTTTATTACCCGTGTTATGTGCCCAAACGAAGATGCTATGCACCCGCTTAACAATAGTCCATTTGTAAAACACAGCATTGAGCAATTGCACAGCGCTGGTTTACTTGCGCCAAAAGTAAAAATTATTGGTCAAGATATTCATTCTAATGGGTCTGATTGCTGCGCCGAGCCTTCTAGCTATATTTTATACACCACTTATGTGCATACTTGTAGCCCACTTTATTGTGGTGACGACTTTTTACCGGTACCGCTATTTCGGATCCCAGCAATTGCTAATGGTGATTATAAAACCTTAATTAAATGGCAGGAAGACTGGCAAGCCTGCGATCAAATTCAAATTAATGGCGCAACACGTTGTGAGTTTCCTGCTCTTGAAGAAATTTCGAGTATTAAAAGCGACTTATTCCGCCGCGGTAAAGACATTGCTAAACGAATTAGCTTTTTAACTAAAAAACCTGTGTATTACTATATATACCGCGTAGGTGGCACCGATAAAACTTCTGAACTAGAGCGTAAATGCCCAAGCTGTAATGGCGATTGGAGGTTACCTGAATCCTGGTTTGGATTATTTGATTTTAGGTGTGAGCCCTGCGCCTTAGTGTCTAACATATCGTGGGACTTTCAATAAGTTAAAGATATTATTAATGTATTAGCTCGATATTAAAATTAATTCCGAGCTAATACTTTACACTAAATCGTTTTAAGGTAATTAACGCCTGTTTTAATTAAACCTCAAGCGCTTGCAAAAATTCTTCTATATTGGCAGCAAGCACATGATGCGTTTTTTTGCCTACGTACTCTAAGCACACTTCACCGCTGTGCAATAACACACTTACTAACAAATCATCTTGTGCTGTTAACCCTATAAATACTGTTTCAGGTTGTTTAAGTTTACGCTTCATTAAAACGTGGCCAGTTATATTTTGTTGCAATAAATCAAAGTCATCGCTATTCCATGCCTGTAACAATTCAACTTGGTGACCATCAATACTAGCTTGAATATTGCCACCATACATATGCCCATAAAGCGCATTTAAACCACTTGGAAATGTAACATCCAACGCCTTAGCTAAATCATTAAGCGAGCCTGCAGGTTGCTGCAGCACAGCTTGCCACTGAATATTACCTTGTTGATCAACATTGCCTATTTCACATGGGCTTGGCCATTGCTCATCGTGCACCATAAGTGGATGTTTTTGCGTATTTTTTAGGGTTTTGTCATTAAACCTTTGGTGTAGCTGGGTTAACTGCAATACAACAGACATACTATGAAACTCATTTAAATTAGATATAATGCCGCTATTGTAACTATTTAAGGGCAAACATGACAGATTACAGCAATTCTCCCGACCTTAAAGGCAGTGTGTTAGGCCAATCAACTGAATATATAGATCAATATACTCCAAGCTTACTTTTTCCAATTGCACGCAAGCTAAATAGAGATGCTTTAAATATTGACGAAGCCGCTTTACCATTCAAAGGCCAAGACATTTGGACTGGTTACGAGCTGTCGTGGTTAAACGCCAAAGGCAAGCCGCAAGTCGCTATCGCTGTATTTACTTTTGCCTGCCAAAGCAGTCACCTTGTTGAATCTAAATCGTTTAAACTGTATTTAAATAGCTTTAACCAAACTCGATTTAACAGCCGTGATGAAGTAAAACAGCATTTAGTTAAAGATCTAACCGCAGTGGTTAACAGCTTAGTACAGGTAACTTTATACAATGCAGATGAGTATAACTGCCTTCCTTACACCCCATTACCTGGTGAGTGTATTGATGATTTAGATATCGAAATTGATAACTACGATATTGACGCTCATTCTCTAAAATCGCAAAGCAATAAAACGGTAACCGAAACCCTGCATAGCCACTTACTTAAGTCTAACTGCTTAATTACCTCACAACCCGATTGGGCAAGTGTAATTATTCGTTATACAGGTGAGCAAATATGTAGAGAGTCGTTACTGCGCTACTTAATTTCGTTTAGAACCCATAATGAGTTTCATGAACAATGCGTGGAGCGTATTTATAGCGATTTAAGCACTCAGCTCAGCATTAAAAATCTTGAAGTTTATGCTCGCTATACGCGCCGTGGTGGCCTTGATATAAATCCGTATCGCTCAACTCATAATAACGACACGCCATTTGCAGTTAAAATTAACCGCCAATAAGTGTTTATTGTAATAAAAAAGGAGCCTAGGCTCCTTTTTTATTCACTACGTTTGGTGGGAATAGCCACAGCGCACACGTCTATATAATTAGCTGTATGTACAAACCAAGGCTCAGAGCGATTTTTTCTTGCCGCAATTAGGTTTTTAAATGCCTGTGAGTTTGTTTTCATCACTTTAAAAACACTTTTATCACTATTATTAATGTCTTCAAGTACTTGAATATCAGTTATTGGGTTAAATTCTTTATCATTGCGAGCGGTACGCTCTAAGCGGTTAACATGCTCTATACCCTCAAGTACGCGTCCAAATACAGTGGTGTTTTTATCTAAATAACGTGGCGCTTGCCCTATAGTGATAAAGAATTCGGTGCTTGCACTATTTATATCGTTATCTCGCGCCATTGCAAATATGCCACTGCAATGTACTTGCCAAGTTTGGGTTTGTAGTGCGTTTTGAGCAACCGCAAAACCATTTAAAAAACCAGTTATAGGTGCATAACCATCACCTTCAAGGGCTGTAATTGCCAACGGGTGTTTAGTAGTTAAATAAAACTCGGCCAAAAGTGATTTATTTGCAGTCTTAATAATCTTTTTAGCACTGCTAGCACCACCTTGAGCTACAAATCCCTCAACAAAGCGATAAACACTCGTTCCTTGATAAAAGCCTTCTCGCGCAAGCTTTTTAATATTTTTTACATGCTGTGGAGCAAGCTGCGGATTAAGCTCAATATAAGTGGCGCCTGTGGGTAAGGTTATTTTTAAAATATTTTGCGAGTTAACCACTCGCCACTCGTCCTCGGCGGCTTTAGTAATAACGTCACTGGCAGTGTACTTTATTTTCGGCTCAACTTGTTGCGTGGTAATGCTTTGTTTATATTGTCCAGCACAGCCGTTTAATAACATCGCAGCGGCCACTGTTAACAGGTACTTTTTCATAAATTAGCGCCTTATTATTATAGTTTTACATTAGGGTCTTATCCTTAAGCTTGGTTATTACTTGCTAACATCTGCTTTAACCTGTAGTTATTAGTCCCAATCAAACTTATAAAGTATATCTACGTTTTGATATAGCCCACTGGTTATTTCGATATAAAACTGCGAAAGCAGCTGATAACGTATTGCCACTTCACTAAGGGAGTCAAAAATACCAACACTGTATTTTACTTGTAAGCTCGGTGCCACATAGCCTGATATTTCTACTTTTGTTTGCTCACCACTGCCTTTAGAGGTAAGGCTAACATCCGACAAACCAAACGTTTCACCCACTTTAGAAACCAGCCCTTCACTGCGGCTAACCCCCTGCGAAAGTAACAACTGAGTGAGCATAGCATCGGTGGAGCTATCGCCCTCGCCTAGTGGTTGGCCATTGAGTAAATAGGCCAAAGCTTGTGCCTGATCCATCGCTGGCTCCGAAAACACTTTTAGCCTGGGTTGCTCTACATTACCTGTAAGCGTTACCCCAGCAATAACACCATTGGCGGTGTTTTCGGGATTACGAATGGCTTTAATATTTAAGTAAGGCTGCTCTATTGAGCCACTAAAGCCAACCTGGCCGGTACGAATTAACAAATCTTGGCCAAATGCTAAGTATGTACCGTTTACTAACTTAAGCTCGCCTGTGGCAATAATAGGAGTTCCTTGGCTCATTTTAATCGCCAAATCGCCTTCTACTTTAGATTCTAGACCGAATGATTCAATTTTCACGTCATTTTTTACAATCAGTTTTAAATCTATATCGTAATCAAATGGCACTTTTTTAGTCGCTTTGGTTTTTTGATCAACGATTATTTCGTCATCGCTAACTTGCACAGCGCCCTCTGGCAGCTCTTCTATTTCAATTCGCCCATAAGGGACAATTACTTCACCCACAAGGTTTATTGCGTTGTTAGCCAAACCAATTTTTAAATCTGGAGATACTTTAAAAACGACTCCTTGCTGAGCACGTACATAAAATTGCTCACCTACTATTGCAACGTTAACGGCTGGTTGTTCACCTTGCCAATCTATGTCGCCATTTAATTTAATATTCCCGCCTTGGGGATCTGTTAAAAGGCCTTTAATTGTTGCTGTCGCTTTGTTAAATAAAATACTCACATTCGATTTTTCAAGTGCTATTGGTAGTTGCTCACCTTGTAAATTAATATCATCAATATTTACTTCACCTTCAAGGAGTGGCTCTTTTAATGTACCTGCTAATGCAATTTTACCGCTAATATTGCCTTTGAGCTGCTCAATAGTGTCTAAAAATGGCTGCAAGTTAGAAAATAATATTTTATCTATGTTTACATTACCGCTTAACGCTTGCGTGTTTTGTATGTCATCTACATTAATTTGGGTGGTAATTTCACCTAACACGCTAGAGTTTAAGTTAGCTGTTAATTTACCTGTTTGAGAATCAGTAAATGCATTCACACTAAGCGTTTCTATTGGTAAACGAAAGTTATCTTCTTCGGAATTGTATTTGGCTATTAAGTTATTTGAATTTAAAGAAGCGCGTAATGTTTTCAGCGCACTCGCTTGCCAGTTTGCAACAAATTCCCCTGTTAAAGCGCCTTCTGCACCAACATTATCAGGTAGTAAATGCTTTAGTTCCTCAAGTGCTAAATTGTTTAATTTAGCATTGAATTGACCTAACTGTTTATTTTGCGACAAAGTGTCGATACACAACTCACTTTGTGCAGATTGCCAGCAGTGCTTACTTACATCAAAATCGCCTGTTTGGGTGTTTACGTTAATTGTAATTTTTTTACTGTTGTTAAAGCTTAGCTTTTTATCGCTTAACTGCACATTGCTCAATGCACCTTGCCAAATCGCATTGGTAAGTTGACCATTAACTTCAAACTCAACTGCACCTTGTTGCGCATCAACAGATGCGGTAAGTTGATGATCTTTTTTATCCCCTGTTGCATCTATTTTTACACTGTTAATTTGTTGCTCAGCAACTAAAGCCGAACCAACATCTATTGCAATATTAGTTTGCCAATCGGCCGCTGTATCAAGATCAGCTTTAACAGATAACTTACTTATATTTATTTCATCAAAAATAAAACGTTCCAGCATTAATGCTAAGTCAACCGACGGTGTTAACCTTTGACCTCTAAGGGCTATATTGGCCTTACCATCTGCAATAAATGGCATATTAGCCTGCTCATCACTTTGTAGTGTTATATTGCCATCTACTAACCATTTGCTATCTATTTGGCCATTGAGTTCTAATTTATTTTTACCACTGCTTAAATAAAAACTATCAATATTAGCTTTTAATGCATTATCTAGCCTAAAGTTTGCGGCAAACTCTAATGGCACGTCGTTAAGTGTGCCGGTGAGTTTGGTATTATTCATTTTCAGTTGCCAAGTATCCGTTTGTGCATTAAATGAGCCTTTAAACTGCCCAGAAATATCACTCGTTACTGCATCTGTTAAGTATTGCGCTTTTAAATGCGATAGCGTCCCTGCAAAATCTGCTTGTATACCTTGTTGCCAGTTAACATTGGCATTTATTTTTGCAGTGCTGTCGTTGGCCTTAACCGACAATGTAGAAAGCTGTGCATGGGTAAGCGTGCCCGTTAATTGTGTGTTTAAATCAACGGCCGGGTACGCGCCTAACTGGCTCGTTGCAGTTAAACTAAGTTGATAGTCATCTGCGTTGCCCTGCGCACTTAAGTTAACCTTACGTAGCGTTAACTGCTCGCTTTGTGCGTCGATCAGCCACTGGTTTATTTTGCTTTTAACTGTAAATGGGTAGTTTGTTTGCTTTAAATTAGCATTGGCATTTAAACTAAGCGGAAATTGCCCTGTGGTTTCTAAATCAACATTTAAATTTGCCAAGTCGCCACTGAGTGATAAGTCAGCTTGGTGTAGCGGGCTTTTTAATACAATATGACCTTTTAGCGGCATATTACCTGCAAGCTCTGTGTTAAGTTGTGTATTTAATTGCCACTGCTGATAACGAGCCGCTAAAGAATATAAATTTATTTTGGCATCTTCTACAGTCATTTGCAGTGCTATATTTTCTATCTCATAGTCTTGTTCGCCCTGCTGTATAGCCACTTTATCAATATCAAACTGCTCAATGGTTATATCCAGTGGTGAAGTAAATTCGATATTAGGCAGTGCAGGAAGCTTCGTAATTGCCGTTGATGCTGTTTGTGATTGCTGGGATTGGGCTTGCTCTTTTAGCGTAACCAGTATTTTAGGTATGTTTAAGCTTTTTACTACAAGCTCTGATCCCATCGCTTTTGCCGATAACTTAAAGTTATCAACACGCACGTTGGCGCTTGGGTGTTCTAAAGTAAATACTTTTACAGCTATATTTTTAACAGCGATATTAAAAGGTAAGGTAATTTTAGTTAGTGGCTCAGATGGCTCTTCTGCAACTGCTTCAGTTGATTGCTCCAAAGTTAAGGCCATTGTATTAGCACTTAAATTATCAATGCAAATACCGTCGCACTGCCACCAAAATAAATTAAGCTTTAGTTGCTGGGCATTAAAATCTACCCCGTTATTGTTATACCTAACATTAAATACATCGTTATATAAAAACCGACCGTTTTTAATGTCAATATTTAAACCATCAACCAACTTGTTTGCACTATAAGCAATAAATTGATTACCGGGTGCAGTAAATAATATACAAAATACGGTTATTAGCAGTATGACTAAAACAGCACTGATACTTGCAGTTATTTTTTTAAATACAGTCATTAAATTTCAGGCCCTATAGTAATACTCAAACGGGTGCTTTTACTTTCTTTGGTAAGTCCCCAAGCGTGGTCAATTCTAACCGGACCTACAGGTGTTAAATAACGAAAACCAAAACCAGCACCTACTTCAAATCTATCCGAAAAATCATTGGTTGCAGTACCTCCATCTACAAATAAAGCAACCCGCCAATTTTGCGCAAACTGATAGTTGTATTCTGCAGTACCAGAGACTAAGTACTTACCCCCTATTAGCTGCCCTTCATCGTTTTCGGGTGAAATTGATTGATACGCAAAACCACGCACACTTTGATCGCCACCAGCAAAAAAGCGCAGTGAATACGGCACATTAGCTATATTATCGACCAACATGGCACCTAGGTTCGCTTTTAAAAACACTAAATGGCGGTCTAAATAAGTTCTCAGCCAAGCGTTTTGTAACTGCACGCGGATCAAATTAGTACTAGAGAGTACATCTTCTACGCCAAACTCTGCAGATATTAACCACTGTTCGCCCCAATAAGGGGTTGTTCCCCCTTTTGATTTTTTACGTGCATAACTAATACCCGGCATTAACATTTCACTGCTTTCTTCTTCGTCGTCACCTATTCTATATGTTTCATGGTCGCGGCGTATAAAAGCGGTACGCACCCAGTTATTATCAGTTAACCATTGGCGTTGTACTTGCCCGGTAAGTATTTCACTATAAATATTATTAGCTAATTCATCCTCAAGTTTATAACCAACCGAAAAACGCCATAAATCGTCATTAGGATCATCCTCTGGGATTGTATAAGCCATTGAAATATCTTGTTGTCGCTCAGACACATTTAAGTTACTTTCTAGGTAATGGCCATCTTGCGTTATCCATGGTTTACTCCATTTAAAGCGCACTTTGGGGCCTAAGTCGGTACTAAAGCCGCCACCCACTTCATAGCTATTTGCAGGTTTATGTAATACATCTACTTTTATAGGTACTTGGTTATTTTTACGTTCGGTTATATCTGCATATACTCGTACACTAGTAAAATAAGGAGTGCTTGATAAATCAAGATTATAATCGGCTATGTGGGTCGATTTATAAGGCTGCCCTTTGGCAAAAGGCGCTAAAGAACGAATATACTTTTCAGCAGGTGTATCGCTAGCAATTACAATATCGCCAAACTGATAACGCACCCCAGTTTCAATAATAAAAGTAACTTCTGCGCTATGTTTCCCCAAAGATACTTCTAGTTTACGCGCAGGCCATTTAGCGTCAAAATAACCTAGCTCTAACAGCATTGATTCTATTTTTTTATGCGCGCTGTCATAATGTCCGTGGTTTAAAATATCTCCCTGCTTTAGGGTAATATTATTAATTACTGCCAATAAAGCGGGGTCCTGCTTGCCAGCCCCCTTTACACTAATATTTATTGCAGCGATGCGAGTAGCTGGCCCTCGCTCAACTCTAACCACCAAATCACGCTCATCTTTATCAAAGTTAACCTCTACTTTAGGGCTGTAATACCCTAATGCTTTAATACTATTCTCGACTTGTTTTTTTGCATAGCGGCGCAGGGTCAAGGTCGGCTTTTCACCTATAAGTTGTTTTAAATAAAGCGCAACATTTTTTTCTAAATCGTCATTTATCCCTTTAATCTCATAATCTTCTATTACATTTTCAGAGGCAACAGACTGAGCACTCAGAAGAATGCAAAAAATAAACATGTAACGCAAAAACTGATTAAACAAGTAAATATCCTTACCTTTAATTCTTAAAATATAACGATGCATCAACTCTATAATATCATAGCCGTAATGAGCCTTACATTAACTTAATAGCTACCCAGTGACATAATATGCAATCTATAATATTAAAATTAGTACGCTTTAAGCGTTTATTTTGGTTACAATAGCCCTAACAAGTACACAATAATTTTAATGAGTTTTTTAATGCAATTTCCTGATGACGAAAATGGCCAACTTTTAGCTGAAATAGCCGCCGCTGGTATTGATTTAAGTAAAATGCACCAAGTCGATTTTTATATTTTATTTGAGCAACAAAGCGATGCAGAAAAGTTTGCCAAAGAAGTAGTAGCCGATACATTAGTACAGCATGCTGAACTCGAAAAATGCCAAGACACTGGCGTATGGGAAGTAATTACTCAAGTACAAATGGTTCCTGAGCACACTCTATTAGGCCAAGCTGAGCAATACATTGAAAGCATAGCTAATAACTTTAACGGTTACGGCGATGGTTGGGGATTAATGGACGCAGAAGAAGCTTAACCTGCATTGCCATACTAAATTATAAATCAGTTAAACCTAAGGGTTTAACTGATTAGCTTTTCTAAAACTGCCTTTATAATCAAATAGCTTATCTGCTACCTTCCAACCATATTTTTTACTTTTACGCGCAATTACAAAGTCGGGCGCAATTAAATCTAACTGTGCGTTAATTACCTGCTCTGCTGTTTTAAATTTTACGGGTGCTTGACCTTGGCCTACCCGCTTACCAAATTGCCGATTAAAAATATACGCCGCCCCTTTATTTGCAATATCGTAAACTTCGTCGCAACTTGCACCGTCTTCGTCAAAATACGTTACTTTAATCATCTCATTTTTAAGCTGCGTTACACTTAAACCACTACAGCGAAGTACGAGTGCATCTTTTAAGTTTAAAGCATTGCGTAATTTATCATCAGGGTCGGCCATCACCGCACCGCAATCATGGCATTTACGTGCGGCTATATCGTTTTGCGCACCACATTCATCACACTCTTTAAAGCGAAAACGATAATCGCACTGCTCTTTATTACCTTCATCATCTTCTAGCAAGCCCTTACAGCGCCTACCAAAGTGTTCAATAACCTTTCCTGTAGAGTCAGTTTTACCCCAATAAATATTAGCAAAGCCACAGCCAGGACAAAGCACTTGTACCGGCTCGTTATCGCTATCGCCTTTTTTATCGCCGACCTCAGGGTGAAACAAATCAAAACCATTTCCGGCATAATCGATCACCAAACAATCTGTTTTTGACTCGGCTAATCTAAGCCCTCTGCCGACAATTTGCTGGTATAAACTCACCGACTCAGTAGGGCGTAAAATAGCAATAAAATCAACATGAGGTGCATCAAACCCGGTGGTGAGTACCGATATATTAACCAGGTATTTTAATTGCTTGGCTTTAAATTGCTTAATTATTTTATCGCGTTCGCTATTAGGTGTGTCACCTGTAATTAAGGCGCTTTGCTGATGAGGTAAATAGCTTAAAATTTCTTCTGCGTGCATAACCGTAGCGGCAAAAATCATAATACCTTGACGACTTTCACTGTACTGCATTACTTGTTGTAAAATGGCTTGCGTTGCCCGTGCGCTGTTTTTTAGTAACGCATTCATATCCTCATTAGTATAACGGCCAAATGCGTCACTGGTTAACGCCGAAAAGTCGTAATGACTAATCGCCGCATCCACTTCATTGGGTGGCGTTAAATAGTTATGTTTGATCATATAGCGCAGCGGTAATTCAAAAATACAGCTTTTAAATGGGCTGTCTTTATTGCCCCGCACAAAACCATGATAGTGATGATGATAAATCCACCCCATACCTAACCGATAAGGCGTTGCCGTTAACCCTAATACTTTTAACTGCGGATTATGCGCTTGCAAGGCATTAATAACTTTACCGTATTGGCTTTTTTTATCACCATTAACTCTATGGCACTCATCAATTATTAACAGTGAATAATGCTCATTAAGCTGATCTAAATTACGCGATAGCGACTGCACACTAGCAAAAGTAACCTGATGGTTTAACGATTTTTCTTTTAATCCTGCCGAAAATATACTCGCCTCAAGCCCAAAGCTTTTATACTTTTGTGAGTTTTGCTCTACCAGCTCTTTTACATGCGCCAGTACTAATATTTTTTGTTTAGCTATACGCGCAAGCTCAGCAATTACCAAACTTTTACCCGCACCAGTAGGTAATACTATCACTGCGGGATCATTGGTTTTTCTAAAGTGTAAAACGGTACGTTCAACCGCCTCGATCTGATAAGGTCTTAGAGTGTAGGTCATGAGATAATTATTGAATTTGAAGTGATAGGAAGTTTAGGAAGTTTAGCAAGTTACAGGATGTAAGTCGCAGATTACTATAGTTGAGAGAGCGATACTTTAATAGTTAAGTCTCTATTAAGTTCACAGTTTTATCTGGGATCTATAAGATAAAAACATTATTTATAAAAAGCACTGAGTATTTCAATACTCAGTGCTTTATTTAAAAGTATTAAACTTGCGTTTAACATTTAATTATAAGAAATGATTTATCTAAAAGTTTTGTTCAATTTTGAAAAATATACTTCTACCTAGTACATCATATAATGATGTAGAGGCATCACGATAACCTCTAAAACCGTCATACCACTGAGGTGCTTCTTTATCAAACACATTATTAACACCAAGAACTACTTTGCCATTCCAATCATGACTATAAGAAACTTGGATATTATGTTTAATATAGCTTGGAATATTGGCTAGGCTTGCATTACCAAACTCATCTGCTCCCGATTCTTGATCACCAATGTAATAAGTTGTCCATGCTGCGCCAAGATCTCCATTTTTCCAATCAAGTGTCGCGTTACCACGAAGCTCAGGGTAATCTTGCAGACCTGCATAGTCAAATGGATCAGCACCTTCTTCAGTTACTTCAACATAGTCTTTGACATAGCTCATTTCACCTTTAAGTGCAAAAGTACCAACATCAGATTCGAACATATAAGCGGTTTTGAAATCAAAGCCTGAAGTTTTGAGGCTTGCCATATTTTGATCAAAACTATACATAGTATCGATTTTACCTGTGTTAGGGTCACGTACAATCGCTGGAATGCTGCCATTGTCTTGCTCATCTTTTAATAAACGTGCAACACTGATTGCTGCAATACGATTATTTAAAGTAATATCGTAATATGAAAGCTCGACAGATAAATTATCAGTAACATTCCAAACAAAGCCAGTTGTAAATGAGTCACCTTCTTCTGGCTCTAAATCTGGATTACCACCGAACCACGTTTTATGTTGTTGTGATCCATTTGGGTTACAGTAAATTGCATCAGAACCAGCATTACCTTGTGTGTCACACCAAAGAGTATCATATGATTTTTCAAAGCTAAGCGATTGGCTAGAAAACATCTCGCCCATATTTGGAGCTCTAAATGACTCACCCCAGCTAGCTCTTACTAAAAGCTCATCCATCGGACGCCAAGCAATACCAATTTGTGGTGCAACATTATTGAACTCACCACTTACAAACTGAGAACCTACGTCACCTTCTTGTTCATATTTGTCATAACGAATAGCAGCGTTTATATCAATATTAAACGGTAAGCTTGCTTGAATTTCTGTGTATACAGAAGTACGGTTGCGATCCGCATTAACATCATCACCACCTGAACCACCTGAAATTCCACCTAGAGCAGACTGTGGATCACTATTTTGATTGAATTCTACTTTTTCATATTCCGCACCTACAACACCAGCAATAGAAATATCGCCATTATCAAATAATGTAGTCGATGCTAATGTATCAAATTGCGTACTAAGAAATCTCGCCTGATACACGCCTGTATGGGCAGCTTGACCATACAAATCTTTCATGCCTGCATCCCAATCAGTAAAACTTGCTCCTCCAGTATTAAAAACATCGTATTCACCAGAGTCTATTAACTTTTGAACCACAGAATCATTTATTAAATTGGTTCCAAACGAATTTGTAGTTGAACGACTATGTTGTATGTTAAACTCCCAATCAATACCATGTCCAATATTGCTAAAACCAACAATCCCACCCAAGAAATCAATAGTATTAATTTCTGTACGTGTATCACGATCACCAAGATTAGCTGAACGCATATAAAGTGTTAAATCCTCACCAGCTGGGTTCATTGGATTAGACGCAGCCATCGTAGGGTAAGTAGTTGAAACAGGAGTTCCCGCATAACGTGAATCTGTTTCAGAAAAAGATGCACTTGCACGGCCTCTGAACTTAATATCTTCTGCTAGTTCATAATTAAAATTAGAAAGTACTGAGTTCTGTACTACATCACCAAATAATTTAGTAACCTCACCATAATTATATAAACAACGCCCACCTGAATTAACAGTATTATTAGCTTCGGCACACATATCAGAGTTTGAAACCCAACCACTAGCGCCAACACCATTTGGTACAGAACTAAATGATGAATAATCTCCATACGTTGGATCGTCTAATTTCCAGATATCTTTATCGAATACTGAATCAGCTTCGTAGTATTCGTATGATAGTGTAATGTTACCTTTGTCACCTGCATAACCAGAACTAATATTGAAACGGTTAGTATCACCGCCTTCTACGCTTGGAAGCTCTGTATCATAAGAAAAGCTTAAACCGTTAAAGTCTTTTTTAGTAATAATGTTAATAACACCAGCAACCGCATCAGAACCATAAACTGCTGATGCACCTTCACGTAAAATCTCAATACGTTCAACAATAGCCATTGGGATACGTGATGTATCCGCCGCTGCACCTGAAGATGAACTTGTGCCTGGCATACGGCGACCATCAAGTAAAACTAGAGTATATTGCGCACCAAGACCACGCATATTGATATTACTAGTAGCTGCTGCGCCATTACCGTAACCAGACATACCACGCCAAGAACCAAAGCTATTAACTGAGGTGTTATTTAAAACATCAGCAACAGATGCTTCACCCGAAAGTTGTAAATCAGCCGCAGTAATAACTGTTACTGGTGACGCAGTTTCCATATCAACTTGTTTGATACGTGATCCTGTAACCTCTACACGTTCAATCTTTTCTTTTTTCTCAGCAGCAAAAGAACTAGCTGAAAATATAGCAGTTGAAGCCGCACTAAAAGCAATCGCTAAGCGAACAGCTTTTGAAACTTTATTATTTAACATTTGATTCTCCCAAGAATACTATTTTATTTTTTTATATTTAATCATCTGATTACGAATAAACAATGATTATGCAACCAATGATAATACTATGAGAACAGAAAGGTCAACATAAAATTAACTTTAAGTGACCTGTCATTATCATATATCACACTTAATCACCGCTATTAGTACTGGCCGTTTACAAAAAGTCTTTTGGTAAGTGCGATACAAATTAAAAAATAAAAATAACCCATTGTTTTTAAAGTAGTTTACTTCAGTGTTATTTTCGACTGTAGTTTAATTGAAATCATACTTGTTAACTTTCGGCATGTGAATTTTTGTAAACAGTTTATTTAATCAGTTTCACACTTTGATTTTTTACTGATTATTAAGCTTAAAACAAGGTGCTTTGGGTTGAGTTTGGCTGTACGCCAAGTGCGCTTAGAATCATATCGGCAACAGGTTCTAGCTGCCGCTGTATATAAAGAGGGTAATTGAGGGTGTTATTTGCATTGTAAATTTCAGCGCCATTAATAGCATAAACATATTCTATTATTTGGCCGCGCTTTACATCAAAGTCGGGGTTATTCGCTTTATATTTTTTTACTGCTTGCACATGCGGGGGAATATTTTTTACATAGTCACTTAAATTTTGGCCTAAACGTTTACGGTATATAAGTTTTTTATCAAACTCCCCTGCGTATAGTTTTTTAGTGTAGCTTTTTATAATGTCGTTTAATTGCTCTATTTTAAATTGTTGATCAAATAATGTTTTAAAAAGTTCAGTTTGAAACTCTTGAGCAAACTGGGTCCAATCGCTGCGCACGGTTTCCATTCCTTTAAAAATGAGCTGCTTGGCGTTGTTTTTATCAATTTGGCCAACGTAACGTTTTTTTGAGCCTATTTTTTTTCCTCTTATGGTAGGCATAAAAAACGGGCTGTAATGGGTTTCAAACTCTATTTCTAAATAACTGGTCAACAAAAAGCGAGTTTTAATGCTATCAGACCAGCGTTTGTTAATAATTTGCATCACATCATTGCCTATTTCATTGCAATCTGTAGCATTTAAGCGCTCATTTACTTTTACAAATATTGAATCTGTGTCGCCATAAATAACCTCATAACCCAGCTCTTCAATCCATTTTCGGGTGGTTTGCATGATTTCGTGTCCCCTCAGTGTAATTGAACTTGAGAGCCTTGGATCGTAAAACCGGCAACCTTTAGAGCCTAATACGCCATACAAGCTGTTCATTATTATTTTTATTGCCTGAGAAAGCATTGGCTGGTTGGTGTCTTTGGCTTTTTGGCGAGTACGGGTTAAGTGCTTAATTAATTTGGGTAGGTGATGCAGCTCGCGTGAAAATAGTGCGTCGTTAAACCCTGCTACCGCGCTTTCGGGAGAGTTTAGCCCCTCTATAAGGCCTAATGGATCAATACAAAAAGTGCGCATAATTGACGGATACAAGCTTTTAAAGTCGAGCACTAATACATTTTCATATAACCCAGGAGTCGACTCCATTACATAACCGCCCGGGCTTTCAAACGATAAGCCATGATCGCCTAAATTAGGTGCAATATAGCCACTGCGATGTAATAAGGGTAAATATAGGTTGGTAAATGCAGCTACCGAGCCGCCCATACGCTCTAGTTCAAGCCCCGTAAGTTGAGTTCTTACTATGGCAAATTCAAATAGCTTTAACTTAACAAAAATTCTATTTACTAATATACAGTCTTGGCGGTTATAAGCGGCAAGAGCGAGCTTGTCGTGATTAAATTGACGAATAATTTCGCTAAGGCGATTATCTGCTTGAATTAACTTAGACTCGCCCAGCACTTTATGAGAAATATTAGCTAACGAATAACTATCAAAATGATAAGTGGCATTTTTTAGTGTATCTATACCATCTATTACGCTGCGCCCGGGTAAAGTAAGCCGGGTGTAATGACCCGTTCTAATTGTTAAAGGTTGTTGATCTCTACCTAGATTAAGCACCAGTCCTAATGCTTCTGCGCGCGCGTTAAGTACGCTAAAATCAAATTCGATTACATTCCAACCCACAATCACATCCGGATCGTTACTAGTAATGTAGCGCTGTAATTTTTGCAGTAGATTTATTTCATCAGCGCACCAGTCAATATTAAATGTGTTACTGTGAGGCTGTGGCTCACCAATCATTAATACGCAATCGAGGCCATTACCAACTAATCCAACAGAGAACAACACGCCTTCTGCGTTACATTCTATATCTAATGAAAGCGACGCGAGCTGTGGCGTATAGTTTGGATTAGCTTTTAGTTTTGCTTGAGTAATTTCGATAAAGCCATTTTTTTGTAGCGCCTCTCCAGTTACCCACACTCCTCCTTTAATAAAGCGCTCCATTAAAAATCGGTCGCTGTGGCGAATATCCCCTTCGTATATATTTATTTGCTCCTCAAGCTGGGCTCTTGCTTTATAAAGGCTACTACTGTCGTTAAAATAGCAGGCTGTGCAGTCAACACCACTAAAGTGGCGCATATTAACCGCTTTAAAACTTACCTTTATTTTGGCTTTGGCTAATAACGTTTGTGCAAGAGGAAGTTGTTGTTGCGCAATAAAAAATACGGCTTGCTGGTTTTCAACAACCACCTTTATAGGCCCAGACTCAGAGCTTAACCAATAACACAAAGTAAGGCCCTGCCTGTTTTTAGACGAGTATTGTTGCCTTGATAAAATAAAGCCCTGATAGATTGCTTGTGTCAATGTCCGATCCCACTTAATATATACACTGTAATTATATACATACTTTAGGTAATCATCACATGCTATCGAGCTCATTAAAAAAAACTATTAGGCAAGTACATCAGCATGTGGCTAATAACCTAAGTGATTACCGCCCGCGTAGCAGCCAAAATTACTTAGTTGCCGAAATAGCAAAAACGCTAGCAGGTGAATATCACAAAAAACAACGTATTTGCGTTATAGAAGCAGGTACAGGCACGGGCAAGTCTCTGGCATATTGTTTAGGCGCTTTGCCACTTGCGCTAGCACAAAAAAAGAAATTAGTTATTTCAACCGCCACAGTTGCGCTGCAAGAGCAGTTAATAGCCAAAGAGTTACCTTTTTTTAAAAAGCATTCAGGGCTTAGTTTTAAGTTTGATTTAGTAAAAGGTCGCCAGCGATATATTTGCGCTCATAAACTACACAATGCGGTTAACGGTGATAGTCAAACACAAATGGAATTTATGCCTACGCTTAGCTCCCCTTTAAGCGTAATGGAAACCAAATGTTTAAATGATCTTTACACCGCTTATACAACTAAAAAATGGCAAGGCGACAGAGATAGCTGGGCCGACACGGTTCCCGATAAAGTATGGGGATTAATAGCCTGCGATAAACATTCGTGCCAGCGCCAAATGAAAGCGCATCAAACCTGCCCGTTTCAGCTTGCCCGCCAGCAATTAATGCAAATGGATGTACTGGTGATCAACCACTCTTTATTGCTTGCAGATTTAGACTTAGGCGGGGGTAAAATTTTACCCGAACCCGACAACACTATTTATGTAATTGATGAAGCACACCACTTAGCACACATCACTCGCGACTTTTCATCAGCGGCGGCGACAATAAAAGGCACTATAGAGTGGCTCGATAAGCTCACTAAATTTAGCGGCAAAATGGCTAAAGTAATAGTGGGTCAAAAGGCGATAGGACAAAACTTTAAGCTTTGCGATAGCATTAACGACGCCAACAAAGATTTAAAAGTAGTACGCGACATTCTCGATAATGCTGACTTTGAATATTCAAAAGATGATACTTACAGGTTCGAAAATGGCGAAATTCCACAGTCACTACACAGTAAAGCCAAAGATATAAGCGAAGCCACGCAAGATGCACTGCGCTGCTTAAGTAAAATGCATGACACGCTAACCCAAGATGTAAGCGACGGCGATATAAAACCCTACGTAGCCGACCCTATTTTAGGCGAGAGCGGGCAATACATAAATCGTTTAGAGCAATTAAATAAGCTGTGGTTTAGCTATGCAAATAAAGGTGAAGGCACACCCCATGCTAGGTGGATAAAGCGCCTTGAGTATAAAAACCACCATGACCATTTATTAAGCGACTGCCCTATTGAAGTAGGTTACTACTTAAAAGACAAGCTATGGAGCGAGTGCGCGGGCGCAGTTTTATGCTCGGCTACATTAAGTGCTTTAGGCTCGTTTGATCATTTTGCTTACGAAGCAGGCCTGGCCAAAGAGGAAGGCGTTAAATTTATTAAAGTGCCCTCGCCTTTCGACTACCCTAATCAAGCAACTTTGCGTATTCCGGTTTCTAAAATTGAACCAACCGATAAAGCATTTAGCGATCACTTAGCCAATACTCTACCTGAGTATTTAGACACCAAAAAAGCCAACCTAGTATTATTTGCTTCTTATTGGCAAATGGACCATGTATCAAAGTTTCTTAGAACAAAAGGTTTTAACTTATTAGTACAAGGCGAAATGTCGCGTGAGGCAATGCTTAAATTACATACTAAAAATATTGATGAAGGCAAAGGTAGCATTTTATTTGGCACTCAAAGCCTATCAGAAGGTCTTGATTTACCAGGAAAATACCTAGAGAATCTAATAATTACAAAAATTCCTTTTGCCGTACCCACCTCGCCAATTGAAGAAGCGCAAGCCGAGTTTGTACAAAGTAAAGGCGGCAATCCTTTTTTATCAATAACCGTTCCCGATGCGGCAAAGAAATTGGTACAAAGCTGTGGTAGACTGCTGCGTAAAGAAAGCGATGCTGGCTGTATAACTATTCTCGATAGGCGCTTGATCACTAAGCGATACGGCAAAGCAATGCTCGACACCTTACCTCCTTTTAAAAGACAGATAGATTATTAATAATGTTTGAACTTGCACTCGATCCAACAACCTGGGCTATTTTATGTGCCGTTGCACTTGCCGCAGGTTTTATTGACGCCATCGCCGGTGGTGGTGGTATGTTAACGGTTCCTGCTTTATTAACAGCAGGCTTACCACCGCATTTAACGCTTGGCACAAATAAATTAGCCGCAAGCTTTGGCTCTTTAACTGCAAGTTATACTTATTATAAAAAAGACTTATTTAACCCTAAGTTTTGGCTAGCCTCTATTTTTGCCACCGCCATTGGCGCATTAATAGGCACTTTAATAGTTGATCATTTAAGTATCGACTTCTTAAATAAATTATTACCTATAATTATAATTGTTGTAGCCTGTTATAGCTTGTTTGGTAGTTTAAGTACCACAGAGGGAAGTGAGCTACCTAAGCTTACGCAAACAATGAAAATAAAGCAGTGGCTGCAAGGCTTAAGCTTAGGTTTTTTTGATGGCTTAGCAGGACCAGGTACAGGCACCTTTTGGACCGCCTCAAACGGCATGCTATATAAAATGAACCTACTGCTAAATTGTGGTTTATCGCGCTCAATGAACTTTGTGTCTAACTTTATTTCACTTATTACTTTTGTAGCATTAGGCCATGTTAACTTTTTACTGGGTATTACTATGGGCTTTTTTATCATGCTAGGCGCATGGTTTGGCGCGCATTCAGCAATACGCTTTGGCAGCAAGTTTATTCGCCCAGTATTTAATACTATGGTTATATTATTAGCACTAAAACTTATTTACGAGGCTTACTTTTAATATGCACTCACCCGCTTTTGATAAACTACGCCAACAAGTTGCAACCTTAAAGCAGCAAGCCGAGCAATTTGATAAAGCCAAACTGTTTTCTAAAAACCGTTATATGCAAGCGCAACCAAGCTTATTTGACCGTGCTGTTTTTAGTACTAAAAGTATGAACCTAGCCGACTATGTAACCGAAATAGAAGACGAAGTATCGTCTTTACCACCAAGTGAGCATCGCCATGCATACACCTATGCACTTGAGCGTATAGCAACACAAGTACAAGCTGTGTTTAATGTTATTAAATCAACCCCTATTTGGATAAAAGAAAATAAAAGTCACTATAAACCGCGCCCCAAACAAGCTGTTTATAAACAAGCCGTGCAACAAGTAATACAATCATCTCATGAGCTTTATGACGAACTTAAACAAAATCACGAATTTGAACGCCGATTATTACTAATGATTGAAGAGCGTAAAATGCAAATGGATAAAGCAACCCCGGCTAAAGCACAAAAGCTAAATATGGAAATATTAACAACGCATGCACGCTTAGGCCGCTGTAGAAAAGCGATTTCGGCCACCGAAGAAAAAATACAACGTGTAGAAAAACAACAACTTCGCTAAACACTTTAAGTATGTTTTACAATACCAATCAAGCCACTAACTAATTAACCGTTAATAAATAGCTGTAAAACTACACCCTCGATTTATACTGCACCTTGGTATAAACTCAATTAAATGGATTAAAAACGAGCGAGTGGAATATGCAATTACACGAAGATATACATAACTTTTATGAAAAATTTGTTTTAGAAGAAATAATTAATCGCAAACTTAATGAGCAGTATACTGATGATGTAATGGCCGATTTTTGCTGTACTGTTTTAAATCAACTGCCTGCGCGCTATATTCGCTCCGACGTAGATATGGCCTATTATTTATCACAAACAGAGCGTATGCATATGCAACAGCGAGTGCAAACAGCCATTGATGTAGCAATTAGCCAAATTGCAAAAAAGAAACCTCAGCATGAGCAATAATCTACAACAAGCACCAACCCATATAAAACTCGCAGTCGATTTAATTATGCTACTAGAGCAACACGACGTTGCTCCTGATGAAGTACTTAAAGCACTCGAAATAGTAAAAATCGACTTTGAAAAAAAGCAGAGTAATAAGCTAGCTTTGTGATTTTTGAATTAACAGTAACAACTGCGCTGTGGCGGTTGCATCGGCAAGCGCTCGGTGATGGCTAGTTAAGTTTAAATTAAAGTGCTTTGACAAATTACCCAACGAGTACGACTTTAAGCCCGCAAAGGCTTTACGCGATTCCACCACAGTGCACAACTTGGGCATTTTAAAAGGCACCTTTGCCATTTCGCATTCTTTTTTAATAAACCCGTAGTCAAAGTTAACATTGTGCGCAACAAAAATGCTTCCCGCTAATTTAGCCATTAAAGGTTTTACTATATCTGCAAATACTGGCGCATTACTTACCATGCTATCGCTAATACCGGTTAACGACGTGATAAACCCAGGTATATGTCGCTGTGGGTTAACTAAAGTAGTCCAGGTATCGATTACTTTGCCATGCTGTACTTTAACTAAGCCAATTTCGGTTATTTTGTTACCGCCTTTTAATGCGCCTGTCGTTTCTAAATCAACTACGCTGTAAATGCGGTTGGGATCTATAAACCATTTAACAACGGCTATATGTACCTCAAAACCACTGCTCTTTAAGTTATCTATAGTCGTTAATTGATTTCGCCTTAGCTTGTCGCCTGGGGCTTTTACTTCTTCAAAATGTACTTTGCCGTTATGGATAACCATTAAGTCGGGGTAGCCGTCTTTTAGCTGTAAATAATGTTTACTCATATTAGTTAAGTGAGTAATTAACGCCTCAATTGGGCTATTTAAAATCAGCGCTTCTAGTGGTTGTAATAACTCGTTATGCCATTTAAATAAACCGTTAGGTTGATCAAAGTATTGCGCTGCATTTTTACATACTAATTTAAGTAATGCCTGAGGTGTTTGGCACTGTGCTAAGCGCTCATTTATTTGCGCTGGTTGCGCTGCATAAAAATTACCAAGCCTTAATACTTGCGGATAAATATCAAACTCATTGCATAGCGGATAAGGGGTATCAATAAATAATTCGTGCCAAAATACTAAACAAAACAAACTTTGCCACAATGTGTTTTCGGTATTAAATACCTGCATACCTTGGCCAGTGTAATAATCGTTTACGCCTTGCTCTACTTCACCTCGGTATAATTCGTCAATTTCGAGTACGCACTGAGTGTCAGCAAGCATAGTGCTTAAACGCGAACGCGTTTGCTTATTAAATTTACGCATTAAAAAGTCGTCAGCAAAGTACAGTAAATCATCCGTTAGCGGATTTTCAATAATGGCTTCTAAGCGTGCTTTTACCCACTGTTTATTACCAAGCCTGTATTGCTCTCTTATTTGAATTTCGTGTGCTTCGCTATCATCAACACACCCTTCAAGTAAACTAAAAGCAAGTTCGCTATTGGTGTTTTTTAACTGTTTAAAAAGCTGTACTAATAACTTATTTTTAAGCGCAACAGCTATTGCACCATACGCAGCTTGCACTAGAACCTGCGGCGCTAAAGCAACGTAATCGTTCTCATCAGTTATATTTTTAAATGCTAATCGGTAACGGTTTAATAAATAGTTTGATTGCGCCTCGG
The DNA here is from genome assembly GCF_040308885.1 of Pseudoalteromonas sp. 120-MNA-CIBAN-0494. Lineage (NCBI taxonomy): Bacteria > Pseudomonadati > Pseudomonadota > Gammaproteobacteria > Alteromonadales > Pseudoalteromonadaceae > Pseudoalteromonas > Pseudoalteromonas sp. 120-MNA-CIBAN-0494. The sequence continues at coordinate 35,136 of NZ_JBEOOE010000001.1, forward strand.
CCTTCGTTTCAAAGCGCGATAAGCTCTCGCTATGCCCTTCACGCGTAGCGGTTAAACCTAAATCTCGCATTACAAAACGGTTTTGATGATTCACATCACCACTGCTTAGTTTACCTGCAAATAAAAACTCAAAATACTCATAATAATCGCTGCGGTTATTAATTACATACTGGCTATAAAGCGGTGCAAGCTCGTGCGGGCAGCTTTTAAAAAACTCACGGGCAATATCCACCAGCGCGCCTTTAGCGGCGCTCTTTTTATAGCTTATTTGTTCGTCGTAATTACTTAGTAACTCTAGTAAAGCAGGTTTGGTTAAGTGCGCCAAAAGCTGTGAATAATGCTGCTCGTTCGGCTCAAATAAAATACCTGCTTTTTTTAGCGTATAAATAGCCTGATGCGGCGAGGTTATTTCTTCATAAGTGAGGGACTGCGCTTGTACTAAATAGGGTTTGCGCGAATACACGCGCGCCAACATACACTGGCTTTGCTCATCAAGCTGATTAATCTTATTAATAAATTCGCTGTGCTTGGGCTCAAGTAAATGCATACATTTACTTGTTACAAACTCAATAAGCTCTCTAAAATGCGCTAAATAGTATTTTGCTGGTAATTCTTTTTTCATAACATTGCCATAGCTGTATATAAAAACAGTATCTAGCATTTATGCTTATTATTCAATCTTAAAGTTGTAACCAGTAATGCTTTGAGTTACCAGGCGTTAATTAGGATAAGATTTAGCACCATTAATAGTGCTAATAATATTATTTCTTACGCTAATTATGATGGTACAGCCCTTGCTGTGGCCGCCAGTGCGCAGTGGATTGCTAACTTTGCCATTACCATGACCTTCCCTATTATGCTGGCTAACATTGGCCTTGCCGGTGCTTATGGCTTTTATGCGTTATCGGCACTTATAAGCCTATTTTTTGTTGTTAAATATATTAAAGAAACGCGCGGTAAAACGCTCGAATCTATGTGATTTTAAAAACGGTGATATTAGTCGCCAGCAAAAAAATAACGGGTGCTAACTACTTAGCGCCGAATCAGCAAGTATCAATCGAAATGAAACAAACCGGTTTAGGTGTTTCTATTGTTTGGGAAATTTAAAAAATGGTAACAGAATTCACCCCAGTGTCGGCTGCAATAGGCGGTGCATTAATAGGCATAGCGTGTACGTTATTACTGGTTTTATACGGAAAAATTGCAGGCATCTCGGGCATTGTTAAGTCTGTATTTGCTAAAGTAAGTTCGGGCTCTCGTTGGCAGCTATACTTTATTTTAGGGTTGTTGTTGGCAGGTGTAGCTGTAAGGGTATTTGCCCCTTCTTTATTAGAAGCCGAATTACAGTTGTCGCCTTGGCTTATTGTTGTTGCGGGGCTTTTAGTTGGCGTAGGTACAACTTTAGCTAATGGATGTACAAGTGGCCATGGTGTGTGTGGCATGTCGCGTTTTTCTACCCGCTCTTGGGTTGCAACGTGTACATTTATGCTCGTCGCCTTTATTACAGCAAACCTGGTAGGATAAATAATGAAAGCAATTATGATGGTTGTTATAGGCTTTATATTTGGCTTAGGGCTTATTATTAGCGGTATGACAAACCCCGCTAAAGTAATTAACTTTCTTACCTTTGGAAACCAATGGGATGGAAGCTTAATTATAGTGATGGCTGTTGCCATGCTAATAATGATGCTTACGTGGTTATGGGTTGCAAAAAAAGAGAAGCCACTCCTTTCAGGATCATTTAATTTAAGTGATTTAAAAAAAGTTGATGCGCGCTTAATTACTGGCTCAATACTCTTTGGTTTAGGCTGGGGTTTAAGTGGCATATGCCCAGGCCCGGGCTTGGTTCAATTAGTGTCTCTTAAAATGGAATTTTTGCTGTTTTTTGCGGCCGTGCTAGGCGGTATGTGGCTAACTAAAAAGCTTACTTAAGTTTAATTTTAGAGGCTGTTTAAGTAACCCATTAATACCAGGTGTTAATGGATTACTTAAAGGTAATTAGCCAGCACTTATTATCCGAATTTAGGCCTTTTAATACTCAAGACTAAGTGGCTAATTAATTGTGTAGAGTAGCGCTAAAAAAACGCCCCTAAAAGGAGCGTTTAATTAAACCCAAAACAGATTAACTGTATGGATTGGTGCAATTTGGGATTATATTTATCAGGCTTTTTTCATACTGCCTTGCTCTTCAAGGCGAATATGCCAGCTAAACGCTTCTTCTAATAAATGAGGTGTGTGTCCGCCTCGCTTACAAGCGCGCTCATAGTAATCTAGCATGGCGTCACGGTAATCTGGGTGCACACAGTGCTTAATAACTTGTACAGCACGTTCACGTGGCGCTAAGCCGCGTAAATCGGCTAAGCCTTGCTCGGTTACTAATATATCAACGTCATGTTCGTTATGGTCAACGTGGCTTACCATAGGTACTACACTCGAAATAGCGCCATCTTTAGCAATCGACTTAGTAACAAATATCGCTAAATGCGCATTACGTGCAAAGTCACCCGAGCCGCCAATACCATTCATCATGCGAGTACCACAAACATGGGTTGAGTTTACGTTACCGTACATATCAAACTCAAGCGCAGTATTAATGGCAATGATCCCTAAACGGCGTACTATTTCAGGGTGATTCGACACTTCTTGCGGACGTAACACTAACTTATCTTTATATTCTGATAGGTTATTAAATACTTTTGCATTACAACGCTCTGATAAAACAATTGAACTGCCTGAAGCAAATTTAAGTTTACCGGCATCAATTAAATCAAAGGTCGAATCTTGTAATACTTCTGAGTACATTGTTAAATCTTCAAAATCAGAATCTAACAATCCCATCATTACCGCGTTAGCAATATTACCAATACCTGCTTGTAATGGCCCTAGGTTTTCTGCCATACGCTTTTGTGCTACTTCTTCTTTAAAAAAGCTCACTAAGTGGCTGGCAATAGCCGCTGTATCTACGTCAGGGTCGGTAACTGTTGAAAACGAATCGCTCTGATTAGTAAAAACAATGCCAACAATTTTAGCAGGATCAATTGGAATAGCCGTGCTACCAATACGATCATCTACTTTAGTTAAAGGAATTGGTTGGCGCACAGGGCGATACGAAGGAATATATATGTCATGCAAGCCTTCAAGTTCAGGGCTGTGCAACATATTTATTTCAATAATCACTTCTTTAGCAAAAATAGCAAAGCTTGCAGAGTTTCCTACCGAAGTAGTAGGCACAATATGGCCTTCTTCAGTAATTGCTACCGCTTCAATAACCGCCACATCAGGCATAGTTAATTGATGATTACGCAACTGCTCAACGGTTTCTGATAAATGCTGGTCAATAAACATTACTTCGCCGTTATTAATCGCTTTACGTAATGTACTATCTACTTGAAAAGGCATACGGCGGGCTAGCACACCCGCTTCTGTAAGTAGTTTATCTAAATCATTACCTAACGACGCACCGGTCATTAGGTTTATTTTCATTGGGTTATTTTTAACACGCTCAACCAGTGCTCTTGGCACGGCTTTAGCTTCACCGGCACGAGTAAAGCCACTCATGCCTACTGTCATTCCATCTTTAATAAATTGGCTAGCTTGTTCTGCTGACATTACTTTTTGGTGCAGATTGCTATTGCGGATACGTTCTAACTGCATACTACTGAGCCCCTTTTTAATTTGGCGTTATTTTAAGTATTACAGCGCACTTCGCAATCTAGACTTAGGTCGCATTTACTAAATTAAGTTACGCAAACACAGAATAAAGTGCCTTGGTGGTAGCAATCTACTTTAATGTACGAGCATTCATATAAATTTAATATGCTGATATAGCGTAAGTTTTAAGTGAGTATTTAAAGTATGGGATTAAAATTAGAAAAAAGTAGAATAATGAGAGAGAAATAAATTGAATAAAATGTAGTTTAAAAATTGGCTTAATTATAAGTAATTAGTTTATACACCCAAATGAGGAATTTGGGTGGCAGTCTTACCAGCCACATCTCGGCACACACGTCACAAACTGTGGCTGCTCCCTTCCGGGCCTGACCAGGTTCGCCTGCTAGTGTTGCGAGAGGACCAATAAGACTACCATTGAGGGCCTTGGTTGGCGCGGGAGGGATTATCTCTACTTTTGCTACGTTATTCAAGGGATAATCGAAAAAGAAAGTGCGATTGCATACTTCATATACAATCGCGGCCTTTTAAACTGTTTTATGTTTACTATTTGCTCTCTAACTGCGCTTTAATATTACGCAGTGCCGCTTTTACTTTTTTCATGTTCTCTGGGCCCATACGTAAAAGCTGTTTTTGTGCAGCGGGTAATTGCTCCCACTCTGCAAATGCATATTGGTAGGTTACTGAATCGCGCAGTAATGGTAAGTTACCTTCTGGCTCTGGTGTATCGAGTAATAAGTCGATTGCATCTTCAAGCGTTTGCGTAAACTCATTATCGCCGTAACCAATTTCTGTATAGGCATTATTAATAAGCGGTTTATATTCTTCAAATAAACGCACGGCTTGGGCGGCGCTCATACTAGTAAATATTTTTACATACGGGGTGTAACGTTCATAACTATTAGGATCGATAGTTAAAATATCACCTTCTGTGACACTAAATTTTTCTTCTGGCTTTATTACTGGTGTATGTTTTGTAGCAACTTTGCCCTTTGCTAAATTATCAACAAACACGACACCACGGCGAATAACATCATCGGTAATCATTAGCTCCATTACCGAATCACTTAAGTATTCATCCATTTTTGCCACAACGACTGCATCACTTTCATCAAGTGGTGGTAATTGCACGGCTGCTGGCTCGGCATCACGCTGCGCTGGCATTTCATAATCTTGTGGTTTATCTGGCAATACTGATGGAACATCTAAAACAGGATCATTCTCTGGCTTTAACTCCATCATAGGCTGCTCTACTGGTGCTGGCTCAACCTCAGTAAGCACTTCTGCCTCGTTGCTTGGCTTAAGCAATACAAATGCAGCGGCGCATACGAGTACCACTAAAATAATAATGGCAAAAAGTAGATTGTTATTAGGTGGACGTTTTTGAACATCTGACGCTGATGGTTTATCTGACATACGAACTCCATTAAAATTAAAATGCAATATCACTTAGAGTATTCTAAATGAGTTTAATTCATAGCTTACAGTAAATAATATTAAAAGCAGCTAAGGTATCCTTTGATTCTTCTAGCTTAAAGACTTAAAGTAAATAAATAAAGTAAAGACGTAGAACAGTTTAGTCCCTTATATGAAAATCAAGCAAGTTGATCCTAACAAACCCAAAGTTGCCCTTCTATTAACAGGGGGTGGCGCACGCGCTGCTTATCAAGTAGGCGTACTTAAAGCATTAGCTCATAGCATGCCTAGAACAGCGCCTCTGCCATTTAGAGTAATAAATGGTACATCTGCTGGGGCTATAAACTCTGCGGCGCTAGCTTGCTATGCCTCCTGCGCGCACTTAGCAGTTAGAAAGCTCGAGTCTGTATGGAAGAACTTTTCTACTTCTATGGTGTATAAAAGTGATTTTTTAAGTGTATTTGGTCATATTACTCGTAATATTTTAACCAGTTTTCAGTCAGAACATATAAATCATCCGCCTGCGAGTTTATTAAACAATCGGCCACTGCGTAAATTATTAAACGAAATATTAGATTTACATCGCATTGAACGCAATTTACATCACAATTACTTAGAAGCGCTTTCGATTACCGCCTCTAGTTATACTACTGGTGATTCGGTGGCGTTTTATCAATCTAATACACGCCTACCATGGCAACGCGCTAAACGTGAGGGCCGCGCTACGCGTATTAATGTTGAGCATTTAATGGCTTCGAGCGCCATTCCTATGGTGTTTCCTAGTGTAAATATTTATAACCATTACTTTGGTGATGGCTCTATACATCAGTTATCGCCTCTAAGCCCATCAATACATTTAGGCGCTGAAAAAATATTCATTATTGGTGTTGAGCAGCCTAAAGAGTTACACCCTGTGGGTTACTCTGCTCATTACCCTGGGCTGTCTTCGGTTGCAGGGCATTTACTCGACAGCGTGTTTACCGACACTATGCAATCTGACTTAGAACGGCTAGAGCGAATTAACCGCACCTTAGGCTTGCTGCCAGCTCGCGATAAACACCAAGAACTTAAGCGCATAGAAACCTGCGTGATCAACCCATCACAAAACTTTAATGCTATTGCCGCGCAGTACTACGACGATATGCCATGGGCAATTAAAGTGTTGCTTAGGATCATAGGGGTTAAAAAACATTCGCAATCGAGTTTAACCAGCTATTTATTATTTGAAAAACGTTATACTCAACATTTAATACAAATTGGTTATGAGGATGGCATGAAAAAGCTGCCTGAAATACGTAAGTTTTTAGAGCTAGATTAGGGCGCTGATGCATGCTCGCCCTGCATCATCTAAGTAACTTACTCAATACCATCAAATAAATAATGCTCTACTCGCTCTACGCGCCTTGGTTTACCTTGCAGTATTAAAATATCGTTGGCTAGTAATATAGTGTGAGCTGATGGGTTCTCTATTTCATTATTTTGTCGGCGCAGTACTTTTATAGACACTTTTCGTTTTGCTAAATTAAGCGCCGCAATACTTTTATTAACCGCAAAAGCTTTATCGGGTAGCGCTATTACATGCAAGTATTCAAGGCGTTCATGCGCGTCTTCGTCTACATCAAGGTACTCACCGGTAAAAAAGCGTTGCAATAATTGATAACGGTTATGCCTTTCGGTGCTAACACGGCGAATAATACGGCTCATTGGTACCCCCGACATAGACAAAACATGCGAAACCAACATTAAGCTAGCTTCAAGGGTTTCTGGCACAACTTCGGTAACCCCCAGTTCTTTTAAACGCTCCAGCTGACTGTCGTCTTTGGTTCTTATTAGTATTTTTACCTCTGGGGCAACTTGCTTGATTGCATCTATTACTATTTGCGTTTGCTCAAACTCAGTAAAGGTAATAATGACTAAACGTGCTCGCTCTACTCCCGCACATTTTAAAATATCTTTTTGTTTAACATGGCCAAATAATATAGGCTCACCAGCCGCTTTACCTTCTTGAACTAAAATTGGATTACTTTCTATTGCTATATAATCAATGGCTTCTGGTTTTAAAAAACGTGCAACCGTTTGCCCCACCCGTGAAAAGCCACAAATAATGACATGATCACTATACAGTGTGCTGCTTTTAGGTTCACTTTCCCACGCTTGGCTTGCACGATCTAGCACGCCAATACGCTTTAAAATAAAAGGTGTTTTATCAATTAAAAAGGGCGTAAGCGCCATAGAAAGCACCCCTAAAGCAATTAAAAACGATACTTGCTGATTAGTTAGTAACTGATGCTGAGCGCCTAGCGCTATAAGTACAAAACCAAACTCCCCCATTTGCCATAGCATAAATGCACATGCTAGCGCGTCTTGTTTTCGCTCGCCCATTAGCTGAGCACTTATTGCCATTACCGCTATTTTTAATACTAATAACCCAACTAATGCGCCAATAATAAGTAAGCTATTATTAAGCACATACATTACATTGAGCTGCATGCCGACAGTGACAAAAAACAACCCCATTAAAATATCTCTAAATGGCCTAATGTCTGCTTCAAGCTGGTGCCGGTAATGGCTTTCTCCTAGCATCATGCCTGCTAAAAAAGCGCCCAGTGCCATAGATAAACCAAATGAGTAGGTGAGTAAGGCAGCAAATAAAGCTACCAGCAAAGTGGTAAGCATAAATAGCTCGTCGGTACGTACTAACGCAATTTCATTAAATACTTTAGGCAAAATCCATTTACCTATAGCCCAAAGTAGTAAACAAACAAACGCCCCCTTAGTGAGTGCTACTGCTAACGCCCAGCTAATACTTTGCGATCCGGTAGCGGCTAATAAAGGTAAAATAATCAGTAAAGGCACAACCGCAATGTCTTGCAATAAAAGCACTCCAATGGCGAGCTGCCCACGGCGTTGATTTAACTCTCCGTTTTCTTTTAATAGCTTAACAACCACAGCAGTTGAGGACAGCATCATAATAACGCCAATTGTAAAACTGGTGAGCAAACTAAAGTTTAAGCAATATAAAATCACAATAAGCACTGTACTGGTTACTACAACCTGCAATGATCCTAAGCCAAATACTATATTGCGCATTGCCATTAGGCGCGAAATAGAAAACTCGAGCCCCAAACTAAATAATAAAAATACTATACCTAGTTCAGCTACTAAATCCATTTCGTGAGTTTGCGTCATCCAGCCAACACTGTGACTACCTGCTAAAACCCCTGTTGCTAAATAAGCCAATATAGGAGGTAGCCCTACGCGCTTAAAAATCCATACAAATAAGACAGCAGCGACTAATAAAGTAAAAATTTGAGTATTAATATTTTGCAAATATTACCTCGTTACTTATAAAAACAGCCATGCTTAACTATAGCAATCATCAATTTATCGGCCAGTTTTTAAATGTGGCATAAAATTCGCTTAGTATTATAAGATCATATACTCGGGGGAATAATTGAATGGAAAATGTGCATATATTGACACAACGTATTGCTGGACGCGGAGAGTTTTTGCCGTTTTCGGCTGAGCATTATCGTAAAAATGAACCGGCAGCAACGCAAGAGCTAGCTGCAAAATTACAAACCAGTTTAATACTCGAAGATATATTAGCTATTTACGCAAAATTTGCAAAACAACTGCTAAATTTTTCAGGTATACAGTTCAAGTCTGCGCTAGGTACAGTGCAAACGCCTGATTGCGATATTGATACGCTTTCTTATACCTTTGATTTAAATGTAGAGAACAGTAATTTAGGGCAATTAATATACTTTAGTAAATACCCACTGAGTGTGGCCATAGAAAAAAAACTACAATATTTTCATAGTGCGCTGCTCTACCCTTTACGTAATGCGATAATGTATAACCGGGTATTAAAACTTGCCACAAAAGATGCATTAACTGGACTAAGCAATAGAAGTCAATTTAATGACACCTTACTGCAAAAGCTTGAAAACTGCCGCCGTTACCAGCGCCCATTTAGTTTAATGTTGCTTGATTTAGACAGTTTTAAGCAAGTAAACGATAATTTTGGTCATAAAGTGGGTGACGATGTACTTAAAGAATTTGCCTTAGTACTTAATGGCTCTATTCGAGGCACTGACTCTGTATTTAGATTTGGTGGCGATGAATTTGCAATACTCATTGAAGATCCTGAGTTTACTACTAATAAAGTAATAGCTGAGCGCATTATGCAACGCGTTAAAAACTCAAAAATAATGGCGCAGTACTTAGTTACTACCAGTATTGGCTTTACTTTAGCGAGTAGCCAAGACACCGAAAACGATGTTTTTTCGCGAGCTGATAAAGGTTTATATAAAGCCAAAGCAGCGGGACGAAATTGCGCCAAAGCATATTAAGTACAGCGGTTAATATTGTTGTAAATAAAAAGCCTAGCTTCCCCCGCTAGGCTTTTTATTGCTGCCTAAGTAGTTTTAATAAGTCTACCTACTTAGGGAGCAACTTTGCCGATAAAAATTTATACATAACCAACGCAATGCAAAAACCAAAAAAGAAACCACTGAGTAAATTAAGTAATGCAGCAATACTAGCAAGTGGCGTAAATAACACTAACAACAGCGGTACACTCACTCCTAAAATAAAAAACAGCCCACCTTTACCTAACCAATAAGCCAGTAAAATACTAGCGCACACTATTCCACCCGCTATAGCGCAGCCTAATGTCACTACATCAAGCGTTAAAAAATAATTAGCAAGCACAGCAATAACCGCTGTAATTAGCATACCTTGTGGTGCTTTATTTACTAACGATAAGCCTACATGCGGCTCCTTACTCATTATTTACACTCCCAATAAATACCGTTTTCATCACTATGGTTAGCACTTATAAAATAGCCTACCACTTGTACTAGGTCATCATTATAAAAAATTAACGGCACATTAGCACGCAGCCAAGGAGCCACTTTTGCATCTTTAAACCAATGCTTGAGTGTATTACTTCCTGGTTTTTTTAAAGGTTTGATGCGCGCACTATTACAATTAAAACGCACGCTTACTTGCTCATCTGCAGTTGGCGCTCTGACTCCTACGCCACTGTGTTTTTTTAGTAAGCGACCATCGGCAAGCTTTAGCTCACTGCGAGTAATTAGTGTGTTGTTTAATATTTGCGTACTTGGTACAACAAAATATAAATGCCCTTGATGGCGGCGTATTTGTCCATCACTAAGCTCAATAAGCATTTGTGCATCGCTTTTAGCTGCAATAGCCTGATTAATTATTTGCTCCAGCTGCTTTTGCGATGGTAATACATGAGTAAATAGCTCTAGCCATGCACGTACTACATTGGCTGTTCTAATAGGAGTAAATTTGGCAATAGCACTTATATTTAACGCCTGCTGAGAATTAACGCATTGCGTTAAATCAATGTGAGTATATTCGTTGAGTAAAGCGTGTTGCTGCTGCAGTAAACTAATACTGCGAGCGGTACATTGTTCAAAACCATTAAAGCGCGCTGCTAATATTGGCACAACTTGCTGGCGCATAAAGTTACGCTCAAAGCGCTCATCAGTATTAGAATCATCGGTAACATGGTTAAGTGCATATTGCGCCGCAAAGGCTTCTATATCACTGCGTTTTACCGCTAACAGCGGCCTGAAACATAATCGGCCGCTGGTTAAAGTGCGCTCGCGCTGCATTGCACCTAAACCTTTTAAACCCGAGCCACGTTTTAAGCGCAGTAAAAAGGTTTCTATTTGGTCGTTTAAATGTTGCCCAAGTAAAATAATGCTGCCATGTGGACTTAGCTCATCTAATGCTTGGTAACGAGCATCGCGCGCTTGCGCCTCTAGGCTCGTGCGTGACTGCTGCTCTATATTTACTTTAGCCGTTTGAAATGGCACATTTAGCTCATTGCACAGGGTTTGACAAAAAACCTGCCAGTCGTCGGCATACTGGCTCAAACCATGGTGTATATAAATAGCAGAAACTTGCAGTGCAGGATCCTGCACTCGTAAAGCATGCATTAAATGCAGTAACACCACAGAATCAACGCCACCAGAAAGTGCCACAGTAAACACCCTATGACCTTGCTCAATATATTGACCCAATGATTGTTTTACTTGTTGATAAATAAGCGATGTGTGCATTAATTTAACCTGAGCTCCAGATAATTTAGCCAATAATTTTAAAATACTAGGGTCTGGTTGACCTTTGCGGATTAAAATTCATTCAAACTAGGGGCGATTTAATCACGGCGCGAGGTTTGTAACCTAGTGGGCTAAGTAAAAACCGAGCAAAGCTTCCGCGTCCTGCTCACGCCCCTTACCTACATCCATGTAGGCAACAAAGAGTCAATCGCCCCTAGGCAGAACCCTTCGGGCAGCGCATGTTTGGCATTGATCCTACGTTATCGCCTATTTATGGGGAATAACCACACCACATAGGCTCTGCCTTGCCTAAATACCAAACACACTGCTGTAAATTTAACCTTGAAAGATAAACAGACCCTAAGTTTTAGGTACTTGATTTTAGCCATTTTAAAACAAAAAAGCCGCATAAGCGGCTTTTTTAAATATTTATTGCTAATTATTAAAAGAATTTAAGAGCAATAACCAAACGACATTAAGCGTTTGTAGCGCTGAACAAGCATCTCTTCAAGCGAAAGTGCTTGTAGGTCGGCTAAGTCACGCTTTAATCGCACTTTTAAATTACGTGCCATAGCATCATAATTACGGTGCGCTCCACCTAATGGCTCATCTACTAAGTTGTTAATTAGGTCTAACTCTTTAACTCGCTTAGCAGTTACACCCATAGCTTCAGCAGCAAGTGGGGCTTTATCGGCGCTTTTCCATAAAATAGATGCACACCCTTCAGGTGAAATTACTGAGTAAGTACTGTATTGCAACATGTTAACACGATCGCCAACACCAATTGCTAACGCACCACCCGATCCACCTTCACCAATAACCGTACAAATAGTTGGCACTTTTAAAGAGGCCATTACTTTAAGGTTACGGGCGATAGCTTCTGACTGGCCACGCTCTTCAGCACCCACACCAGGATAAGCTCCAGGGGTGTCGATAAAGGTCATAATTGGCATTTTAAAACGCTCAGCCATTTCCATTAAGCGCAATGCTTTACGGTATCCTTCAGGCTTTGGCATACCAAAGTTACGTTTAATTTTTTCAGCGGTACCACGGCCTTTTTGTTGGCCAATAACCATTACTGGTTCGCCATCTAAACGCGCTATACCACCTAAAATTGCCGGATCATTAGCAAAAGTACGATCACCTGCAAACTCGTCAAACTCCGTAAAAATACGCTCGATATAATCTCGAGTATAAGGACGCAACGGATGACGTGCCAGCTGTGATACTTGCCAAGCGCCAAGTTCAGAGAATATTTTCTCTTTTAATCGGTCGCTTTTCTCTTTTAGCTTGCTGACTTCCTCTTCTAATTCAAGGTCTAATTCGCCAGCGCGGCTTACATTTTGTAATTCTTCAATTTTCACTTCTAATTCTGCAATCGGAAGCTCAAAATCAAGATAATTGAGGCTCATGCTCTAAACTACCTAATTAGTTAAATTCTAGTTCTACATCTTGCGCTGCCATTAGCGATAACTTATGAATTAAGTCGTCACTTGGCGTAACACACCATTCGATCCCTAGGGTTAATTGCGCCAATGCATCTGGGCGTTGGTAATAAACCTTGATCGGACACGTTCCCATTTTATATGGTTCGAGTACTTTTTGTAATTTATCGAAGAAACCTGCCTCGACTTGCACCATGTTCAGCGTCATTTTAATCGCTTTAATACGTTTTTCACGCGCTTGAGCAATGGTGTTTATTTCTCTGGCGGTCATTGTAATACCACCAGAGAAGTTATCAAAGCTGACCTGTCCAGATATCACCAAAATATTATTAACTTGGAGCATATCTTGGTATTTTTCAAACTCATCTGAATATAAGCGTACATCAATGCGGGCGCTCTTGTCATCTAAAGTTATTAATGCCCACCTATTTCCTTTTTTATTAATAAGCACTCTGGCCGAAATTACAAGCCCTGCAGCTGTAGATACTACATCGCGATTAGTAGGCTGTAAATCGACCAATTTACCACTGGTATAATATTTTAGCTCGCGGCGATATTGATTTATTGGATGACCGGTTAAATAAAGACCAAGGGTTTCTTTTTCGCCATCGAGCCATTCGTTATCGGTGAGTCCTGTGGCTTTAATAAAGGCTTGCTCTACTTCATCGGGTTCAGTGGCTAATAAGCCAAATAAATCACTTTGCCCTAATAACTCTGCTTTATTGTGCTGATCGGCGGCGCGCATGGCACTTTTTAAGCTTGCCAATAACGTGGCGCGCCCTGATTGAGTTTTTTCAGGGCCTAGCTGATCAAGTGCCCCTGAATAAATAAGTTTTTCGGTTACACGTTTATTTAAGCGTTTTAAATCAACACGGGCACAAAAATCAAATAAATCTTTAAATGGTCCGCCCTTAGCGCGTGCTTCTAAAATTGCATCTACAGGTGCTTCACCTACTCCTTTAATAGCGCCAATACCGTAAACAATTTCGCCTTGCAGGTTTACTGTAAATTTGAACTCGCCTGCATTAACATCAGGCGGGAGCAAGGTGAGTTTCATGTTTTCACATTCATCCACCAAAATAACTATTTTGTCGGTATTATCCATATCGGCCGACATTACCGCAGCCATAAACTCTGCTGGATGATGGGTTTTCATCCACAGTGTTTGATACGACACTAATGCATACGCAGCGGAGTGCGATTTATTAAAACCATAACCTGCGAACTTTTCTACCAGATCGAAGATCTTAATTGCTAGTTCGCCGTCAATGCCGTTATTTCGCGCACCATCTTCAAATGTTGAACGCTGTTTTGCCATTTCTTCGGGCTTTTTCTTACCCATAGCACGGCGCAGCATATCGGCGCCGCCTAGTGTATAGCCTGCTAATACTTGGGCTATTTGCATTACTTGTTCTTGATACAAAATAATGCCGTAGGTTGGCTCTAAAATAGGTTTTAAGCTTTCGTGCTGATACTGCGCATCGGGGTATGAGATTTCTTCGCGACCTAATTTTCGGTCGATAAAGTTATCTACCATGCCCGATTGCAGCGGACCGGGTCGAAACAAGGCTACTAAAGCAATCATATCTTCAAAGCTGTCGGGCTTTAAGCGCCTTACTAAGTCTTTCATGCCCCTTGATTCTAGCTGAAACACCGCAGTCGTTTCGGCGCGCAGTAGTAAGTCAATACTCTTTTTATCATCCAACGGAATAGTATTAATATCTACTGGTTCTTTACCGGTGCGCGCTAAGCGCTCGTTGGTCATGTCGAGCGCCCACTGCAATATAGTCAGCGTTCGTAAGCCTAAAAAGTCAAACTTAACTAAACCGGCAGTTTCTACATCGTTTTTATCAAACTGAGTAACCGGAAACTTACCTTCGTCATCGCAATAAAGAGCAGCAAAGTCGGTAATTGTGGTGGGCGATATTACTACCCCACCCGCATGCTTACCGGCGTTACGTGTACACCCTTCGAGAATGCGACACATGTCGATTAAATCTTTTACTTCATTGTCGCCATCGTAGGCTTCTTGCAAGCGTGGCTCTATATCAAATGCCTTGGCAAGTGTCATCCCAGGATCGCCTGGGATCATTTTTGAAATACGATCAACAAAACCGTACGGGTGACCTAGCACTCGGCCAACATCGCGTATTACCGCTTTTGCCGCCATGGTTCCAAAGGTAATAATTTGCGATACCGCGTTACGCCCATACAAGGCCGATACATGATCAATCACCTCATCGCGCCTATCCATACAAAAATCGACGTCGAAGTCGGGCATTGAAATACGTTCTGGGTTCAAAAACCGCTCAAACAGCAAGTCAAATTCCAATGGATCAAGGTCGGTAATTTTAAGCGCGTAGGCTACCAGTGATCCTGCACCTGACCCACGCCCAGGGCCAACTGGAATATTGTTATCTTTGCTCCACTGAATAAATTCCATTACGATTAAGAAATAACCTGGGAATCCCATTTCGTTAATTACACCAAGCTCTATATCTAGACGCTCATCGTATTCAACGCGTTTTTCTTTACGCTCTTGCTCATCAGGAAATAAAAACTGCAATCGCTCTTCAAGACCGTCTTGTGACACCTTAACTAAAAAGTCTTCAATTTTAAGTGAGCCGGTCGGATAATCTGGCAAAAAGTAAGTGCCAAGCTGCACCGTTACATTACAGCGTTTGGCTATTTCTACGGTGTTTTGTAATGCCTCTGGAATGTCGCTAAATAACTCAGCCATTTGCTCTGGCGTTTTTAAGTATTGCTCTTCTGAAAATCGTTTAGGGCGGCGTTTATCATCCAGTGTATAACCATCAAAAATAGCCACGCGAATTTCGTGTGCTTCAAAGTTTTCTGGTTTTAAAAACACCACTTCGTTAGTGGCCACAACGGGTAATTGCTCTTTAGCAGCAAGCTCTACCGCCATGTGCAAGTAATCTTCTTCAAGCGGTCGATTAGTTCGCACCAGCTCAAGGTAGTAGTTATCACTAAAATGCTGTTTATAAAAACTAACAACCGATTCAATAACACTCGGATTATTTTTTAATAACGCTTTACCTAAATCACCGTCTTTTGCACCAGAGAGTATTATTAACCCGGCTTTAAGTTCTATTAGCCAATCACGATCAATCACCGGGCGATGAAATACATGCCCGCGCTGATATGCTTTAGATATTAATAAAGTGAGGTTTTTATAACCTTGATTGTCTTTTGCTAAAATAGTAATGCGGCTTGGCTCGTTTTCAAACTCAGGGCTGCGTAGCCAAAAGTCAGCACCCACTATAGGTTTTATACCTGTGCTGTGGGCTGTTTCGTAAAAACGCACTAAGCCACATAAGTTCATTTGGTCGGTAATAGCAATTGCCGGCATTTGTAGTTCTTGTGCTTTGGCTACAATTGGCTTGGTTTTGGCAAGGCCATCAACCATCGAAAAATCAGAGTGAACTCTTAAGTGAACAAAATCTGGAGCTGCCATGTTTACGCCTCACCCTTGGCTTGCGCTAATACACGTTGCACTGGTTTAAAGCTTTTACGATGCTCCTTTATTGCGCCATATTGCTCAAGTGCTGCAAAATGCGCTTTGGTTGGATAGCCTTTATGCCCTGCAAAACCATATTCTGGGTGGCGTTTATCTAGCTCTACCATTTCGTTGTCGCGCGCTACTTTAGCTAAAATAGAAGCGGCTGAAATTTCGGCTACTAAGCTGTCGCCTTTTACTATTGCTTGCGCTGGCATGGTTAACTTAGGTAGGCGGTTGCCATCTATAAATACAAATTCAGGTTGCGTGCTTAGCCCCTCTACTGCGCGAGTCATGGCAAGCATAGTGGCGTGCAGAATATTTAGTTCATCAATCTCTGTTGGGCTGCAACGACCATACGCGTAGCACAATGCTTTTTCTTGAATTTCAATGGCAAGCGCTTGGCGTTTTTTATCCGTTAATTTTTTTGAATCTGCTAAACCTGCAATAGGCTTTGAGGGATCTAAAATAACGGCAGCAGTAACTACGTCGCCAACAAGGGGGCCACGCCCTACTTCGTCAACACCGGCAATAAGGGCTACATTGGGTCGTTCAATTTGCATTTATTAACTCCGCTACAGCATTGGCTGCTTGTTCGCTGGCATTTAACCTAATTTTTTTGTGGATCGCTAAAAAGCGTGCTTTTAATGCTTGGTTATCGGTATTTAGCATAGGCGTAAGTGCTTGCGTTAAATTAGCTACATTGCACTCACTTTGCAAAAACTCGGGTACGAGTTCTTCATCGGCCAATAAATTCGGCAATGAAAAATACTTTATATTAAAGGTAAATAAGGTTTTAAAAATCCAATAGCTCAGTGGTTTAATTTTATAACCCACTACCATGGGCTTTTTATACAGCATGCCCTCAAGCGTGGCAGTACCCGACGCTAATAAAATAGCATCGGCTGCTTGCATAGCTTGTTTTGATTGCCCATCCAGCAAACTAATTTTAAGCGTTGGCGCAGTAGCATTTAAAATTTCAGTAAACTGCGCTTTGCGTTTGGCGTTAACCAATGGCACCACAATTTTAAGTGCTGGGTTTTGCGCTTGTAACTGCACGGCTGTTTTAATATAGGTTTCGCTTAATAAGCCTACTTCTGAGCCGCGACTACCAGGTAGCAGGGCAAGTACTTTATCATCAGGGCTTAAACCTAGCTCTTTGCGGGCTTTGCTGTCGTCGTGCTCAAGCGCTATATCGTCTGCTAATGTGTGCCCTACAAATGTACAAGGTACTTGGTGCTTGTCGTAAAATTCTTTTTCAAACGGTAATAATGCAAGCACTAAGTTAGTAGCAGCACTTATGGTATGAATGCGTTTTTCTCGCCATGCCCAAACCGAGGGGCTTACGTATTGTACTGTTTTAATTCCGGCGTCTTTAAGGGGTTTTTCTACGCGCAAGTTAAAATCGGGCGCATCTATGCCAATAAATACATCAGGTGGGTTATCAATAAAATGTTGCACCAGTTGTTTACGTATTTTAAGCAAGCGCGGTAGGCGCCCTAATACTTCAACCAACCCCATTACCGACAACTCATCCATGTCGTAAAGCGTGTTACAGCCTTGCGCCTGCATTTTAGGGCCCGCTATACCTTCAAAAATCGCATCGGGAAAATGCTTTTTAAGTGCTTTAATTAAGCCTTCACCTAAAATATCGCCCGACAGTTCACCTGCCACAATACCAATTCGTAGTTGTTTTTGATCTTTATTCATTTGATTTTTTTCACACGTAAACTAGGGCCTGTTTGCCTTTATGGGTTAACAGGCTCTGGGCGTTAATTGAAACTAGTTTACCGCGTTTTCGTATTGGATTAAATGCTTAAAACTAAGTGCTTAAATTTGCTAAAAATAGCCCAGGTACTGTATGCTTTTGATACTGATTAAGCACTAACCGCTTATATTGCGTTTTGCTAATATAAATGTTGACTTCAAATGGTCAAAAGTAAATACTAATGTAACTTTCAGTAATTACTGAAACCTTATAAAATCAACGCACCCGTCAAATTATTGCTTTGTGCTGTAACTACATCACATATTAGGAGCTAAACATGATAGATGAAACCTTTGTGGATCTATCGCGATTGCAGTTCGCTGTTACCGCCCTCTTTCACTTCTTATTTGTACCTTTAACCATAGGTATGACTTGGATCTTAGTTATTATGGAATCGGTTTACGTTATGACCGGCCGTGAAATTTATCGCGATATGACTAAGTTTTGGGGAAAATTGTTTGGTATTAACTTTGCAATTGGTGTGGCTACGGGTCTTACCATGGAGTTTGAGTTTGGTACCAACTGGTCTTATTACTCCCATTACGTAGGTGATGTTTTTGGGGCTCCCCTTGCTATTGAAGGGTTAATGGCATTCTTTTTAGAATCAACTTTTGTGGGTATGTTCTTTTTAGGTTGGGACCGGCTCTCTAAACGCCAGCACTTAGGTGCTACCTTTTTAATGGCAATTGGTACTAACATGTCGGCGTTATGGATTTTAATTGCCAACGGCTGGATGCAAAACCCAGTAGGTGCCGAGTTTAATTACCAAACCATGCGCATGGAAATGACCAGCTTTGCAGAGCTGGTATTTAACCCTGTAGCACAGGTTAAATTTATTCATACCGTATCTGCAGGTTATGTTGCTGCATCTATGTTTGTGCTCGGTATTAGTGGTTATTATATTTTAAAAGGACGCGACTTAGCCTTTGCTAAACGCTCGTTTTCAGTCGCCTCTGGCTTTGGTTTAGCCTCTATTTTTTGTGTTATTTTGCTCGGCGATGAATCGGGTTATGAAGTAGGCGAAGTGCAAAAAGTAAAACTGGCCACCATTGAAGCAGAATGGCATACCGAAGAAGCTCCAGCAGCGTTTACACTTATAGGTTTCCCAGATTCAGAAAAGCAGGTAACTCACGGCGCTGTAAAAATCCCGTATGCATTAGGGCTTATTGCAACTCGCTCGCTCGATGAGCAAGTGACCGGTATTAACGATCTAGAAAAACAACACGAAGTGCGAATTCGTAACGGTATGATTGCGTACGAATACCTAGTAAAACTGCGCGCTGGTGATGACACGCCTGAAAACGTCGCTAAATTTAACACCCTAAAAGACGATTTAGGCTACGGCCTATTACTGAAGCGTTATACATCTGATGTAGTAGATGCCACAGAAGAGCAAATTCAAAAAGCAGTTAAAGACTCTTTTCCTAAAGTGGGCCCAATGTTTTGGTCTTTTCGTATTATGGTTGGCTGTGGCGTATTAATGCTGGGTGTGTTTATTCTTGCTTTTTACTATAACGCGCAGCGAGTTATTGAGCAAAAACGTTGGCTGTTATGGGCTACTGTTTTAAGTATTCCACTGCCGTGGATAGCCATTGAATTTGGTTGGATTGTGGCTGAATATGGTCGCCAGCCTTGGGCTATTTCTGAAATATTACCAACCTTTTTAGCAACTTCTACGCTAACGGTAAACGATATTTTAATTAGCTTAACTGGGTTTATTGTATTTTATACCGGCTTAGCCATTGTTGAAGGTTGGTTAATGCTACGCTTTATTAAGCAAGGCCCAAGCTCACTACATACCGGTAAGTATCACTTTGAACTACCTAATAACACCACTGAAGGTAGAGGAGAGCAATCATGATTTTTGATTATGAAACATTAAAAATGCTGTGGTGGTTGATCATAGGCATACTGCTAATTGGCTTTGCAATTACCGACGGCATGGATATGGGCGTTGCTATGCTGCTGCGCCTAGTGGGTAAAACTGATTCAGAGCGCCGCACCGTTATTAATACTATTGGCCCGCATTGGGATGGCAACCAAGTATGGTTTATTACCGCCGGTGGTGCACTATTTGCCGCGTGGCCTATGGTATATGCAGCGGCTTTTTCAGGCTTTTATTTTGCTATGATGCTGGTATTGTTTGCATTATTTTTTAGACCACTTGGGTTTGATTACCGCAGTAAAGTAGATTCAAAACGCTGGCGTAATAACTGGGACTGGGGCCTATTTGCTGGCAGTGCCATTCCTGCATTAGTATTTGGTGTGGCCTTTGGTAACCTCTTTTTAGGTGTGCCTTTTAGCATTGATAATTTTTTACGAGTAAGTTACCAAGGTTCGTTCTTTGCACTACTCAACCCATTTGCACTGTTAGTAGGTGTAATTAGTATTACTATGTTAATAGCTCATGCAGGTATGTGGCTACAACTGCGTACTGCTAGCTTAGTTGCAGAGCGCTCAGGGCAATATGGTCGTTATGCACTTATTCTATTTATTGTGCTATTTGCAGCAGCTGGTTTTTGGGTTGCTAATTTAACGGGTTATCAAATTGTATCTATGCCGGATACACAAAGCCATGCCGACCCACTGGCAAAAGTAGTTACAACTGCGCAAGGTGCTTGGCTAACTAATTACAGTGAGCGCCCTTGGACTATGACCTTCCCTATTTTAGCGTTTGCAATGGCACTCAGTGCATTGTTGTTCTCTAAATTAAATAAACCCGCATTAGGGCTTGCTTCAACAAGCTTAATGTTAATAGGCATTATTATGACGGCAGGCGTATCACTGTTCCCCTTTATTATGCCATCGAGTAATAACCCAAATATTAGTTTAACTATTTGGGATGCGGTGTCGAGCCATATGACGCTTAACGTTATGTTTGTTGCCGTAGTTATTTTTGTGCCAATTATTTTATCTTACACCATCTGGTGTTACGTAAAAATGTGGCGCCGCGTTACGGTAGAAGAAATAGAAAACAACCCTCACGGTAGCTACTAAGGAGACTAAACTATGTGGTATTTCGCTTGGATTTTAGGTGTACTTTTAGCCTGTACCTTAGGTGTAATAAATGTAATGTGGTATGAGTTTCAGCAAAATAAAGACAGTATTGCTGATGACGAGCAAGTAATGCATGATTTATTAAAAGAGACTAACACAACTAAAAATGACGACTAACACCCGCCCTGATCGCGCGCAACAGCAGTCTTTGCGCGCTTTTTTAAAGCGTCAAAGTAAACCCGCTGCAATGCTATTAAAGCTTAGCATTGCACTGGGTACTGTTAACGCATTACTCATGATTGCAGGGGCTTATTTACTTGCTCAGGCTATTCATAATGTAATTTTTGAACAGCAAAGCTTGGCTGAAATCACTTACTTATTATGGCCTTTGGCCGGTATTATTTTGCTTCGCGCGGTATTTTTAGCACTAAGTGAACGCTTTAGCGCTTATGCTGCACTTAAAATAAAGTCGGCAATGCGCCAAACCCTACTTAATAAGCTCAGTCTACTTGGGCCAAGCTATGTAGAGCAACATGGCCAAGGTGCTACCCTCAATACATTGCACAATGGTGTAGAAGCGCTACACGATTATTATGCTAAGTACCTACCTGGCGTTGCCTACAGTGCGCTTATTCCGCTGGCTATATTAATCGTTATTTTTCCGACAGATTACAAAGCTGGGCTAATATTTTTATTAACTGCCCCGCTCATTCCTTTTTTTATGATTTTAGTGGGCTCAAAAGCCGAAGCGCTTAATCAACAACGCTGGCAACAACTGGCGGTATTAGGGAATTACTTTTTTGATCGCGTACAAGGGCTTACCCAACTTAAACTATTTAACGCAACTAGCTTAGAGCTAAAACAAATTGCTAAAATATCTGATGACTTTAGACACGCAACACTTAGCGTATTAAAAATTGCTTTTTTATCATCATTTGCATTGGAGTTTTTAGCGACCATTAGTGTGGCATTAGTGGCAGTTATTATTGGTTTTAGATTGTTTTTTGGCACACTTGATTTTGCCACTGGTTTTGTAGTTTTACTGTTAGCGCCTGAATTTTATTTGCCGCTGCGTCAATTAGGCAGCCACTATCATGCGCGCTTGCAAGGTATAAGTGCCGCCGCCGACATGCTAATTATTTTAAATGCCCCATTGCCTGAGCAACAAAGTGAACACACTACTGACAACATTAGTGCCACTATAAGCTCAATTACTGTTAATAACCTTAGCTTTACCTACCCAAATAGTGACGAAGGAATAAAAAATATAAACTTATCTCTCCCCAATAAAGGGTTAATTGCCGTTGTTGGTGCCAGTGGCTCTGGTAAAAGTACCCTATTTGATTGCTTATTAGGGTTTCACCCTGAGGTAATTAAGCATATAAGTATTAATAAGCAAATTTTAAGTACTGCACATATTGGGCAATTACAAAATCGCATTGCGTGGATACCGCAATCAGCCACGTTATTTTACGACACTATTGCTGCCAATATTAAATTAGCTAAGCCTAATGCAACACTACAAGAGCTTGAACATGCAGCAAAGCAAGCAGGTGCTTTGGATTTTATAAAGGCACTGCCTGATGGTTTTAATACTTTAATTGGCGAGCAAGGTGAGGGGCTTTCTGGTGGTCAAAAGCAACGTATTGCCCTTGCCCGTGCTTTTATAAAACAAGCACCTATATTGGTACTTGACGAGCCTACCGCGCACCTTGATAGCGAAACAGAGCAAGTTATTCAACATGCTATAGCTGATTATGCAAAACATAATTTAGTGCTGGTTATTGCCCATCGGCTCAATACGGTCAAAAATGCTGAGCAACTTATTGTAATGCACAATGGCAAAATAGCTCAGCAAGGTTGCTTTAATAGCTTAGCGGCTGAAGCTGGTGAATTTGCCACTTTACTGCAAACAGCCCAGCAAGGAGCAGTTAATGCATAACTTTATTCGTTTACTAAAACTGTGCCGGCCTCACTACAAAGCCATGTTGTTGGGTACCTTTTTAGCCACTATTACAGTACTTGCTAATGTGGGGTTACTGGCTATATCGGGCTGGTTTTTAGCCTCAATGGCAGCAGCCGGTCTTGCCGGTACACAAATGAATTACTTTACTCCTGCGGGTACTATTCGCTTTTTAGCGATTGTACGCACCGCATCACGGTATGGCGAACGCTTAGTAACTCACAATGCTACGTTTTTAATGCTAAGTGAAATTCGCGTTAGTGTGTTCTCTACCCTCAGTAAACTCAATAATGTTGACTTAGCAATGAGCCGCAGCGCCGATTTAGTTAATCGGCTCCAAAATGATGTAGACGCGCTAGATAAGTTTTACTTAAACGTATTATTACCTATGTTAGTTGCGCTATTAAGCGTGCCTATTATTATGCTGTTTATGTCGGCATACAACGCCGATGTCGCACTTATTTGTTTTACTGGCATTGTTCTGATTGGCGTCGTTTTACCTGCTTTTCTTAGCGTTAAATTAAATAAAAACAGCCACAAAGAAACACAGTTAAGTGCACAGCTGCGCTCTGAGCTTTCCGATACTTTAACCGGCCTTAGAGAACTAAGTATTTACCAAGCTCGGGAGCAGCAAATTGCTAAGTGCGATGATTTAAGCGAGCAGTATAATCAGCAACTGTTTATTCGCCACAAGGCGCTGGCTAATACCGATGGTTTAAGTTTATTAGTTGTACAACTGGCCATGATCGCAAGTATTGTGACCATAGCGCCCCTGGTTTACAGTAATGCCATGGTTAATGTTGAGCTGGCAATGCTAAGCCTATTTGTGCTCGCCAGCTTTGAGAGTGTGTTACTCCTGCCAAATGCGTTTATTGAATTACCAAATGTGTTAAAAGCAGCTGAACGTTTATTTACGCTTGAAGATAAAGCCGCAAATGCTAATACGCAATATGATGCCGCTATAAATAATAATTTGGCTTTGCAAAATCCCTCACTAACACTTAAGAACATTAGTTATTGTTACGATAAACACCCAGCATTAAATGACGTGAGTTTTGAGCTAAAGCCGCAGCAAAAAGTGGCCATTGTTGGTAGAAGCGGCAGCGGTAAAACCACCTTAGTTAACTTACTCACCGGTTTATGGCCACTGCAACAAGGCAATATTACCTTGAGTGAGCAAGGCAACTGCGTTGATTTGCATTTATTAAGTAATGATAATCGAGCAAGGTTAATTAATATTTTGGCTCAACAGCATCATATTTTTGATGGCACTTTAAAAGAAAACCTATGCTATGCAGCGCCTAATGCAACTAAAGCGCAAATGCTAGATGCACTAGCGCATGCACAACTTAGCCCGTGGTTTACTGAGTTAAAATCGGGGTTAGATACCCGCTTAGGTACCGGTGGGCGTAATGTATCACAAGGTCAGTCGAGGCGGATTGCGATTGCGCAGGCTTTATTGCAAAACCCCGCTATTTTAGTGCTTGATGAGCCAACAGAAGGGCTAGATAATCAATCTAAACAAAGTGTAATGCATGCCATTATGCAAGTTATGAGTAACGCCAGTGTGCTTACTATTACCCATGATCCAGCCCTGCTTGAACATATGGATAATATTATTTGGTTAGAGGATGGGCGCGTAATAGCACAAGGCACCCATCAGCAATTACTTAGCGATCCTGCTTACACGTCACTTACTATCCGTTTTTAATTCGCTTTATCTATTACGGTAACTTGTACATCAATAACGCCGACTTTAGGGTCGGCTATCTTTTTAAACATACTGCTTGATAAATCTATAATACGCCCGCGTATATAAGGACCTCGGTCGTTAATTCTCACTATTACCGACTTATTATTTGCTAGGTTTGTTACTTTCACTTTAGTACCAAAGGCCAGCTTAAGATGTGCTGCCGTTGCTGCTTGCTGATCAAAGCGTTCGCCATTTGCGGTGGTTCTTCCTTGGTATTTATCGGCATAAAATGATGCTTTGCCAAGCTGTGTCAGCTCCCCTGAGCTTGATTTTACAAGTGGTTGACTACTACAACCTGCAAGGATAATAGCAATAAAAGTAACAGTGAGTTTTTTAAGTATCATTTAATAGCTTATGTAATTGATATAATTAGCTACTAGCCTACAGCTACTTGCCTGAGCTGATCCTGAATTACTCACTAATAATTATAAATAATAAGCAATAAAAAACCACCATCGATTACTCTTAGGTGGTTTTTTATATAAGCTAAAAGGCGTTTATCGTACGATACCGCGCTCTGAGCTTTTAACAAAATCTATCATTAACTGTACTGCTGGATACTTTTGCGCATCTTCGCTAAGTGACTCAATTGCTTCATCTACACCTAGGCTTTTACGATAAAATACTTTATAAGCACGGCGTACAGCCATTATCTCATCGCTTTGAAAACCACGGCGTTTCATGCCCTCAGTATTAATTGCAACTGGACCTGCAGGTATACCTATAGTGGTAACAAATGGTGGTACATCTTTATTAATAGCTGAATACATGCCTACAAATGCATGTGCGCCTACCTTACAAAACTGATGTATACCTGAGTTGCCCGCAAGAATAACCCAGTCACCAATATGTACATGCCCTGCTACACTGGCGTTATTAGCAAATATAACATTATCGCCAATCACTGCATCATGAGCAACATGGGTATAGGCCATAAACAGGTTATTACTACCTATAATGGTTACGCCCTGATCTTGAATTGTGCCACGGTGAATTGTAACGCATTCACGAATAATATTATTGTCACCAATAGTGAGCGATGTTGGTTCGTTGTTGTACTTTTTGTCTTGGCATGCTTCACCAACCGACGCAAACTGAAAAATATGATTTCCAGAACCGATAGTTGATGGGCCTTTAACTACAACATGAGACTCAATAATACAGTTATCACCAATGACAACATCATTGCCAATATAACTATATGGTCCCACTGAAACATTGCTGCCTAGTGTCGCGCCTGGTTCGATTATTGCCGTTGGATGAATCACAATTAAAACTCTCTTCTCGCACACATAATTTCGGCGCTACATACTAGCTTGCCATCGACTTTTGCTTCTGCTGCAAACTTCCATAAATTACGACGTTCTTTTAAAAACTCAACATGTAAATGCATAGTATCACCAGGAAGTACTGGTTTTTTAAAACGTGCATTATCTACAGCTGCAAACAAATACAATTCATTTTCGCTACGGTTTTCAACCGTTTTAAAGCCAAGTAACCCAGTTGCTTGAGCCATGGCTTCTAATATTAATACACCCGGAAAAATTGGCTGATTTGGGAAATGCCCGGTAAAAATGGGTTCGTTTATAGTCACATTTTTAATAGCATGCAAAGATTTGCCAGGTGTAAAGTCAATTACTCTATCAACTAATAACATCGGGTAGCGATGCGGTAATAAACTTAAAATTTCTTGAATATCAAGGCTATTTAATTCGTTTGCCAAAATAGCATCCTCATTAGTGTTCAACGTTTATGGCTTATTTAATTGCTCAAGTGCTTTAATACGGCTTTTCATTTCAGAAAGGTTACGCAAGTGAGCGATTGATTTACGCCATTCTTTGTTTGTAGTATGAGGTATACCAGATGAATAGATACCTGGCTCGGTGATTGATTTTGTCACCATACTCATACCCGTAATTATAACACCATCACAGACGCTCATGTGACCATTAATTGCTGTCATGCCGCCAATTTGGCAGTTTTTACCTATGGTGACGCTACCAGCAAGTACAGTACAACCAGCAATAGCTGTGCCTGAGTTAACTTCAACGTTATGTGCTATTTGGCATTGGTTATCAATAATTACATTACTATGGATAATAGTATCGTCAAGTGCACCACGATCAATTGTAGTACTTGCGCCAATTTCAACTTTATCACCAATAATAACAGAGCCAAGCTGAGGAATTTTAATCCATTGCCCACGCTCATTAGCATAACCAAAACCATCACTACCTATAACGCTATTGGCTTGCAACAAACAATCTGAGCCAATTTCAACATTATGATAAATAGTTACATTCGACCAAAGCTTAGTGCCTGAGCCTATTTTAACACCTTCACCAATAAAACTGTTCGGACCAATTTGTACGTTATCGTTAATTATCGCATTGCTTTCAATTACCGTATTAGCGCCAATAGCGGCACTTTTACTTACTGTCGCATTTGGGTGAACAACCGCGCTTGGATGAATGCCTGTTGCGGCAGAGCGTGGCGTCGTATCCATTAATTGCGCAAGCTTGGCGTAACTTACATACGGATTTGCAACTATTAGTTTATTGCCGTTAAAGTAAGGAGCATCTGCTTCACTAACAATGACAGCACTGGCTTGAGTCACTTCAAGTTGCGAGCGATATTTCTTATTCGCTAAAAATGCAATATGCCCTGAGCGGGCATGTGCAAGTGTTGCTATTTTTGTTATTTCTAAAGCGCCATCACCTTGCAGCTCGGCGCTTAGAAGTTCCGCTATTTGCGAAAGCGTATAATTTTGCATAACTTAATTATTTCTTACTCACTGCAGCAACTACTTTATTAGAAAGATCAGTTACTTTTTTAGGGTTAAAGTAAATAGTTGTATCTTTAACTTTAACTTCATCAAAGTCGCCATCTTTAGCAATGTCTTCAATTGTTTTGATAATTAAACCCTGCACTTTTGCAAGCT
Organism: Pseudoalteromonas sp. 120-MNA-CIBAN-0494; assembly: GCF_040308885.1. Classification (NCBI taxonomy): domain Bacteria; kingdom Pseudomonadati; phylum Pseudomonadota; class Gammaproteobacteria; order Alteromonadales; family Pseudoalteromonadaceae; genus Pseudoalteromonas; species Pseudoalteromonas sp. 120-MNA-CIBAN-0494. Next base: position 62,706 of record NZ_JBEOOE010000001.1, read on the forward strand.
CTTGGTTTTGGCGTGCTTTAATTTCTTGCTCAAGAGGACGACCTACTTCAGCAAGGTTTTTTTGCATACCCTGAATTTTGTCACGCAGTTTATCTTTTTGCGCTTGGCTCATAGTGGTACTTTCACGCTTGAACTTTTCAGCTTCAAAGCGAATATCGCCTTGTAGCTTTTCTAACTCTTGACGGCGCTCTGCAAACTCAGTTTGTAGAGATTGCTCAATTTTAGCCATTTGTGGTATTTGCTTGTAGATTTCTTGCATGTCTACAATACCTACTTTATGTGCAAATGCACTTACCGAGGTGCCCATCATAAGTGTTGCTAAAACAGCTACTGCCGTTGATTTAAATAATTTATTCACAAAAAACTCCTTTAAAAGCTGTTACTAATATTAAAACTGATGGTCTTCGTATCGTCATCTTCTTCTTTTTGCAATGGATACGCAAAACTAATCAGCATTGGACCCATTGGAGAGATCCACTGTAATGATAAACCGGTTGAAACCCTAAAACGCATTGGATCAGAGTAATCATCTAATTTAGCTCGCTCATCGGCTGCTAAATTTTGGTAACGGTCTACGTTAAACTCGGTATCCCATACGTTAGCAGCATCAACAAAGAAACTGGTACGTACTGAACTGGTATTTTCTTCATCTAAAAACGGTGTAGGTACAATTAATTCCATACCTGCTACCGCTTTAGCATTACCACCAATTCGACCTTGTGGTACTAGCACATCAAATTCAGATGAGCCGCCTATATTACCTGTGGTTGAGCCATCTGGTAAAGGTGTACCCGGAATTGATTGCGGTATACGTGCAATTGCGCGTGGTAAAATTGTATTTCGGTCAAAACCACGTAGTTCCATTTCAGTAATACGGAAGTATTCTTGGAATGGCAGTACTTGGTCGTAGCCGTTAGTTGAGCCATAACCATTACCGTAACCTAACGCCGCACGGGTTGAGAACACCCAGCGATGGTCGTTCGATATTGGCCAGTAAAAACGCGAATCATAGTTTAACTTAAAGTATTTTAAGTCAGAATTCGGCGTTGTTGCTGTTAAGTTTAGGGTTTGACGTGAGCCCGCTGTTGGGAATAAACCACGGTTTACCGTAACGCGAGACCAGCCAGCACTTAACTCATATTTAGTAAAGTCAAAACCAGCATCTGGGTTGTCTTGGTCTAAGAAGGTTTCACGCAGTACACGCGTTTGCTCGTACTCTGCAATATCTGAAAGCTCTTCTTGAATCCAACGAACACCAAAGTTAATGCGGTTAACCGCATCAATTGGGAAGCCTATATTAGTCCCCAATCCATAGCTTTTCGACTTATAGTCGATCAAACTAAACTTACTTGCATCGTAGTTACTGTAAAAAATACTGCTACCTTGCGATACGCCATCTGGCGTGAAGTATGGGTCGGTATAAGACACGCTCACACGCTCAGAACCACGCGAGGTATTAATATTAAAGCCTATTTGATTACCAGTACCTAAAAAGTTAGATTCTGTTACACCAATATTAAACTGTAAGCCTAGGTATGAGCCATACGCTAAGCCGGCATTAAAGCTACCAGCCGACTGCTCTTTAACCGTAAAATCAACATCTACTTGGTCATCAACACCTGGGACTGGCACAACGTTAAAATCAACTTTTTCCATATAAGGTAAACGCTGAATTTGTAATTTTGAACGCTCTAAGCTTTGGTTAGATAACCATGCGCCTTCAAGCTGTGTCATTTCGCGGCGTAGCACTTCATCTGCAGTACTTTGGTTACCACCAACAATAATCCGGCGCACATAAACACGCTTACCAGGGTTAACCGATAAGGTTAGTTGTACTTCTTGATTTTCGTCATCAATTTGCGGAATTGTGCGTACTTCAGCATTGGCATAACCAAAACGCGCTAAGTAGCTTTTTATAAATTCTTCTGAAGAGGTAACCACTGAGCCGTTATATAACTCACCCGCTCGTAGTGGAATAACACTTTTAATTAAGTCTTCGCGACCAAGTAAGTCACCAATAAAGTCAAAACCTTTAACTTTATATTTAACCCCTTCTGTTAAGTTAGCTGTAACGTATACAGACTCACGCTCTGGGCTAACCGACACTTGGGTAGAGTCTATGTTAAAACGTAGGTAACCACGGTCTAAATAAAAGCTACGAATTTTTTCTAAATCGCCTTCAATGGTTTGTTTTTGGTAGCGGTCGCTGCCCATAAACTGCCACCAAGGTAAGTCTTGTTGCGACTCAGCCAGTTGTAATAGCTCTTCATTAGAAAAAAGTTCATTACCTACCAAGTTAATTTGACGAATTGATGCAGCATCACCTTCATCAAATTTTAATTTAAGTTTAACCCGGTTACGCGGCAGTTTAGTGATACTAATATCAACTTTAGCGTTGTATTTACCAATACTATGGAAAAATTCAGTTAAGCCTTTTTCTATATTATCAATAACGGTTTTATCTAGTGGCTCGCCTTGGCGAATATTTTGCTGATCAAGTGACTGATTAAGCTGCTCATCTTTAATATCTTTATTGCCATCAAACTCAATAAAGCTAATTGTTGGGCGTTCAGTTACTTTAAAAACAACGTTATTACCGTCGCGTAGCGCTTTTATATTGTCAAAGTGACCTGAGCGGTAGAGAGACTTGATTGTTTTTGAAATCGTGTACTCATCAACATTATCGCCCACGTTAATAGGAATATGCGTTAATGCAGCACCCAGTGCTACACGCTGTAAACCTTCAACTTTGAGATCTTCAACAATAAAGGAGTTTTGGCCTAGGGCTGCAAAGCTTGCACCCAATAAACTTGAAACTACCAAATGTTTTTTTATAGCCATTTTATTATATTTATCCTTTACAACTGTATTACCGCTTAGCATCGAAAAGTAAATTTACGAGCTGTACAATCGTGGTTCTAATTAGTCATTGTCACGTTAAAACGACAAACGCGATACATCATTGAACAAAGCGAAACATGTTAAAAAAATGAGTAGTAACGCACCCACTTTAAAACCAAACTCTTGTGTCTTTTCAGAGACTGGCTTTTTACGAAAAAGTTCAATTATGTAATACATTAAGTGTCCGCCATCAAGCACTGGCAAGGGCAATAAATTAAATACACCCAAGTTAACACTGATCAGTGCTAAAAAGCTTAAAAACGCAACGAAACCGTAGCTTACGCTAGTCCCCGCGCCTACGGCAATGCCTACTGGGCCACTTAAATTTTTAACCGAAATCTGGCCTGTAATTAAATTACCTATCATATCAAAGCTAAGGGTAATTAATCGCCACGTTTCTTTACTACCTCGCACAATACTATCGAGCGGGCCATAATGTCTAGTTTCTATATAACCTTGCGGCCATTTTTCTACTATTGGTGCAACCCCTAAAAAGCCTTGCTCTATGCCCTGAGCGTTAACCCTAGCTTGAGGTATTACCGATATTATTTTTATAGTGTCTTGTCTTTTTACACTAAATTGTAATGATTTGTTAGCCGATTGGGTAATAAGATTAACTAATTGCTGCCAATTGCTTATTGTTTCGCCATTTACAGCCACAATAGTATCATTTATTTTTAACCCTGCCAGCTCTGCAGCAGAGCTTTTAGTAACCGCAGCAATACTAAGTGTTGCTTGTGGCCTAAATGGTACTATGCCTAGAGAGCTCAATGGTGGCACGTCTTGCTGATCAAGTTTCCAGCCGTCTAAATTGAGCATTTTTGTTTGCAGCTGATAGTTTTCGTTACGTACAGTTACTGCAACGCTTTTATCACCTAAACTCGACATAAGCGCAAAGGTTGCGTCTTGCCAGGTGGTAATTTCATCATCACCAATTTTAGTAATTTGTTGGCTCGGCATTAATCCCGCTTGCGCTGCACGACTGCCTTCAACCACACTGCCAACAACAGGTTTTACTGATTGCACACCCACCATATACATAACGGCAAGTGCAAATATAGCAAATATAAAGTTAGCAACGGGCCCCGCAGCAACAATCGCTATACGCGCTTGTACCGACTTAGCATTAAATGATAAATGACGCTGATTTGCAGGTACTTCATCAACCCGCTCATCGAGCATTTTTACATAACCACCCAAAGGTATGGCTGCTATAACGTACTCGGTATCGTATTTATCACGCCATTTTAGCAATGGTTTACCAAAGCCGATAGAAAAGCGCAGCACTTTAACGCCGGCTTTACGCGCCACCCAAAAGTGGCCGTATTCATGTACTGTAACTAAAATACCCAGCGCTAAAATAAATGAGCCGAGATTCCAAAAAAAATCGAACATATTAATGCGTCACTTTTGTTATAAACTGCGATGCGCTTAAACGCGCTAATCTATCGCACTCTAAAATTTCATCTAAGCTTTGCACATTGGTGTACGTGGCCGCTTCGAGAGTCTGTGCATTTATTGTGTATATATCGGTAAAACCAATTTCACCATTTAAAAATGCACTTACCGCGATCTCGTTTGCGGCATTCACTGTCGTTGTTGCGCCTTGCCCTGCGCTACACGCATCAATCGCTAGTTGTAAATTAGGGTAACGAGAAAAGTCAGGTTTAGTGAACGAAAAGTCACTAATATCTGAAAAATTTAACGGCTTAACCCCTGCATTTATGCGCTCAGGGTAAGCTAATGCATGGGCAATTGGGGTACGCATATCAGGGTTACCCATTTGCGCTAAAATTGAGCCGTCGTGATATTGCACCATAGAATGAATTATACTCTGTGGATGAATAACCACATCAATATCACTCGGGTCGCAGTTAAACAGCCATTTAGCTTCAATAAACTCAAGCCCTTTGTTCATCATGGTGGCTGAATCTACCGATATTTTTTGTCCCATAGACCAATTAGGGTGCGCCACGGCTTCTGCTATGGTTACATCTTTAAGGGTATTTATATCACGGGTTAAAAATGGGCCGCCTGATCCGGTAAGTAATATTTTACTTACGCCATGAGATTGCAGGTGTTGATCGCCTTGCGCATTTTGTAGAGAGTACGGTAAACATTGAAAAATAGCGTTATGTTCACTGTCTATTGGTAGCAATGTCGCTTTGTGTTGTTTTACTTTATCAATAAACAACTGACCCGACATTACCAAAGATTCTTTATTGGCGAGCAGTACTTTTTTTCCGGCTTCTACTGCGCTTAACGTCGGCAACAACCCTGCAGCGCCGACAATTGCCGACATGACAGCATCAACCTCTGGATGCCCACACAGCTCGCTCATAACCTGCTCACCATGCATTACCCGCGTTTTACATGGCGTATTACTTAAATATAACGACAATTGCTTAGCAGCGCTTTGTGTTGCCATAACGCCATAGCGTGGCTGATGCGCAATACATAGCTCAGCCATTTTTTTAGCATTTTTCCCAGCAGCTAATGCAAAAACACTAAACTGCTGAGTATTTCTTGCCACAACATCTAAGGTATTAAGGCCAATAGAGCCTGTAGCCCCTAGAATTACCAGTTGCTGCTTTTCACTCATAAACTCAAAGTCCACGCATAACACATTACAAACATAGGTGCGGCTGCGGTTAGGCTATCAATACGATCTAAAATCCCGCCATGTCCTGGCAAGCAATTACCGCTGTCTTTAAGTCCTGCTTCGCGTTTAAACATGCTTTCAAGCAAATCACCCACCGCTGAAAACAAGGCAATAAACACAGTCATAATGGCGTAAATTGGCCATACAATTAAATCTACGTCGGTAAAATGACAAAATGTAAGCACAAATATAACTGCAGCGACAACGCCGCCGGCTAAACCTTCAATAGTTTTATTTGGGCTTACTTTTGGCATGAGCTTACGCTTACCAAAGCTTTTACCTGTAAAGTAGGCACCAATATCGGCGCTCCATACGATTCCTAAAACCACTAAAATAAGCATAGAGCCAAAATGACTAGATTCGGTATATTGCGCACTGCGCAGCGTATTTAGGGCTAACCATAAAGGCACTAACGTTAGTAATCCGGCAATACCGCGCATTACTATGCCTTCGTTCCATGCTTTAGCCATTTCTGGGTAGCGCCATACTAAATAACTAGCAACAATCCACCATGCAAACGACAGCGTAAATAAGTAATTTGCATCACCAACTAATTTTCCATCTTGCCAAAGTGATTCGATTGGCCAGTGCAGGTTTAGTAACGCTAGCAAAGCGGCAACTAAAAGTACAAAAGCGCTGCGCTTAAGTTTATTGCACAGCCCCATAAAAGCAGACCATTCCCATGCGCCCATTAATACAATTGCACCCGCAAAATAACTAAATAATGTCAGTGGGGTGTAAAAAACCAAAGCAAGCGCTAATGGTGCTAGCACGAGTGAGGTTAGAATGCGTTGTTTTAACAAAATTATGACCCTTATTCTATTTAGGTTTGAGCGAGTAATTGTTTTATTTGTTCGCCCGTACAACCAAATCGTCGCTCTCTGGCAACGTAACACGCTATGGCCTCAGCAAATGCTGCTTCATTAAAATCAGGCCACAGTGTGTCGGTAAAGTAAAGTTCAGCGTAAGCTGCTTGCCAGAGTAAAAAATTACTAATTCTGACATCGCCACCAGTACGAATTAGTAAATCAGGCTCGGCCTGATCTGCCATACTCATGTACTGTGCTATACGCTCTTCTGTAATATCGGCTGGGTCTAATTGCCCCTGTGCAACTTGCTCTGCAAGTTGTTTAGCAGCATTAGCCATATCCCAACGTCCACCGTAATTTGCAGCAACATTTAAATGCAGCCCGGTATTATTTGCTGTAAGCTTTTGAGCAGTATCTACTTTACTGCGTAAGCTTTCAGAAAACCGCGATAAGTCTCCAATAATGGTCAGTTTTACATTGTTTTTATGCAGCTTTTTAACTTCTTTACTAAGTACAAATAAAAAAAGCTCCATTAACGTTTTTACTTCGTCTTCAGGTCGACGCCAGTTCTCACTACTAAAAGCAAATAAGGTTAACGATTGTATCCCTAATTTAGTACAAAACTGTACAGATTGACGAACTGCGTCCACACCTTTTTTATGCCCAAACACACGCGGTCTATTTCTGGCTTGCGCCCAACGCCCGTTACCATCCATGATGATAGCTACATGTTTAGGTAAACATTGCTGTGAAATTGTGTCAGCATCTAGAACCATAAATATTGAGTATTCCATAAAAAAACGCCGCCTAGTATACCCCAGCCGGCGTTTCAAAACTAATAAATTTAACCTGTACTCGGGATAATAAATCTATTTCAAGTGGCTATTTTTAACGCTAACTGCGTTGAATTTACTTGCAATAGGTTCAATCTATTACCCCAAGTGCAGCGTATTAGTTTCTTAGATTTCCATCAACTCAGCTTCTTTAGCTGCTAATTGAGTATCCATTTCTTTAATGAATTTATCGGTCATCTTTTGAATTGCTTCTTCAGCTTGACGCGCTTCATCTTCAGAAATATCTTTATCTTTCAATAAGTTTTTAAAATCGCCATTCGCGTCACGACGAATGTTACGTACTGCAACACGACCGCCTTCAACTTCACCACGAACAATTTTAATTAAGTTTTTACGACGTTCTTCAGTCAATGCTGGCAATGGTACACGAATAACTGAACCTGCTGACATAGGGTTTAAACCTAAGTCAGATGCCATTATTGCTTTTTCTACCGCTTGCGCAAGTGACTTATCAAATACACCAATAGCCAGTGTACGTGAATCTTCAATTGTTACGTTAGCAACTTGGTTTAACGGTGTTGGCGAGCCATAATACGACACCATAATACCATCTAGCAATGCAGGATGAGCACGACCAGTACGAATCTTAGATAACTGGCTGCCCAGTGCTGCTACACTCTTTTGCATGCGCTCTTGCGCATCTTTTTGAATATCGTTAATCACAGTTTAATCCTAATCTATTTAATTACTTCATCTGAGGCTTGTGAAGAAATAAGGGTTCCCTCTTCTTCACCCATAATAACACGTTTTAATGCGCCTGATTTATTCATATTAAATACGCTCAATGGCATATTATGATCGCGTGCTAATGTAAATGCCGCTAAATCCATTACTTTCAATTCTTTCTCAATTATCTCATTGTAACTTAAATGACGATAAAGTGTCGCATCTGGATTTTTAACTGGGTCATCGCTGTAAACGCCATCTACTTTAGTCGCTTTAATTACCGTATCGGCTTCAATTTCGATACCACGTAAACAGGCTGCTGAGTCGGTAGTGAAAAATGGGTTACCCGTACCGGCTGCAAAAATAACTACGCGGCCCGTTTTTAATAAACTAATTGCTTCAGCCCAATTGTACGCATCACACATACCATGAAGTGGAATAGCCGACATTAAACGACAGTTTACAAATGCACGATGCAGCGCATCACGCATTGCCAAACCATTCATTACGGTTGCAAGCATACCCATGTGATCGCCAACAACACGATTCATGCCTGCTTCTGCTAACGAGCCACCGCGTAAAAAATTTCCACCGCCAATAACTAAACCCACTTCTACGTCGAGCTCTACGAGCTCTTTAATTTCTTGAGCCATGCGGTCTAACACTTTAGGGTCGATGCCAAAGCCTTCATCTCCCATTAAAGCTTCACCGCTTAATTTGAGAAGAACGCGTCTAAAAATAGGTTTACGATTGATAGTCATAGTATTGGGGCCAACTTTTATAAAAAATGGATAAAAAATAACCGCGCTTATGTTAAACATAAAAGCGCGGTTATTTTAAAGAATTTCTAGCTGTGAAGCAAAAGCAAATAACACATTAATTGCATGTCTTTTTTACTCCCTACACAAATAGTTAATCTTATTTAGCTTTAGCAGCAGCGATTTGTGCAGCAACTTCAGCAGCAAAATCTTCTTCTTTTCTTTCGATACCTTCACCAACTTCTACACGTACGAAGCTAGTAACTGTTGCGTTTTTCTCTTTAAGAATTTCGCCAACAGTTTTCTTAGGTTCCATGATGAAAGCTTGACCAGTAAGAGAAACCTCACCAGTGAATTTTTTCATGCGGCCAACAACCATCTTCTCAGCGATTTCAGCAGATTTGCCTTCATTCATCGCGATTTCGATTTGTACTTGTTGTTCTTTAGCTACAACATCAGCAGGAACGTCTGAAGGAGTTAAGTACTCAGGGCTTGATGCAGCAACGTGCATTGCAACGTGCTTAAGTGTTTCTTCATCAGCAACACCAGCAACAACAACACCAATACGATCACCATGACGGTACTCAACTAGGTTTTCACCCGTGATGTACTGTAGACGACGTACGTTAATGTTTTCACCAATTTTAGTTACTAGCTCAACGCGTGCTTCTTCAAACTTAGCTTGTAAGTCTTCGATAGTCACAGTGTCTGCAATTGCAGCTTCTGCTACTTTATCAGCAAACGCTAAAAAGCTTACGTCTTTAGCTACGAAGTCTGTTTGACAGTTAACTTCAACTAGCACTGCAACATTACCATTTTTCTTGATAATGATAGCGCCTTCAGCAGCGATATTGCCTGCTTTTTTAGCTGCTTTAGCCGCGCCACTTTTACGCATGTTTTCAATCGCTAACTCGATGTCGCCATCAGTTTCAGTTAACGCTTTTTTACAATCCATCATGCCAGCGCCAGTACGCTCGCGTAATTCTTTAACTAGGGCAGTAGTTACAGCCATTAGTAATTCCTCAAATCTGAATCAGGTTTAGATAAGCGGGTTACCCGCTCTACAAGAATAGCAAGTCTTCACCTTTAAAAGATGAAGACTTGAAGACAGCTAATTACTCAGCTTCTACGAAATCGTCTTTTTCAGCTTGAGCAACAAGTGTGTTCTCACGGCCTTCAGTGATCGCAGTTGCAACAGCGTTAGTGTAAAGACTTACCGCACGGATAGCATCATCGTTACCAGGTACGATGAAATCAACGCCATCTGGGTTCGAGTTAGTATCAACAATTGCAACAACCGGAATACCTAGGTTGTTAGCTTCACGGATAGCAATGTGCTCGTGGTCAGCATCAATAACGAAAAGCGCGTCTGGAAGACCGCCCATGTTCTTGATTCCGCCAAGGCTCTTCTCAAGCTTTTCCATTTCGCGGTTAAGCATTAACGTTTCTTTCTTAGTTAACTTCTCGAAAGTACCGTCTTGGCTTTGTATTTCAAGGTCTTTAAGACGCTTGATTGATTGACGAACTGTTTTCCAGTTAGTCAACATGCCACCTAACCAACGGTGGTTTACATAGTACTGGTCGCTTGCGATTGCAGATTCTTTCACTGCTTCGCTTGCTGCACGCTTAGTACCAACGAAAAGAACTTTACCTTTGTTTGCAGCAGCACCAGATAAAAACTTAAGTGCAGTGTTGAACATTGGTACAGTTTGCTCAAGGTTGATGATATGTACACGGTTACGTGTGCCGAAGATGAAAGGCTTCATCTTAGGGTTCCAGTAACGTGCTTGGTGACCAAAGTGAACACCAGCTTGAAGCATATCGCGCATTGAAACGTTTGCCATTTTATAGATCCTCTATAGTTGTTTAGGGTTAGGCCTCCACATATCCCATAGCACCAACACCGAAGTATTTAAACTTCTAATGCACCCAAGTGTATGTGACGATACGTGTGTGTGTTAAAATAAAATTGTGTTTGCCTTAAATACAAAAAATCATTAAAGAATTTATTTGTAAAAAGACGGCGCGCTTTATACCATATTAAAATTAAATACTCAACATCGCGTGCAAAAATTGTGCGACGATAAATGTTAAAAACTCAACTTTGGAGCTTCAATGAGCGCTATTATTAAGACCCCTGAAGAAATAGAGAAAATGCGCGTAGCTGGGCGCTTAGCGGCAGATGTACTTGAAATGATCGGCCCATATGTAGTGCCGGGCGTGACCACCGATGAGCTAAATACAATTTGTCATGATTATATTGTTAATGTGCAACAAGCAATCCCTGCTCCATTAAATTATCATGGTTTTCCAAAATCAGTTTGCACCTCTGTAAACCATGTTATTTGCCATGGTATTCCAAACGAAAAGCCATTAAAAGATGGCGACAGTATTAATATTGACGTTACCATAATTAAAGATGGCTATCACGGCGACACTTCTAAAATGTTCCATGTTGGTACCCCTAACATTCAAGGTAAACGCCTTGCAGAAGTAACACAAGAAAGCCTCTACATTGCCATTAAAATGGTAAAACCAGGTGTGCGTTTAGGCGATATTGGCGAAGCAATTCAAAAATATGCTGAAAGCTTCAACTACTCAATTGTTCGTGAATACTGTGGCCATGGTATTGGCGCAGGGTTTCACGAAGAGCCACAAGTAATGCACTATGGCAAAGCAGGTACTGGCGAAGTATTAAAAGCCGGCATGTGTTTAACTATTGAGCCTATGGTCAATGCGGGCAAACGCCAATGTAAACTACTTAAAGATGATTGGACTGTGGTTACACGTGACCGTAGCTTGTCAGCCCAGTGGGAACATACTTTGTTAGTAACTGAAAATGGTGTTGAAATTTTAACGCTACGATCAGATGATACAATCGACAGGATCATTGAGCATTAAAATACCCGTTCAACTTGATAGCTATTTATTTATCAAAATGAACTCGTATAAATAAGGAATCAGCCCCGGTGGCATTACCCAACAAAGTAAAAAAGTTGCTTAGCGACGCAGAGCAACTTAGTGATTATCGCGATTGTTCTAGCTATTTTTATAAATGGCTTTTTAATGAGTTTTCTAAACAACCGGTTGGTAATTTAATTAATGCCAGGGCTGAATTCATAGATCGTTTGCTGATCAAACTGTTTCATGTTTATGATTTAGCGCACGAACCCGACCTAGCACTTATAGCCGTAGGTGGTTATGGACGAGGTGAGTTACACCCCTATTCCGACATCGACTTTTTGCTACTAGTAACACAACAACCAAACGCTGAAATCAGCGAAAAAATAGGTCAGTTTGTTACCATGCTTTGGGATCTCAATTTAGAGATTGGGCACAGTGTTCGCACTATAGCGCAAGCCATAGAGCAAAAACGTGAAGACGTTACCTTTGCCACCAGCTTATTAGAAAGCCGGCTTATTTTTGGTAATCATATAGAATTTGAAAAGCTAAAAAACCACATAATTGACACGCCAGTGTGGCGCTCAAATGAGTTTTTTTTAGCCAAAGTACAAGAGCAACATTTACGCCACCGAAAATGCCACGGCACAGCGTATAATCTCGAACCTAACATAAAAGAAAACCCCGGTGGCCTGCGCGATCTGCAAACCATTATTTGGGTTGCTAAAAAACACTTTAGAGCAGAAACCCTACAAGAGCTTATTAGCCATGGCTACCTTACTCACGAAGAGTTTCAAGAGCTTTCAGAGTGCCTAGAAAACTTATGGAATATTCGTTTTGCGCTGCATTTGGCTGCAGGGCGCTCAGAAAACCGCTTACTGTTTGATCACCAACCGCAAGCCGCCGAAATTCTGGGGTTTGGTAGCGATGGTAAATCGTCAGTTGAGCGCATGATGAAGCGTTTGTTTAGAATAATGAGCCGCGTACGCGAGCTAAACCTGATGCTGCTGGCGTACTTTGAACAAAGTATTTCGCCAAAACACCATCAACCTATTATTCAAGAGCTTGATCGCAATTTTGAGCGTATTGGCAATCAAATTAAAGTAAAAAGCCCATCGGTATTTTTTAGGCGCGATCAGCTTTTTATGTTATTTGAGCATATTGCCGACAACCCAGAAATAACGCACATTTATCCCAGCACTATTCGCACTATTCGCCAAGTGCGCCGCCGTTTACTAGGCGACTTACAAGATTACGCTGCCTGTCGCGAAGCTTTTTTACGTCTTATAAAGCACCCCAATGGTATGGGCCGTGCGTTTACCTTAATGCATAAACACGGCATGCTGGCTGCTTATTTACCGCAGTGGCGAAACATATTTGGGCAAATGCAATTTGACTTATTTCATGCCTACACAGTAGATGAGCACACCCACAGATTAATAAATAATATTTATCAGTACTTTGATAAAACCGGTGTCAGCGAATTTCCTATTTGTAGTGAAATAGTCACTCGTATGGATAAACCTGAGCTACTTTATTTAGCGGGTATATTTCATGACATAGCCAAAGGCCGTGGTGGCGACCACTCAGAGCTGGGCGCTGTTGACGCACTAGCCTTTGCAAAGTTACATGCCTTTTCTGTCGCCGATGGTAAACTAATCGCATGGCTGGTTAGTAATCATTTACTTATGTCGGTTACCGCACAACGTAAAGATATAAACGACCCTGGAGTTATTAAAGACTTTGCCACACGAGTAAAAACAGAGCGCCAACTTGATTATTTATATTGCTTAACCGTTGCCGATATACGTGCCACCAACGACAATTTATGGAACGATTGGAAAAACACCCTGCTGCGTGAGCTTTACTTACATACGCAACACGCACTGCGTTTAGGGCTTGAAAATCCAATGGATCAACGCGACCAAATTCGCGACAAAAAGCATCAAGCTAAACAGCGATTACTCAACTTAGGCTACATGGAAGACCAAATTGATTTAATTTGGAGCCGCTTTAAAGCCAATTACTTTACCGCTTTTAGCGAACAGCAAATTTCATGGCACAGCCAGCATTTAGCTAATAGCGAAGATTTAAGTCAACCGAGTGTTATCGTATCAAATAAAGCGATGCACGGTGGCACCCAAGTATTTGTATACAGCCCTTACTCTGGGCCTTTATTTGCCCGCTTAGTGAGTGTTATTGGTTCTAAAAAGGCGCAAATACAGCACGCGCAAGTACTTACCACCAAAGATGGCTACGTACTATTTAACTTTGTTATTTTAGAAGTAAATGGCGAGCCAATTGCCAGTGGCAGAGCACAATCAATTAAACGCGCCCTAGAGCAAGCCTTGTTTGAGCCGCGTAAAAAAATTCGCTTCAAAAAGAATCGCTCGCAACGCTTTAAAGACTTTAATATAAAACCTAAAATTGTGCTGCGCCCGCATCCGCGTAAAGATCGCAGCCTAATTGAAATCCAAGCAATTGATATACCCGGTTTATTGACTAAAATAGCCGAAGTTTTTCAAGCACACTTATTACACATACACGCTGCGCGTATCACCACAGTGGGGCAGCGCGCAGAAGATTTCTTCGTGGTCTCTAATAACGAGTACCAAGCACTTACAGACGAAGAACAAGCCAAAATTCATCAAGCATTGCGTAAAAAACTCAACGCAGAAACCGAATAAGAGGACACTATGTCAGATTTAAAAACGATGATCGAAAACGCCTGGGATAACCGCGATAGCATTAGCCCAAGCACAGTATCTGTTGAAGTAAAGCAAGCCATTATTGACGCGCTTGACCTGCTAGACAGTGGCGCAGCACGCGTTGCTGAAAAAATATCGGGTGAATGGGTAGTACATCAATGGCTTAAAAAAGCGGTTTTACTGTCGTTCCGTATTCGCGAAAACCAAGCAATGGACGATGGCGTAAATCAGTTTTACGACAAAGTACCACTTAAATTTAGCGACTACACGCCGGAGCAATTTAAACAGGGCGGCATGCGCGTAGTGCCTAATGCTGTTGCGCGTAAAGGCAGCTTTGTAGGTAAAAACGTGGTACTTATGCCATCGTATGTAAACATTGGCGCATACGTTGACGACGGCACCATGGTTGATACATGGGCTACTGTAGGCTCGTGTGCACAAATTGGTAAGAACGTACACTTATCGGGTGGCGTAGGCATAGGCGGCGTTTTAGAGCCATTACAAGCCAACCCAACCATCATCGAAGACAACTGTTTTATTGGCGCACGCTCTGAAATAGTAGAAGGTGTAATTGTTGAAGAAGGCGCGGTAATTTCAATGGGCGTTTACATCAGCCAAAGTACCCGTATTTATGACCGTGAAACCGGTGAAATTCACTACGGCCGCGTACCAGCAGGCGCAGTAGTAGTCCCTGGCGCACTACCATCAAAAGACGGTAGCCACAGCCTGTACGCTGCAATTATAGTGAAAAAAGTAGATCAGCAAACACGCGAAAAAGTAGGCATCAACGCCCTGCTCCGCTCAATTGATGATGAATAGTTAAGTAGGTTGGGTAGAGCGCAGCGAAACCCAACGACACTTTAAAGTTAAGTGTTTTAGCTGAACCTTAATTGTGTATTTAAAAGCGCTAAGCCCTTGTGGGTTTAGCGCTTTTTATTTAGCCGGCATTGTGTATTACAATCACCCATTACAACTCAAGCCATGTAAGTCTATTTGTTTTACCTGCTGATTTTTCGTTTTAAAATCATAATAACGAATAATTAGCTGATTGTTTTTCTCATAAAATGACATGTCCCGTAACCAATCGATAGTGGCTATTGGCATGTATGTATAAAAACCATATTCACCCACACACTGATAACCAAAGTAATGATACGCACTGCCAAATGCACCTACATCGCTGGTATACGCTACTATATTTTCCTGCTGCTGATAAAATTGCGCTTGACTGCCCACAATGACATACCAAATACATGTAAGCCCAAGTGCTACAATTTGCAACCCTGCCATTATAAACAATAGCAAGCTAACTAATTTTGCTTGAACAGTATGTTTGCTTGTTTTACTGATGCTTTTTATCAACACATAAGTAGCAATACTTACCAATATCAGCTTTATCCAAACTAGGTAAGTAGACAACTCATAGGTAAATTTTTGGCTGTGCCACTGTATGCCAAATACAGGCGGAATAAACATCGAGTCTATAAAGGTCACTGTAATAATTAGCGCTGCAAGGTGATAACGAGATAGGGTCATTAAGGCTGTTTTTTTAATTGTTTTAACCATGCTATTAAATATGTAATAAAAAAGCAAAAAGGTACTTTGAATAAATAATGCTCAGACCAGTTTACTTTACTTGAAGTAGCTAAAAGTAATTAAATTAGCCAAGCACACCCAGAATATAATAAGGTAGTTAAGCATACATTAAAGTTAGCAATAAATATTAAGGACTAATATGACAACAAAAGCTTTACGCTCAACTATTTTACTCCCCGTATTTTTGCCTGCCGTATTCATCATTCTCCTTTTAGTGATAGGTACGAGCAGTAACCCTGAACTTGCTGGTAAAGCATTCAGTATCGCCCTTACTTGGATAACAGAAACCTTTGGCTGGTTTTATATGTTATCTGTCGCTATATTTTTAGTATTTATAGTCTCTGTAGCCGCCTCTAGTTGGGGAAACATAAAACTAGGGCCCGATCACTCAGAGCCGCAATATAGCTTTGCAGAGTGGTTTGCTATGTTATTTTCTGCAGGCTACGGTGTTGCACTGCTCTACTTTGGTGTTGCTGAGCCTGTATTGCATTATGCATCTCCACCTTCGGGTGCGGCAGAAACAGTTAACGCTGCTAAACAAGCAATGCAAATTGCATTTTTCCATTGGGGATTTCATATATGGGCAATATACGGAATTGTAGGTTTAGTACTTGCCTACTTTGCTTTTCGTCATGGTTTGCCCCTATCAATTCGCTCAGCGTTATATCCTTTAATTGGCGATAGAATTTATGGCCCAATTGGTCACGCGGTCGATATATTTGCTATTTTAGGTACTCTATTTGGTATAGCCACGACCTTGGGGTTATCGGTAACGCAAATAAATGCGGGCCTACATTATTTATGGCCAAGCATTCCTATAAATACCACAGTGCAAATATCAGCCATTGCTATTATAACCGCAGCAGCAACCATCTCTGTGGTAGCAGGTATGGATAAAGGCGTTAAGCGCTTATCTATTTTGAATATGACCTTGGCAATATCTTTAATGATGTTTGTATTTTTTATTGGTCCTAGCATTCATATTTTAGAATCTTTTTTACAAAATACTGGCAGTTACTTAAGCGGTATTGTTGAGCGTACCTTTAACTTGCAAGCTTATAGTCGCAGCGACTGGATAGGTAACTGGACCTTATTTATATTTGGCTGGACAATTGCCTGGGCACCTTTTGTGGGTATGTTTATCGCAAAAATTAGCCGTGGTCGCACCATCAGGCAATTTGTTGTTGGGGTAATGTTAGTGCCCACCATATTCACATTTTTATGGTTTTCGATATTTGGTGATACGGCTCTCAATTTAATCATGAATGAAGGCTTAGACACTTTAATTACTGATGTGCAAGCGAACCATGCCGTAGCACTATTTCAATTATTTGAAGTATTACCTTGGTCATTCTTTATTTCGCTATTAACGGTATTCTTAATTATCACCTTCTTTGTTACCTCGTCTGACTCTGGCTCACTCGTTATTGATTCATTAGCTTCAGGTGGTAATGCAAACACTCCTGCATGGCAGCGGGTATTTTGGGCGGTTCTTGAAGGTGCGGTTGCTGCAGCTTTATTACTGGCAGGCGGGCTCAGCGCACTGCAAACTATGACAATAGCCAGTGCCTTACCCTTTGCTATTATTATGCTAATTGCCACTGTTGGCCTATGGCGTGCGCTTGTAATTGAAGGACATCGCGATACCAGCTTACAAGCACATACTTTAAACGGCAGAAATTTAAATTTATCGCATTGGAAACGCCGTTTAGCAGCCATGATCGACTACCCAAACAAAAGCAAAGTACATAACTTTATTGACCAAGTAGTGACTAAAGCGATGAAAGAAGTGCAAGCAGAATTAAAATCTCGACAATGGCATGCTGAAGTAGAATTTGATGCCGACTTATGTCGCGCGCATTTAACTGTTTTACGCCATGAACATATGGACTTTGTATACGACATAAGGTTAACAGAGCATGCAATGCCTAGTTTTGTTCACTCTGAGCTAAAACCTGAAACAGATAACACTGAAACGTATTGTCGTGCAGAGGTATACTTGCGCCGTGGTGGTTTGTCGTATGATATTTTTGGCTATAGCGAAGATGATATTGTGAAAGATATTCTCGACCAATTTGAAAACTATTTGCACTTTTTAGATAACAGCCCGGGCGAGCTTCCTTGGGATATGACTGAGCATGACGAAATGCTAAACACCGACAAATAATTTGCGCTAACCCAATTTAGCCCTTATCTGCATCACATAGTTAAGGGCTAAATAATCCATATCGGCCTCCTAGCCTAAGCTCCCTGTGTTTGGCCTTTTATTTTCCCTAAAAAGCAAAAAGGCACTTAAAAATAAGTGCCTTTGTTGGTTTGCTCAATTAGTTTGGTATTACAGCGCGTTAAATACGTCATCTGTTTTAGCGGCGCAAATAAAATCGTTTTTGTGTAGTCCCTTAATTGAATGGCTCCACCAAGTAACTGTTACTTTGCCCCACTCGGTTAATAAACCTGGGTGATGGCCTTCGTCTTCAGCCATGTCGCCTACTTTGTTAGTAAACGCAATAGCTTGTTTAAAGTTTTTAAATTTGTAAACACGCTCAAGCTGCATAATGCCATCGCGTACTTCAGGTACCCAATCAGGGATTTTGGTAATTAATTGCGCTAGCTCTTCGTCTGATACTTTTGGCGCATCGGCATGACAGGCTTCGCATTTTTGTGCACTTAATGAAGACATTTTAAATCCTTATCTTTAGCGTTACTTTTTATATTAAAGTTAACTAGCTAATTTTTCTTTTGGTGAAAATTTTGGGTCGTGCAAGCCAAGTTCTTTTGCTTGTTCAACCAAAGCCATTATATCCATTTGCGATATATCAAACAGATCATGAATCGAATTTATGGTGTAGTACTGCGGTTGCATAATATCAATTCGGTACGGGGTACGCAGCACATCTAATACACTCATTGGCGTAATTTCTGGCGTGCTTGAGTATACGTACTGGGTTTCTCCTGGGCTTGATAAAATACCACCGCCGTATATACGCAAACCATTATCGGTTTGCATTAAACCAAATTCAACGGTAAACCAGTACATGCGCGCTAGGTATACACGATCTTTTTTCTCTGCCGCGTAGCCAAGTTTTCCGTATTTATGCGTAAACTCTGCAAAATCAGGGTTAGTAAGCATAGCGCAGTGACCAAATATTTCATGAAACACATCGGGTTCTTGTAGGTAATCAAACTCATCCCGGCTACGAATAAAAGTCGCCACCGGAAATTGCTTATTGGCCAGTAACCGAAAAAACTCATCAAAGTCGATAAGTGCCGGCACTGGCGCTACTTGCCAACCGGTAGTGGCTAGCAGTACTTCGTTTAGCTCACTAAGTTGCGGAATACGATCGTGTGGCAGGTTTATTTTTTTTAAACCTTCCATATATTCGTTACAGGCTTTGCCTTCAATGCACGCAAGTTGGCGCGCTACGAGCTCAGACCAAATTTTATTTTCTTCATCGCTCCAATGTATAACGCCATTTTCATCTGGTGTTTTGGAGGTGTATTTACTTGCTTTAGCCATTAGTACCTTCTTTGGGATTAACCCGAAACCGGTGTCAGGGTGATACCCAAGTAACTTGGATACCGATTGCAGCCATACTATGCAAAAGTGAACAAAAGTTTAATAGCTTGGGCTACATCTGTATTAGCCACGATCAGCCATCTTGTGCACTTAAAATTACACGCAAGTAAATAATTTAAAACAACCTAGCAATTACAAGCTTTAAAGATGCAAAATATCGTACACAATTAAATACACTCTAATTTATTTGAGTAAATGCCTGATGAAGATCAGCAATAATATCGTTAACATCTTCAAGTCCAACCGAAAGCCTAATTAATCCATCGCTAATACCTGCAGCGAGTCTTTCCTCTGGTGTGTAAGGTGAATGGGTCATAGAGGCTGGATGTTGAATAAGTGTTTCAGCGTCGCCTAAACTTACGGCAATTGTACAAAGCCGCATACTATCAATGAATTGCGCCCCCTGCTGCAAACTACCTTTTAGCTCAAAAGCAATAACACCGCCTGCCGCTTTCATTTGTTTGCCAATAAATTTATATCCAGGGTGCGATTTAAGCCCAGGATAGTAAACTTTACTTACTTGTGGGTGCGCTTCTAAGTATTCGGCAATTGTTTGTGCGCTGATACAGTGGCGCTCAATTCTTATGGCGAGGGTTTTTAAACCTCTATTAATAAGCCAAGCATCGTGCGGGCTTATAGTGGCGCCAATGTCTTTAAGCACCGTCATTTTTATTAGCGTTATATGCTCCATAGATCCACATACAATGCCCGCTACCACATCGCCATGGCCGTTTAAATATTTGGTAGCACTGTGTACTATAATATCGATACCGTACTGCTTAGGTGATTGTAGTAATGGCGTTAAAAAGGTGTTGTCGACCACGCTAATTAAGTTGTGCTGCTTTGCAACGGCGCCAATTAATGCTAAATCGATAACCGCCATAGTGGGGTTAATGGGCGTTTCTACAAATATCATTTTTGAATTGGGTTTAATTGCAGCGCGTAGTTCATCCTCGTTGGTCATATCAACAAAGGTGACTTCTATTCCCCAGCGCGGCAACATGTGCGAGAAAAACGCAAAGGTACACCCATATAAAGCACTCGATGCAATTAAATGATCCCCTTGCGATAAAAAGCTAAGTACTGAGGCCGATACCGCCCCCATACCAGTTGCCGTTGCTGCAGCCGCTTCACAGCCCTCTAATTGCGCTACTTTTTGTTCAAGCTCGGTAGTAGTAGGGTTGCCTAGGCGGGTATAAATATAGCCCGGCTCATCGCCAGCAAAACGTGCTGCACCTTGCGCTGCATTTTCAAAATGAAAAGTTGAGGTTTGATACAAAGGAGAAGTGAGTGCGCCGTGAGGGTCGTTTGCTTTTTGCGGGCCGTGAATACATTGGGTGTTTATATGATGCTTGCTCATTGAATACTCTCTTATTTTGATTGTTATTGGGTATTAGCATTCAATCAAAACGTATGGGCATTCAAAGCACAAGCATCCCGGATGCTCAGATGGCTACTTGTGCAATATTTATACTTTTAGCTGTACATAAATATTGCCAAGTATTTCTTAATACTGCTTATTCCGTTGTCTCGGGCTTTTTACGGCTAATAATTTTACTAGCAATGTTTTGTACCGTACTTTTTAATAAATTGCGTTTATTTTCAAGCCGAGGTAATGGGCGGCTTAGTTCCATTGCTTTGTAGCCAATGCGCGCGGTAAATATACCGGCACTTAAGCCCTGTGCTGCTCGCCCTGAAAGCTTACCTAATAACTCGGCGCTTAGCGCGGTTGCAGCTAAATCAGAAATAAGCTCGGCACTGCCCACAAACATTACTTGCTTTATTAGCATGCGATACAGTTTTATGCGACTTGCGTAACCAAAACCAATCCCGTAAATTTTTCCTATTTGCTCTATTAACTTAGTACCACGCCACAGAACAGCCATCATATCCACCAGCGCCAGCGGGCTAAGCGCAACTAGTAACGCCGATTCAGTTGCAAAGCGATTAATTAGCTTTTTAGCTTGGGTATCTTGCGTTATTAATAAACTATTGGCGTACAGCGTCATTATTTCTTTATCGCTGTGATGCGTTGCCACTTGATTTTTAAAAGTTTCAAAGTTATCAAGTTGCTGATGTTTATTTAGTTTTTCAAGCCAAGGTAATGCGCCGCCTACTTGCTCGCTATTTAACAGCCTGTCGGCTTCATGGCGATGTAACTGGTTACGTTTTAAACTGCGCAGCATTCGGTATTCGCGCCATAATAAGCGCCCTATTAGCAACACCCCACTCACTACAGCGGTTAAATATATACTGCCTAAAATAATCGACTGTTGAAAAGCCAGTACCAATGAAAAAGCGAACTCTAACAACACCAGCACTATAAAACTAACAACAAAAATGCCTTTGAGCGTTTGCCATTTTGACTTTTTATATACTGGCGCTAGGTCAATTTCTGGCTCTAGCGCTTCGTCATTATCTTCTTGGTAATCACTTTGTCCATGTTCAATTATTTTTGCAGGCGCCAATTCAGGTTCGTTTTGCTCCATACTCTGGGTATTTATACGACGTCCTGCTTGAAACTCTTGGTTTGATTCACTCATGCTAACTTGTCTCCTAACAGGTACTGCATCACATGATCTAATCGAATATGTTTTAACTGCTTATCTGGGCTTGGCATTGGCGAAAACGATAAAAACTCAAACCCTTGCGCTGGCCATTCACTTTTATTAAGCATTCTATTAGGCGGCTGTGGCGGTAAGTAGGTTAGCCAATCAGGCTCGTTAAGTGGCTTGCCATAAATGCAGTCTAGCGTTTGGCCTTTGTCGGTTACTTGGCGCGGCTGTGTTGCGGTAATTGACGACATAGCCATGGTTTCTATTTGCACACCATCAAACTTTAAATGATTACTTTGCTCGTGCACTAATGAGTCAAGTAATAGTGCTAAATCTTTATGATGCTTAGCGGTTATATGATCTGATTTATTAGCGGCAAATAATATTTTATCTATATTAGGTTTAAATAAGCGTTTAAAAAAGCCCGATTCACCATAACTAAAGTGCGCCAATAACTGATTAATAACACTACTTTGCTCTTGCAAGGTTGCATGCCCTTCGTTTAAGGCACTAAGCACATCCACTAACACTATTTGGCGATCAAAATGGCGAAAGTGTTCATTATAAAAAGGCTTTACAACTTCTTTAACGTAGGCGTTAAAGCGTTTAATTAAATGCGCTAAGTTAGAGCCTGCAACTAGGTTATTACTATTTATCTCACCCGATACTGGAAAAAACAATAGCAATGGCGCGCCTTGTAAATCGCCTGGCATTAACATGCGCCCAGGTTGCAGCATAGCTAATTTAGTGTCTTTTTTAAGCCCTACCAACATGCTTTGATAAAGCTGTGCAATATGCGCAAGTGCGCTTTCATCTACCGGCGCATTTAGGTCGAGTTGCTCAACGGCTGTTAAAAACTCACTTGAGGTATGTACCCGCAAATGCTGCGTTAATAGCGGATATTGCAGCTCGCACCACTGTGCATAACTTTGCTCCAGCATAGGTAAATCAAGCAACCACTCGCCGGGGTAGTCAATAATATCTAAATAAAGTGTTGATTGCGGTGAAAAATGGCCACGCAACCCAGCGTTACTTTGATACTTAATAGCTAAACGCAGCGTATTTATGCGCTCGGTTGAAGGCGGCCATGTTGGCTCGCCGTCACTGGGGAGTAACGCATTTAATGCTCGAGTATAATTAAATGTGGGCACTTTAAGCGCCTCTTGCGGCACTACTTTAGTGGCAATGTGACGGCGCTCGCGCATTACATCAAAAAAAGGCAGGTTTTTATCACTCGCTTGGCTTGTTAAGTGTTTAACTAATGCGGTAATAAACGCTGTTTTGCCGCTGCCACTCAAACCTGTTACAGCCAGTTTTACATGCTGATCTAAGCTGCGATGCAATGCTTTTTGTGCTTTGCCTTTAATACTGGTAAAGGTCTTTTTTGCAAATGAAGTACGACTCATAATGGTTTAGCACTTAGCACTTCACTTACTGTTTAATGTGTAGTTGCCGTGCTATTAAATCCTTTAAAGTTTGTTAATTTCACGGCTCACCGTAAATTCAGTAGAAGTAACATAGCGTTCTATATTTTGTAGGCGCGTATCTACGCGTGTTAAACGCTCTTTTAAGTCTTGCAATGCGCGGCGCGGTGGCTCGCCTTTTTGCCATACTTTAAATTTCACTTCTAGCGGATCGCCATAGTTAGTTGAATTTGTTTTATAGGCGCTAGTGGGTTCTTTTTTATCTAAAATAAACCAGGCTGCAATATACGCTACCACAAATAAAGGGCCGCCAGTTAGTAATACCGCACTAACAAATATAATACGAACTAACCATAATTCCATATTAAAATAATCGCTTAGCCCAGCGCATACGCCGGCTATTTTTCCGCGCTGCGGATCTCTTAATAATTCACGTTTGGTACTCATACTTTACGCCTCCACTGTGGCGACTCTTGATCAAGTAATGCTTCGAGTGTTTCGACTCGGTCTGCCATTTTTTCAGCCTTTTGAGCAAGCTCTAATAACTGGCGATGCTCGTGTTCACTTAACCCTTGGCTTACTTGTTTTTTGCTACGGTAGTGCAATATTAACCACAATGGCGCTACAAAAATCATAAATAAAATAAATGGTGCTACGAGTATTTCTGGATCAAACATAACCCTCTCCTGACTATCCGTATTAGTGTTTTAAGTAGGGGCACATGGGCCCCTTATATTATTATTGGTATGCGTTAGCTATACGTTACTTATCTGCTAGCTTCTTTTTAAGCTCAGCTAACTCATCGTCTACCTTTTCGTTTTTTTGCAGTTCGGCAATTTCATCTGCTAAGGTTTTTTTGCCTAAATCGTACGACTCTATTTGAGATTCTAGTCCATCTATTTTAGTTTCGTAACGCTCAAAACGATTAAGTGCATCTTCTACCTTTGAGCTATCAAGTGCTTTTTTAACTTCAAGGCGCGACTCAGCCGAACGCTGACGTAATATAATCGCTTTTTGACGAGCTTTAGCATCTGCTAGCTTTTCTTGTAGCGTGGTTACTTCTTGTTGTAACTTTTCGATGTGTGAGCCTACATGCTCAAGTTCACCCTCGACTGAGGCTACAGCTTCAGCTGACTTTTGCTTTTCGAGTAAAGCGGCACGTGCTAAATCGTCACGATCTTTGCTTAGCGCTAGTTCAGCTTTGTCTTGCCAATCATTCATTTGCGCTTTAAGTGTATCAACGCGACGTACTAATTCTTTTCGCTCAGCGAGTGTTTTAGCTGACGTAGAGCGAACCTCTACCAAGGTGTCTTCCATTTCTTGAATAATCAGACGAACCATTTTTTCTGGGTCTTCTGCTTTATCTAAAATGGCATTGATATTAGAATTAACAATGTCTGCAAAACGTGAAAAAATTCCCATAACATTTACCTCTATAATTTAAACTTAGTTTGTCTGCTATAACTGTATCAATATGCTTGCCAACTTTATAAAAGTTAAAATACATAATTTATTCATAGAGTTAAACTCAAATTACAAATTACTTTAGTTATCCCCCATTATGAAATACACTAACTGTTAGTAAAAATGACTAAGAGTTAGGAAATATGAGCCAATATCGCCAACAAGATAACTTACTCGGCCAATCTGATAGCTTTTTATCGGTACTTGATCAGGTATCGCAGTTAGCTAACCTAGATAAACCAGTGCTTATTATTGGTGAGCGTGGCACAGGTAAAGAGTTAATTGCAGCGCGTTTACACTTTTTATCTAAACGTTGGGATCAAAACTATGTAAAGCTCAACTGTGCGGCGCTTAACGAAAACCTGCTCGAAAGTGAATTATTTGGCCATGAAAGTGGTGCTTTTACTGGCGCTAGTAAACGCCACGAAGGCCGCTTTGAACGTGCAAACAGCGGTACTTTATTTTTAGATGAGCTAGCAAACACCTCCGAAATGGTACAAGAAAAACTGCTACGCGTAATAGAGTACGGTGAATTTGAGCGTGTAGGGGGTAAACAAACAATAAAAGTAGATACGCGTTTAGTGTGCGCTACTAACGAAGATTTACCTTATTTAGCACAGCAAGGTGAGTTTAGAAGCGATTTGCTCGACCGCCTGGCTTTTGATGTAATAACCCTTCCCCCACTGCGTGAACGCCAAGGCGATATAATGCTGCTTGCAGAGCAGTTTGCAATGAATATGGCGCGCGATTTAGAGTGGCAATTGTTTAGCGGTTTTACCCGTAGTGCCACAGAAACACTGCTTAGTTATGATTGGCCTGGTAATATTCGAGAGCTAAAAAATGTGGTTGAGCGCAGTTTGTATCGCCATGGGAGTGAACAGATCCCCGTTCATCAGATTATTTTAGACCCATTTGAAAGCCGTTTTAGGCCAAAACCACGAGTAAAGCCTACTGCTTTTGTTAATAATAACATTAATACTCCTGAGCCAGCGGTTGCCGCAGCGCCGGTTGCTCAAGCACTACCAAGTGCAGCGCCTATTAATACTGAGTTTCCATGTAGCTTAAAAAAACTCTCTAACGACTTTGAAATTTTAATGATTAACAAAGCTTTAGAGCATAGCCAATTTAATCAAAAGAAAACTGCAGAAGTACTGGGTTTGACGTATCATCAATTACGTGGCTATCTGAAAAAATATAACTTGCTATACCCAAGCGACACCAAGGGGTGAGTTTCAGTTTACTTAGTTATAGTTCAATAATAGTTAGAGGTTACGCAGGTGCATAAATTATTACTTGCTTTGCTATCAACCAGCCTTATAGGGTGTATAGATAGTAAAGAAGAAATCTTAAAAGAAAAAAACCAAGGCTTAGTTTATTGCGCTGAAGCAAACCCTGTGTCGTTTAATCCGCAGGTAACTACAACAGGCTCAACTATAGATATTATTGCCAATCAATTATACGACCGCCTAATTAGTATTGACCCTGTTACAGCTGAATTTCAAAGTGAATTAGCCACCGATTGGAAAACGAGTAAAGACGGTAAATCGATTACTTTTACCTTACGTAAAGACGTAAAATTTCATACCACAGCTTATTTTACGCCTAGCCGTGACTTTAACGCTGACGATGTTATTTTTACTTTTAGCCGCTTATTTGATGTTTATAATCCGTATCACTTTGTTGGCGATGCTAATTATCCTTACTTTCAGAGTGTAGGAATTGATCAGCTTATTCGTAAAATTGTACGTGTGTCTGACTATCAAGTACGGTTTGAGTTGTTTAATGCCGAAAGTAGCTTTTTAGCCAATATGGCCACCGATTTTGCGGTTGTATTGTCACAAGAATATGCCATGCAACTAAAAGCCAGCGAACAAACCAATTTGTTTGATCACTACCCAGTAGGCACAGGCCCGTATATTTATAAAGAGTATAGGCGCGACCATTTAGTGCGCTTTTATAAAAACCCAGTTTATTGGAAACACGACGTGGTACTGGATCAATTGGTTTACGACATTACCCCTAACGGCACCACGCGTATAGCTAAAATGCTCACCAAAGAATGTGATGTCACTGCTCATCCAAGTAGCGCGCAATTGAGTATTTTAGCCCAGCGCGACGACATTAATGTAGAAAAAGAAACTAACTTAAATATTGGCTACTGGGCATTTAATACTGAGCGCCCCCCTTTTGACGATATACGAGTACGACAAGCACTCGCTCATGCAATTGACGTAGATAAAATAATGCAGGCTGTGTATTACGGCAATGGTATTCGCGCTCAATCAATTTTACCACCCACCTCGTGGGCGTTTGAACCACAAGCTAACATTCCAAATTTTGACCCTGCTTTAGCCAAAAAATTACTTATTGAAGCTGGCTTACCTAATGGCTTTAACATGAACATTTGGGCCATGCCAGTCAGTCGTATTTATAATCCTAATGCCCGTAAAATGGCCGAGCTAATGCAAAGTGATTTACGTAAAATAGGGGTTAAAGTGAGTATTATAGAATACGAATGGAATACCTTTATTCAGCGTGTTGGCGAGCACCGACACGACAGCGTACTACTTGGCTGGGCTGCCGATACGCCCGACCCTGATAACTTTTTTAGCCCTTTGCTAAGTTGCACGGCCACCTTTAGTGGTAAAAATGCCGCAAATTGGTGTAACCCACAATTTGACTCTTTACTTAACCAAGCGCTTAGTACAACCGATATAGCACTGCGTAAACAATATTATGACGCTGCACAAAGCATGATTATTAATGAGCTACCTTTAATACCAATAGCCCACGGCATGCGTTTTCAGGCAAGCAGTGCTGATATAGAGGGCATAACGCTCGGCCCATTTGGTGCTATTTCGCTTGCTAATGCGAGGAAAAAATAATGCGCTTAGATTATATTTTACGCCGCATTGGTTTATTTGTTTTTATGGTATTAATGCTTAGCGTTTTTACTTTTTTACTGAGCTTTTTATTTCCTGGCGATGCATTAAGTAATTTAAGCGGTATTCCCAGTAATAACTTTGCGCAACACACCCAGTTAGAAGATAAGTATTTATATAATAGTAATTATTTTATGCAATATATCGCTTTTTTAGGACGCATATTGCAAGGTGATTGGGGACTGTCGTTTGCCTCTGGAGATAGCGTATTTTCGCAAATACTCGACTTAATTCCTGCCACACTCGAGCTTAGTATATACGCGCTGTTTGTTTCGGTTGTTATTGGTGTTCCTACGGGCATATTAGCCTCTGCTTATTACAAACAATGGCCCGATAAGCTTATTTCTTCTACCACTATGATAGGCTATTCCATGCCTATTTTTTGGTTGGCATTATTGCTTATTATGCTATTTTCATTGCAACTGGGTTGGTTTCCAATGTCGGGAAGAATGAGCTTACTCTATGAAATACCACCCACTACTGGCTTTATTTTAATTGATATTAGCTTGGCAAACTTTCCGTACCAGGGCATGGCTTTTATTGACGCCTTACACCACCTTACCTTGCCTACCATAGTACTGGCTATGTACCCCACTACGGTATTAATACGCTTTACTCGCGAATCTATGCTTAAAGTAATGGATCAAAACTTTATTAAAACTGCGCGCGCAAAAGGCCTTAATCGCAGGCAACTTATAATGCACCATGCGCTGCGTAATGCATTGTTACCGGTAATTAAGCAAATTGGTTTACAATTTAGCACGCTTATTACGCTGGCAATGATCACTGAAATTATTTTTTCGTGGCCTGGGATTGGCCGCTGGTTAATTGATAGTATTTATCAGCGTGATTACCCCGCTATACAAGGTGGCTTAATGGCGGTTTCTTTATTTATTATTTTTGCCACCATAATCGCAGAGCTAATTTATACTCTATTCGACCCACTCTCACGGAACCAAGCTCATGGCAAAGTTTAACTTATTTTCTGAAGAGTCGAATAAATCGCCCCTAGCACGGCTGTGGCGAAAATTTAAAACCAACCACCCTGCACTCGTTGGTTTATGGGTGTTTATTGCTTTTGCTTTACTGGCCGCCAGTGCACCTTTTTTAGCCCCTTATGGGGTTAATCAGCAACATAGTGATGCCTTACTTATTCCGCCCTCGTGGCGCGAAATGGGTGACGTACGTTTTCTTTTAGGCACCGACGATTTAGGCCGCGATGTGCTTTCTAGATTAATGAACGGCGCAACGTATACATTTGGCTTATCAATTATTGCAGCGTTTTTAACCACTGTCATTGGCTTACTCGTAGGCACTTTTGCTGGTATTAGTCGTGGGCTTCGCTCCAGTTTTTTAAATCACTTACTGGATATAACGCTTTCTATTCCGTCGTTGTTGCTGGCAATTATTATTATAGCGATATTAGGCCCAGGTTTAATGAATACCGTATGGGCAATTATTTTGGCACTGCTGCCGCAATTTATTCACTCTATTCGCAACTTAATTGTAGATGAGCTGAGTAAAGATTACATCACCGCTTATCGGCTCGATGGCGCCTCTAATTGGCATATATTGTCGCGAGGGATTTACCCTAATATATATGAATATATAGTGGTTATTTTTACCATGGCGCTCTCTACTGCTATTTTAGATATAGCCGCTTTAGGTTTTTTAAAATTAGGCGCGCAACCACCTACAACCGAATGGGGTGCAATTTTAGCCGAAAACCTCGGGCTTATATATTTAGCCCCCTGGACTGTAGCCCTACCAGGCGTACTGTTGTTTTTAGCGGTACTGTCAACAAACTTAGTAGGCGATGGACTTCGCCAAGTTTTACAAGCGCGTAAGGCTGATTAAATGCAATTACTTGATGTTCGAAACTTAACCATTGAATTACACACCTCTGAAACCGTTATTAGAGCCGTAGACAGAGTGAGCTTTAGTTTAAAAGAAGGCGAAGTACATGCTTTAGTGGGTGAATCTGGTTCTGGTAAAAGCTTAATCGCCAAAGCAATTGTAGGAGTGCTTAATGAACGCTGGGTAATAACAGCTGATAGAGTGCATTGGCGCGGGGTAGACTTAATGCGTTTAACCCCAGAGCAACGCCGTAAAGTAGTAAGCCAAGACATAGCAATGATCTATCAAGATCCGAGTCGCTGCCTTGACCCTACCGCTAAAATATTTGATCAAATAGCCGAAACCTTACCTGAGGTAGCAAGTAAAGGGTTTTTCTTAAAGCGTAATCGCGAGCGCAAAGACAGAGTAAAAGCACTTATTCATAAAGTCGGTATTAAAAACCACGAAGAAATACTTAGCAGCTACCCCCACGAGCTTTCAGAAGGGGTGTGCCAAAAAGTGATGATTGCTATGGCAATTGCGCGTACGCCAAAATTATTAATTGCAGATGAGCCCACCACCGCACTTGAAAGCACCACCCGTGCACAAGTATTTAGATTGTTAAAAAGCTTAAATCAGTTAAAAAACATGTCTATTTTAATGATTTCTCATGAGCTAGAAGAAATTGTTAACTGGTCGCATACTATTCATGTTTTATATTGTGGACAAATGGTTGAAGCAGGCCCAACGCATCGTATTTTTAGCCAGCCACGCCACCCTTATACGCAAGCACTACTAAAAAGCCTACCCGATTACGAACATGGTTTGGCGCATAAAGAGCCTTTTTACGCGCTTAAAGGGACCATTCCTACGCTGCAACATTTACCAATTGGTTGTCGGTTAGGGCCGCGTTGCCCGCAAGCACAAAGAGAATGTGTTATTGCGCCAAAGCTAACTAAACACCAAGGGCATAGTTATGCGTGTCATTTTCCGCTGATCAAGGAGATGAAATAGTGCAACCCTTACTAAAAGTACAAGCATTATCAAAAAGCTTTAATTTACGGGCTGGATTATTTAGCCGTAAAAAATTTGCAGTACTTAAAAATATTTCGTTTAGTGTTGGCAAAGGCGAAACCATAGCCATAATTGGTGAAACGGGTGCCGGAAAAAGTACCCTAGCAAAATTACTTGCCGGAGCCGATAGCGCTGATAGCGGGCAAATTTTACTCGAAAACAACATAATCGAAAATAACGGCATTCGCGATCCACAATGTCGCCATATCAGAATGATTTTTCAAGACTCAGCAACCTCGCTAAACCCGGCACTGACTATTGCCGACATGCTCGATGATTGCCTGCAATTTAATACCGATTTTGACAAACAACAACGCGCCGAAAAAATAGACAGCACCATGTTAAAAGTGGGGTTATTAGTAGATCATCAACAATATTATCCGCACATGTTCAGCATAGGGCAATTACAGCGTGTAGCGCTTGCTCGCGCACTTATATTAGATCCTAAGGTTGTTGTACTCGATGAAGCACTTTCATCTCTAGACCCCTCTGTACGCGCACAAATAGTTAATTTATTACTAAAGCTACAACTAGAAACCGGATTAACCTATATATTAATAACCCATCACCTTAGTTTAGTCCGCCATATTAGCGACCAACTGGTAGTACTAGAACGAGGCGAAATTGTTGAATACGGCCCCACCGAAGCAATATTCCAAAATCCCCAATCGAAAATAACGCAAAAATTATTGAGTTGTTGATGAGACAATCCAAGAAAAACTAACTTCAATACGTAAAAGTGTACGCGTTTAGGTTTGATTTAGAACATAATTAAACCTGAACGTCTGAAAAACTAAAATGTTAAAAAATTAAAAAAAATTAAAATGACACCCATTCTAATAATTAATCCCTTTGGTGTTTATCTAAACAAACATTGCTAGGCTTAAAAGCATCCTTAATTTTTAAAATCCCTCTGCTTATTCAAATAATATTCAAATAACGCTGTTTTTATTCATTTTTAGGCATGCAAAATACTGTGCTTTCACAGTAAAAAATTAAAATGACACCCACTCTAATAATTAATCCCTTTGGTGTTTATCTAAATAAACATTGCTGAGCTTAAAATCCCCTTAGCTTTGACAATCTCTCTGCTTATTAAAATAATATTCAAATAACGCTGTTTTTATTCATTTTTAGGCATGCAAAATACTGTGCTTTCACAGTGAAGGGAAATAACGGGTAATTTTTGAAGTAACGCTTTAAGCCAGTAGCTTTTCGCAGTTACTAATGTTGGCGCGCCGCTTTCTGTTTAGGTGTTCGCAGTATCCTTCGTGCGACGCTGGGCGACCTACTGCACCATGAAATACGCGACTAAATTGTGTGGTGAGTTTTAGCCAGTTTTCGGGGGTAATGTTTACTCTTTGTAACAGGGGTAAAGTGCTGCTTTCGATATAGCCTGCTTTACCTTCGCGTATACAACGCCCGGTTAATTCTACTAGTTCAAGGTAAGATTTAAGCTCAAACGGTAATCCTTTCGCCATGTGCTTTTTTGATTTACCTGAAAAGCGCAGGAGTTGCTTCGGTTGCTTACCTGCAGTGGCACTTTCAATGCGTATTTTTACGCTGGTATGCTCTGATGTTTCAGGTGTTGTTGCTGCCTTTGCTCTTATTGGGTTTAAATCAACATACGCCATACAGGCGATTAATGCCGCTTCATCTAAGAGGGCTTGTGATTTAAAGCGTCCTTCCCAAAAGCGGCCGGTACAGTTATCTTCTTTATTAGCTCTGCGCGCAATGTCTTCATTTAATAAGCGCATAAACCAACTGATATTAGCTAAGCGTTCTCGGTATTCAATGATTGTTTCATTTAGAAAGAGCCATTCAATTTTACTTAGCTCTTCACCTTGCAGATATTTGTTAGTGAGTACAGTGCCTTTACAAAGCCTGTGCCACCACTGAATAATGGCTTTATCGGTTAGTCGCTTGGCTTTTTTATCATCAACATAGAGTACTAAATGAGTGTGATTGCTCATTACTGCATACGCGCACACATCGATACAAAATACGTTAGCGAGGGCAAGTAACTTGCTTTCAACCCACCCTCTGCGATGTTCATACGATTGATTAGTAAAGTTGTCTACGCCGCATAAAAATGCACGGCGTACACAGCGCGAAATACAGTGATAGTATTTTGTATCGACCAAACTAACCTGACGTTTTCTTGCGATAGCTATGTTATATCTGCTCAATTATTGCACTAACCAGAGCATAGTTAATTACACTGATATTACAAATATTAGGGTGGGTGTCTGCATTAAAAATATTTCAACTGTAAACCTAAATACCAAGTTTGGTTAATCACTTACTGATATCTGGCACCTTCTTTTAGTAATAACTGATCTTACTCATAACTACTTTTCCTAATAGCTGCTTTTTACAAATAAAAAAGGCGCTTTAAAAAAGCGCCTTTTAATTATTTAATTACGAATTTTACTCTGGGGCTTGCGCTACATTTGGTAAGTTAATTTTCGCTTGAGCTTTTAATGACTCAATAAACACCATGTAGTTTTTGTTTGCTTGTGCCATGGTAATGTTTTGCTGAATTTGTGGGTCAATATCATCTGCAACTTCAGCGTTCGTTACCGATTTAAGCGCAACAATCGCAGCATCACCATTATTTAAATTAACTAGCTCAACGATTGCTGAATCAGTTGGGTGAGCCATTTTAAATGTTTGCGTCACAATAGCTGGCGAAACAGTATAGCTCTGACGCGTTAACTGCGCTTCTTGGCGAACTGTTAGGTTTTGCTCAGCGGCAACGTCATTTAAGCTCTTGCCTGCTTGTACTTCTGCAAAGAGTGTACGGGCTTTTTCTTTAGCAAGCGCTGATGTTTTCTCGTTAACTAAGCTGGCTTTAATTTGCTCGCTTACATCGCTTAGTGCTTTAGTGGCAGCTGGCTCATGTTCATTAACACGCACCACAATAACATGCTCATTACCTAACTCAATCAGCTCTGAGTTTACTTTATCTTCAAGTAAATCAACTGATGTTAATGCTGTAATAACTGCAGGGCTGTTTAACGGCTCTGGTAGCTCATTTAGCGCTACAAGTGGAGTAGACTTAATCTCTACACCCGCGGCTTCTGCTGCATCAACTAAGCGGTCTGAAATTTCAAACGCAAGCGCGGCCATTTCTGTTTGCTTTTCGTAAAATGCATCTACTTTTTCAGCTTTTTCTAGTTCTGCACGTAAATCTGCTTTTACATCATCGTAGGCTTTTACTTGCTGTGCCTGTAGGTCGGTTAGTTTAATAATGTGGTAACCAAATTCTGATGCTATAACGTCTGAGTAGTCACCTTTATTTTCGAGCGCAAATGCTGCGTCTTCAAAAACAGGATCCATTACATCACGTTCTATCCACTCTAAATCGCCACCCATTTCGCCACTTACAATATCATCAGACGATGATTCTGCTAGCTCGGCAAAATCAGCACCTTGATTTAATTGCGCTAATAAAGACTCTGCTTTTGCTTTAGCTGCATCATCGTCTTCACTGTTATCAATTAAAATATGCGAAACACGACGCTTTTCAGGCTCAACGTATTGCGCTTTACTTTGTTCGTAATAGGCTTTTACGTCATCTTCAGTTACTGAAGCAACTGTAATGTCTTGCGCTTTTAGCTCTATGTAATTAACCGATAAACGCTCAGGAGATAAAAACTGGCCGCTATTTAATTCATAGTAATCTGCTATTTCTTGCTCACTCACTACAACACTGTCTTGCATTGCTTCTTTATTAACTACTAGGTAGTCAATGCTGCGCGTTTGTTGTTGTAGAGCAATGGCACTGTCAAGTTCATTTTTTAGCGCAAAATCACTTCCCGCAACAGCAGATACAAGCTGGCTGCGTGTCATGTCTTTACGTAAATACTCGCGAAATGAGTCTGGTTGAAAGTTCATTTGACGAATAACTTGCAAGTAACGGTCGTTGTTAAAGCTTTCACCAATTTTAAAATAAGGTAATTCTAAAATGGTTTGTCTTACACTTTCATCGCTTACACGAAGGCCTAACTCTGCCGCTAGTTGAGTTTGCAGTTCTTGTTGTACTAAACGGTCAATTACACCTTGGCGTATTTGCGCCATGTAATTTGGATCGGCTGCAATTTGGGTAAAGTATTCACCAAACTGTTGCTCTAATCGGCCTCGTTCATTTTGAAACGCACGATTAAATTCGGTTTGACTAATTTTAATACCATTTACTTCAGCAACAGGTTGTTCTGTGGTTTGACCTAGGTAACTACCAATTCCTGCTAAAGCAAAAGATAAAATCACGGCGCCTAAAATTACTTTGGCTATAGGTCCTTGCGAACCTTCTCTGATTTTCTCAAGCATTTGTTTATCTCTTTTCTGAGCAAGGTTTTTACCTTGTCATATGTAAAAAAAGCGTATCTTACCAGATACGCTTTTTCACTTGAAGTAACTGGCGGTAAAGTTACTTAATTCATCTTCTGTGGTCATTAAGTATTTTTACACTCGCCACAACTAATGTGTTTAAAACAGTGATTAGTTTACTGCGTCTTTTAGTGCTTTACCTGCTTTAAATGCAGGGATAGTTGCAGCAGCAATTTGAATTGTTTCGCCAGTTTGTGGGTTACGGCCTGAACGTGCAGCACGGTCACGAACTGAAAAAGTACCAAAACCAACAAGTGCAACTGAGTCGCCTTCTTTAAGTGCGCCAGTAACTGATTCGATAAATGAATCTAGTGCACGACCTGCAGCCGCTTTAGAAATGTCAGCATCAGCTGCGATTTGATCGATTAATTGAGATTTATTCACAATATCATCCTCTTTAATTGTTGTTATCAAGAGCGATTGTTTTTTACTAACATCACTGTTTTGAAAATTTAGAGCAAACTATTATGCTCATACGATTATATTTTTCTTAAGCCTAGTAACCATAAGGGCTAGGCTTGAAAACCAGTGCTTAACTTATCATACCGTTTAGATTTGAAAAGCCCCTAAAAGCACTTTTTTAGCGTTTTTTATCGGTTTTTCGGCGTTTCGACTGAAAAACTATCAACTGGGTGCACTAAAGCAAGTTTTAATACTTCATCAATCCATGTCACTGGGTGAATATCGAGGCCAGCCAATACGTTGTCTGGGATCTCTTTTAGGTCACGTTCGTTAATTTTTGGAATAATAACCGTTTTAATACCGCCGCGATGCGCTGCTAATAATTTCTCTTTTAAGCCACCAATTGGTAGTACTTCACCACGCAATGTAATTTCGCCTGTCATTGCAACATCGGCACGTACCGGATTACCCGTTAAGCTCGACACTAAACCAGTTACCATAGCAGCACCTGCACTTGGACCATCTTTAGGCGTTGCGCCTTCAGGTACGTGTACATGAATATCGCGCTTTTCATAAAAATCACTGCTAATACGAAACTCTTCCGCTCGGTTTCGTACTACTGTCATGGCTGCTTGTATCGACTCTTGCATTACATCACCTAATGAGCCGGTATAGCTAAGCTTACCTTTACCTGGTACTGCGGCGCATTCAATAGTTAGCAAGTCGCCGCCCACTTCAGTCCATGCAAGGCCGGTAACTTGGCCAATACGGTCGCCGTCTTCTGCTTTACCGTAATCAAAGCGTTGCACCCCTAAAAAGTCCTCTAGGTTGTGCTCATCGATAGTGACTGTTGTGGTGTCTTTTTCGATTAAAATATTTTTAACCGCTTTACGACATAGTTTAGATATTTCGCGCTCTAAATTACGTACACCCGCTTCACGCGTGTAATAACGAATAATACCGGTAATGGCACTATCGGCTATCTCAATTTCATGCTCTTTTAAGCCATTACGCTTAACTTGCTTGGTAATTAAGTGCTGTTTAGCAATATTTAGTTTTTCATCTTCGGTGTAACCCGACAAACGAATAACTTCCATTCGATCTAGTAACGGCCCTGGAATGTTAAAGCTGTTTGATGTAGCAACAAACATCACATCCGACAAATCGTAGTCAACTTCTAGGTAGTGATCGGCAAAATGACTATTTTGCTCAGGATCTAACACCTCAAGTAATGCAGATGCGGGATCACCACGCATGTCTGATGACATTTTGTCGATTTCATCAAGTAAAAACAATGGGTTTTTAACGCCCACTTTTGTCATATTCTGAATCATTTTACCTGGCATTGAGCCAATGTAAGTACGACGATGGCCACGAATTTCAGCTTCATCACGTACACCGCCAAGCGCCATACGAATATACTTACGGCCGGTAGAGCGTGCAATAGATTGACCTAAAGAGGTTTTACCCACACCAGGCGGCCCTACTAGACACAAAATAGGCCCTTTAAGCTTGTTAGTACGTTGTTGCACCGCTAGGTACTCTAAAATACGTTCTTTAACTTTTTCTAAGCCGTAATGGTCGCTATCAAGTATTTTTTGCGCGCCAGCTAAATCTTTTTTAACTTTTGAGCGTTTTTTCCACGGTACACTAATTAGTGTATCTATGTATGAGCGCACTACACTGGCTTCTGCCGACATTGGCGACATCATTTTTAGCTTACTTAACTCAGCCGTCGCTTTTTCTTTTGCTTCGGTTGGCATGCCCGACTCTTCAATACGCTTTTTCAGCGCTTCAAACTCGTCTGGCACATCATCAAGTTCACCGAGCTCTTTTTGAATAGCTTTCATTTGCTCATTGAGGTAATACTCGCGCTGTGATTTTTCCA
Organism: Pseudoalteromonas sp. 120-MNA-CIBAN-0494; assembly: GCF_040308885.1. Lineage (NCBI taxonomy): Bacteria > Pseudomonadati > Pseudomonadota > Gammaproteobacteria > Alteromonadales > Pseudoalteromonadaceae > Pseudoalteromonas > Pseudoalteromonas sp. 120-MNA-CIBAN-0494. Next base: position 100,115 of record NZ_JBEOOE010000001.1, read on the forward strand.
TCTGCTTTTTAACGCGGCTACGTATTTTTTTCTCAACTTGCAGTAAATCTATTTCGCCTTCCATTAGCGCCATTAAGTATTCTAAGCGTTCGGTAACACTTGAGGTTTCTAATACTTTTTGTTTTTCAGGCACTTTTAATGGCATATGAGCTGCCATGGTATCGGCAAGGCGCGCCGGATCGTCAATCCCCGAAACCGAAGTAAGTACTTCTGGTGGGATTTTTTTATTGAGTTTTACATAGCCTTCAAATTGGCTAATTGCGCTGCGAATAAACACATCTTGCTCATGCTCATCTATTGATTCTGATTCAATAAACTGCGCATTAGCTACAAAAAATTCTTCGCTATCAATAAATTCTTCAATTTTTGCGCGCTGCGTACCTTCTACTAAAACTTTTACTGTACCGTCTGGTAACTTTAATAACTGAAGTACAGTGGCAATAGTACCAACACGATAAATATCATCTTGCTCAGGCTCATCTACGGTTGCATCTTTTTGGGCAACCAAGAAAATTTGTTTGTCTTTATCCATTGCCGCTTCAAGGCATTTTATTGATTTTTCACGGCCTACAAAAAGCGGGATCACCATGTGCGGGTATACCACTACATCGCGCAGTGCTAATACTGGGATTTCGACTCGATCGGTTCTCTCAAGCGTCATTATATTTCTCTTTGCACTTCATTTATTTTAAAGATTACTCAAGTATATGGGGATAACCTAATTAAAGTTCAACGATTTTCCCGTACTCAATTAAATTAATTATAAAAAAAGGAGCCTTAGGCTCCTTTTTAAATCAAATAGCTTAAAAACTACTCAGATGCTGCTTTATCTTGATTATTATTTTCATAAATCAAAATTGGGTCTGATTCACCTTTAATTACGGTTTCATCTATAACCACTTTGCTTACATTATCCATAGAAGGTAGCTCATACATAGTATCAAGTAATACACCTTCAACGATTGAACGCAAACCACGAGCACCTGTTTTACGCTCCATTGCTTTGTGGGCAATTGCAGCTAAGGCATCATCGCGAAACTCAAGCTCAACATCTTCCATACCAAACAATACTGAAAACTGTTTAGTAATGGCGTTTTTAGGCTCACTTAAAATTTGTATTAGTGCAGCTTCATCAAGTTCAGTTAATGTAGCAACTACCGGTAAACGGCCGATAAACTCAGGGATCAAGCCGTACTTAACTAAATCCTCTGGCTCTACGTCTTTAAATGTATCACTTAAAGAACGGCTCGCTGCAGACTCTTTAACATCAACACCAAAACCAATACCGGTATTTTTATGGCTACGTTGCTCAATCACTTTATCAAGACCTGAGAATGCGCCACCACAAATAAACAAGATTTTAGACGTATCTACTTGTAAAAACTCTTGCTGTGGGTGCTTACGGCCACCTTGTGGTGGAACCGAAGCTATGGTGCCTTCTATCAGTTTAAGTAGTGCTTGTTGCACGCCTTCGCCTGATACATCACGCGTAATTGACGGGTTGTCTGATTTACGAGAAATTTTATCAATTTCATCTATGTAAACAATACCACGTTGTGCTTTTTCTACATCGTAATCGCATTTTTGTAACAGCTTTTGAATGATGTTTTCAACATCTTCACCCACATAACCCGCTTCGGTTAATGTGGTTGCATCGGCCATAGTAAACGGCACATCTAATAAGCGTGCTAACGTTTCTGCTAGTAATGTTTTACCACTACCTGTAGGACCAATTAATAAGATATTACTTTTACTTAGTTCAATATCTTGCTTAGTCGACTGATTACGTAGGCGTTTGTAATGGTTGTATACCGCTACAGACAATACTTTTTTAGCATGGTCTTGGCCAATAACATAGTCGTCTAAGTGTTTACGAATTTCTTTTGGTACAGGTAGTTTGTCAGAGGCATCGTGCTTAGGCGCAATGTCTTTTATTTCTTCTCTGATAATATCGTTACACAACTCTACACATTCATCACAAACATATACTGAAGGGCCTGCAATTAATTTGCGTACTTCATGTTGGCTTTTGCCGCAAAAAGAACAGTATAACAATTTACTACTTTTGTCGCCGTCTGTAGGAGTGTCAGACATTCAGCTACCTCATTTTATACGTTGGCCACCAAATTGATCGATGGCTATTTCAATACGTTTTAACTATACCAAAATTTAATTTTTTCGCATAGTAACTCAAAGTGGCAAACAGCCTAGCTGTTTGCCAAACGCTTACTTGCTAGCGCGATTTTTAAATACTGAGTCTACAATGCCGTAATCTACAGCTTGATCAGCACTCATAAAGTTATCACGATCAGTGTCTTTAGAAATCACGTCTAATGGTTGGCCTGTATGCTCAGCCATTAAGCGGTTTAGCTTGTCTTTAATAGACAGGATTTCTTTGGCATGTATTTCAAAGTCAGATGCTTGACCTTGGAAACCACCTAATGGTTGGTGGATCATTACGCGCGAGTTCGGTAGACAAAAACGTTTGCCCTTTGCCCCAGCGGTAAGTAAAAAAGCACCCATGCTAGCAGCTTGACCTACACAAATTGTACTTACATCTGGTTTAATGAAGTTCATTGTGTCGTAAATTGCCATACCCGCAGTAACCGAACCACCTGGTGAGTTTATATATAAAAAGATATCTTTATCTGGGTTTTCTGATTCTAAGAACAACATTTGCGCTAAAATCAGGTTTGCCATGTTGTCTTCAACAGGACCCGTTAAAAAGATAATACGCTCTTTTAATAATCTCGAATAAATGTCATACGAGCGCTCGCCTTTAGGTGTTTGTTCAACAACCATAGGGACCAATGCGTTTAGGGGATCTGTAATACCAATATTCATACTTATTTAATTCCTTATGCGCTTATACTTGTCCTTATTAAAGAAAAGCATAGTTATCATTTTTCGCAAATTAAGAACCACAAACTAAAATGGCCCGAGCACACTGCATAAACAGAGTAACACGAGCCATTTAATCGTTAGCGAGCACTTAAGTCAATGACTTATTAAGCACCTTGCTGTGGATTCATGATGTCGTCAAATGCTGTTTCAACGTCAGTCACAGTTGCTTTAGCTAAGATAGCCTCAACAGCTTGCTCTTCCATTGCTACATTACGCATTTGCTGCATAAGTTGATCATTCGCTTTGTAGTATTCTACTACTTCAGTTGGATCTTCGTATGCAGAAGCTACCGTTGCGATTAATGCTTCAACTTTAGCGTCGTCAACTTTAATCTCGTTAGCTTTAATCACTTCACCTAATAAAAGGCCAGTTTTAACACGTGTTACTGCTTGCTCATGGAACAATTCAGCAGGAAGCTCAGGCATGTTTTGCGCATCGCCACCAAAACGTTGAGCAGCTTGCTGACGTAATGCGTCAACTTCTTGATCAACTAGTGCTTTAGGCACTTCAATTTCGTTGTTCGCTAAAAGACCTTTAATAGCTTGATCTTTAACGTTAGCTTTAACCGCTTGGTCTAGCTCACGTGTCATGTTCTTTTTAACTTCAACTTTAAGCGCGTCAACACCACCTTCGGTAACACCGAATTTAGTTGCAAATTCTTCGCTTAATTCAGGTAACTCTTGCGCTTCAACTTTTTTCACTGTGATAGTGAATTGAGCCGCTTTACCTTTTAAGTTTTCAGCATGGTAATCATCAGGGAAAGTTACGTCAGCAATTGCTTCTTCGCCTGCTTTTTTACCTACGATATTATCTTCAAAACCTGGGATCATACGACCTTGGCCAAGTTCTAATGGGAAGTCTTCAGCTTTGCCGCCTTCAAATACTTCACCGTCGATAGTACCTACAAAATCAACCGTTACACGGTCGTTTTCGCCAGCAGCTGTATCAACTTCAGCCCAGTCTGCGTGTTGCTTACGAAGTGTTTCTAGCATGTTAGCTAAATCTTCGTCAGTTACTGTTACGGCTGGTTTTTCAACTGTAATTTTGTCTAAACCTTGAACTTCAACTTCAGGGTAAACTTCAAACGTAGCCGAAAACTCTAAATCTTTACCAGCTTCAAGTGCTTTTGGAGCAAATGTTGGTGCGCCAGCTGGGTTAATTTTTTCTGAAACAATTGCTTCATAGAAATTACGTTGCATTACTTCGCCAGCAACTTCTTGACGAACTGCTGGTCCAAAACGCTTGTTAATTACTGATGCTGGAACTTTACCAGCACGGAAGCCATCAATACGCTGCGTTTTTGACAGTTGTTGTAAGCGTTTTTTTACTTCATTCTCAACGTTCTCTGCAGGAACGGTGATGGTCAGACGGCGCTCAAGGCCTTGGGTCGTCTCAACAGAAACTTGCATGATTTACCTCAATCTTCAATTTTGGCGACTGTTCGCCTTCTTTACACACAAAGTCATCTTTAGGAGTCTTGATAAAATTTAAACCTTTGTGGCTTAAAAACATTCGTCGCTACCACCAGATACCATTGCTGCTCTGCCCTGCGGGCACTATATTAAAATAATAGACGCGGCATTATAACGTAATATTGATGATAGTCGAGTGTAGGAAACAATTTTTTGAAGCACAATTGTGTTATTAGTAATCAAGCGAATAAAAAACAGGCTAATTTAGCAGCTAATCAAAAGTATAAAGTTATAGTTTATAAGTTCTAAAATAGTTTATTAGTGAGTTTTTATTATTTATTTTCGAATATTAACAATCTCTGCTTTAACAAAGTGCTCGATAATACTGATTTTGAAGTGAGTAGTGCGTGTAATATCAAAACCATTTTCATTTATTATTGTTAATAAAGAAAATGGTCGGCGATGCAGGATTTGAACCTGCGACCCCTTGGACCCAAACCAAGTGCGCTACCAAACTGCGCTAATCGCCGATATATTTTTTATACTTAACTTTTGAATACTTAAACTCTGTATTTAAGACCATTTATAAGAAAATGGTCGGCGATGCAGGATTTGAACCTGCGACCCCTTGGACCCAAACCAAGTGCGCTACCAAACTGCGCTAATCGCCGATACTCTTTGTAAATTGGGGTGACTGATGGGGCTCGAACCCACGACAACCGGAATCACAATCCGGGGCTCTACCAACTGAGCTACAATCACCACGGCATTTACTTGTTTTCAAATGGTGCACCCAGAAGGATTCGAACCTTCGACCCACGCCTTAGAAGGGCGTTGCTCTATCCAGCTGAGCTATGGGCGCATCGAAAACTTCATAGTTTACCAATAAGCTAATTACGTAAGTACAATGGCTTTGTGCAAATGTACTATTGCATTAATACCCAAATAATATCCACTTAGCTTAATTACTTAAGAAAGTGGTCGGCGATGCAGGATTTGAACCTGCGACCCCTTGGACCCAAACCAAGTGCGCTACCAAACTGCGCTAATCGCCGATGCTTATAATTGTTAGCGAGTGACCTCGTTGACAACGGGGTGCATAATAGTGATTTGGCTGGGTTAGGTCAAACGTTTTTTTAAGAAAACAATTCAATTGCTCACTTTTAGTTCATAATAGCCAGAATAACCTAATAGCCGGCTGAAATTTAGACTATTTTGTATAATCAAATACGCTATTAGCTAAAAGCAACTTGGCGCTTTAGTGCTTTTCTGCGAAAATAGTAAACATATTAAAAATGGATTTAATAAAGTAAGTATTTCTTTATTACATTACCCCTATTTTTTGTATATCCATTTTAAGTATCTGTATCAAGTTAATTAACCCTAATTAAAGGTCACCCATGACGGCAAACATCATTGATGGTAAAGCAATAGCAAAACAAGTACGTAGCGCAGTTGCACAACGCGTTTCAGAGCGAGTAGCACAAAACCTTCGTGCGCCCGGTCTTGCAGTAGTGCTTGTAGGACTCGACCCTGCGAGTCAGGTTTATGTTGGCTCAAAACGTAAAGCCTGTGAAGAAGTTGGTTTTATCTCTAAATCTTTTGATTTACCAGCAAATACCACTGAGCAAACACTATTAGAGTTAGTTGATGAATTAAACAACGATCAAGAAATTGACGGTATTTTAGTACAACTCCCTTTACCTGAAGGTCTTGATGTAGAAAAGATTCTTGAACGTATTACCCCGCATAAAGATGTAGATGGTTTTCATCCTTACAATATAGGCCGACTAGCCCAACGTATGCCAGCCCTTCGTCCTTGTACACCAAAAGGTATTATTACCTTACTTGACTCAACGGGTGTGCGTTATAAAGGATTGCATGCTGTGGTTGTAGGTGCATCTAATATTGTAGGGCGTCCTATGGCACTAGAGCTATTGTTAGCTGGTTGCACTACCACTGTTTGTCATAAGTTTACACAAGACTTAGAAACCCATGTTCGTCGGGCCGATTTATTAGTGGTTGCAGTTGGTAAACCTGAATTTATTCCTGGTGACTGGGTTAAAGAAGGTGCGATTGTTATTGATGTAGGTATTAACCGCTTAGATAGCGGTAAGTTAGTGGGTGATGTTGAATATAGTGTTGCTGAGCAAAAAGCTGACTTTATTACCCCTGTACCTGGTGGTGTAGGCCCTATGACAGTGGCAAGCTTGATTGAAAACACCCTCGAAGCGTGTGAAAAATATCATAGCTAAGCGCTAACAGAATCAAAAAAGGGTTGCCAAGTGGCAACCCTTTTTAATGCAAAAAATAAAGTTAGTTATTATTTTTGAAATAAACCAATTACGCTTTACGCCAAGTGGTTTTACCGGCTGAATCTTCTAGTATTACGCCTAACGCACTAAGTGCATCGCGCGCTTCATCAGCAGCAGCCCAGTTTTTACTAGCACGCGCATCGTTACGCTTAACTATTAGCGCTTCAATTTGTGCTACTTCATCATCGTCTTGCCCACCTTGTAAAAAGGCTTCTGGGTCCTGCTGAGCAACACCTAGCACTTCGCTTATGCTACCTAGTATAAATGCTAACTGCCCTGCTTGCTGGCTATCAATATCTTTTACGCGGTTTAGCTCTTTAGCTAGCTCAAACAACACAGGTAATGCTTCTGGTGTATTAAAGTCATCATCCATCGCCTTTCTAAACTTAATAACATACTCGTTGTCATCAAGCTCACACGCTACCGGTTCAACCCCACGAAGTGCTGTATAAATACGTTCAAGTGATGAGCGAGCTTGATCTAAATTTTCTTGCGAATAATTTAGCTGGCTGCGGTAATGGCCCGAGATTAAAAAGTAACGTACTGATTCTGCATCGTACTGTTTTAACACTTCACGCACAGTAAAAAAGTTATCTAACGATTTAGACATTTTTTCTTTATTTACTTGCACCATACCCGTGTGGATCCAAGTATTTACATACTTGCCATTATTTGCACAGCACGATTGTGCAATTTCGTTTTCGTGATGCGGAAACTGTAAGTCAGAACCCCCACCATGAATATCAAAATGCTCACCCAAATGCTTTGAGCTCATAGCAGAACATTCAATATGCCAACCTGGACGCCCTTCGCCCCATGGAGATGACCATGATGGCTCACCCGCTTTGGCTTTTTTCCACAATACAAAATCAAGCGGATCGTCTTTATCTTGAGCAACCTCAACACGCGATCCTGATTGCAGCATGGTTAAATCTTGCTGCGATAATGCGCCGTACTGCTCAAAGGTAGAAACATCAAACAATACATCGCCATCGGCAGCAACATAAGCATGGCCTTTGGTAATTAAGCGCTCAACCATTTCAATAATTTCATCCATGTGCGCAGTTACTGTTGGTTCAACATCGGGGCGTAACATGTTTAAACTATCAAAATCTTCATGCATGGCTTTCGTCATGCGCACAGTTAAGTCGTTTATTGACTCGCCATTTTCGTTAGCGCGTTTAATTATTTTGTCATCAACATCGGTAATATTACGCACATATTTTAAATCGTAACCAATGTGGCGAAGGTAGCGAACAATCACATCGAAGCCAACAAAGGTACGCGCATGCCCAATATGACAGTAATCATAAATGGTGATACCACACACATACATGTCGATTTTGCCTTCGACCATTGGTTTAAATTGCTCTTTTTGTCGCGTTAGTGTGTTGTATATATTAACCATTTACTTTGAGTCCTTGACTATTAACTTGAACAGCTATGTTACCACTTGAAAAGCCCCTGCTCTAGCGCTTTATAACAAAGCAAACATCTACTTTGTTAATCTTAGCTAACTGAGATAAAATAGCGCGACTATTTAAACCAGATACAGGAAACCTCATGGTTGTTCTACACACTAATTTTGGTGACATCACCATTAAAATGTTTGCTCAAGAAGCTCCAAACACAGTTAAAAACTTTTTAGAGTATGCAAATGCTGGCTTTTTCAACGGCACTATCTTTCATCGTGTAATCGATGGTTTTATGGTTCAAGGCGGTGGTTTTATCCCTGGTATGGATCAAAAAGAAGTAAATGATCCAATTAAAAATGAAGCTAACAATGGCCTATCAAATAAAGTAGGTACTTTAGCAATGGCACGTACGCCTGATCCTCATTCAGCTACAGCGCAATTTTTCATTAACGTTAACGACAACGATTTTTTAAACCACAGCAGCGAAACGTCGCAAGGCTGGGGTTACTGTGTATTTGCTGAAGTTGTTGAAGGCATGGACATAGTTAATAAAATTAAAGGCGTAGCAACTGGTAGCAACGGCTTTCATCAAGACGTACCACTTGAAGATGTAATTATCGAAAGCGTTACTGTTAACTAATAGCGTTTACTCACATTATGTGAGTATATAAGCGGGTATTAATATAAATTAAGTTTAAATATTTACTTAATTTATATAAGCCCGCTTTTATTTTATCTAAAAAGACTCATCTATGACTCGCAAAACTTATTTTATTGCCGACTTACACCTAAGTGAAAACCGCCCTGATATTAGCGCGGCATTTTTTAGCTTTTTAAATACGCACATACTTAATCAAGATGTAGATGCACTGTACATTTTAGGTGATTTTTTTGAAGTATGGGTTGGCGACGATTACATTACAACGCTGAGCGCTAATGTAGCAAAACATTTAAAAGCAGTCAGTGATGGCGGTACACCGGTTTATTTTATTCATGGTAATCGCGACTTTATTATGCGCGACAAGTATGCCGCAATGGCAGGCATGACCTTACTTGATGAGCAAACCGTAATAGATTTATACGGTACACCAACGGTTATTTTACATGGCGATGAAATGTGTACTCAAGATATAGAGTACCAAAAGTTTCGTCGTAAAAGCCGTGGATGGTGGTGGCCAAAACTAATGTTGGCTATGCCACTATGGTATCGTAAAAAAATAGCCCGTAATGCACGTGAAAAAAGTAAACTTAGCCAAGCCAATAAACCCCTTGAAATACTCGATGTGATTGATGACGCCGTACTCGCTACTTTTGCTAAGCACCAGGTCACTAATATGATCCACGGTCATACTCATCGCCCTAATGTGCATACTTACACAGTAAACCAAGAAACTTTAACGCGTACGGTTTTAGGTGACTGGTACACCCAAGGCTCATATTTAGTGGTTACACCACAGGCTCAAAAGTTAATTAGCACTCCTTTTAAGGCGTAAAATGAGTGCTACAAAAGGTAGTTTTTTAATGCAGGAATACCGCTATGAAATTTAAAGTCGGTATCGGGCGTTGCAATGAGCTCACGTTCTTTTTCTGCAAAAAACTGCACTCGCTCGGTAATATCAAAGTCGGCAATTTCTTGCGCCAGCGTTAAATAATCTTGATAATGTCGCGCTTCTGAGCGCAATAGCGATATATAAAAGTCACCTAAACGTTTATCTACATGCGGAGCAAGCTTAGCAAAACGCTCACACGATCGCGCCTCAATGTAAGCACCCACTATAAGCTTATCGACCAGAGCATCTGGCTCAAAGGTTTTTACATTACGCAGCATACCTTTAGCATAACGACATGGGGTAATACTTCTATATTCAACACCGTACTCGTCCATAATTTCTAATACTTGATAAAAATGATGCAACTCTTCTTTTATTAGCATCACCATTTTATCGATTAACTCTTGCCCATACGGCGAGTTAGATTTAGGAATAATAGCCTTGGTAAGCTTGTTTTTAGCCGCTAAGTCACGCCAATTGCCTTCACGTTTATAAATTAATGTTTCAAACGGTTTTAGCCACTCAAGCAGAGCGTCGCTACTTTCTTTATCCACCGCATACTTACGAATTAAAAACATCGCTGATTGCGCTGCTTTTAATTCACATATCAAATGGTCGATTAATATAATCGATAAATTTTCTTTTTTTATCGCTTCATCAACCCACTGCTGTGGGGTTTCGCATTTTAAAAAACTTAAAATTGGCGCTAATAATTGTTGCGTAGACACTTTTTGCATATCTCAGTATAACTTTAAACTTAATAACGATTTTACCATGAAACCTTTTTAAAAGATCACCACGGCCTACTTTTACATGGGTATCATTTACAACTTCAAAATGTTAATACAATGTTACCTTGACTTTGTATTGCAAGTGAACCATAACTGTATAGTGACTGTATAAAAATAAAACAGTAAAAAACTAATAAGTTACTTTTATGGAGTAAACACTATGATACTAAACCACCTATGGGGGCTTTACGCTCACCCACTTGAAGAATGGCAAACAATTGATAACCGCCATGAAAGCCTAACTTATAGCCTCTCGCATATTGTGTTGATAGCGCTGTTTCCCTCGGTTATGGGGTACTATTCATCGGTATATTTAGGATGGAGCATAGGTACAGGAAACCCCGTATTTTTAACCCATGACAGTGCACTACTTATTGCAATTGCAATGTATGTGGCGCTAATTGCGGGTATATTTGCTTTGGCTTATTTAGCCCACTGGATGGGAGTAACCTTTGGTGCTCAGCCCACTTTCACTCAAGCTCTCGAACTAGCAGCTTATACTGCAACCCCGGTGTTTATGTCGGCACTAGCTGCTTTTTTACCGCACTTATGGTTTGTGGTGTGCGTAGGCATGGTTGCTTTGGCTTACTCGGTTTATTTACTTTATACCGGTGTGCCAATATTAATGCATATACCAGAAGAACGAGGCTTTATTTACGCAAGCTCTGTAGTAACTTGTGGCTTAATTTTACTGGTTATTATTTTAGCGGTTACCGCTATGCTATGGACTAATGGAATAGTGAGCCCCATGTTTACATAAGCACTGCACCGCGTTGGAGTAAAAGTATTTGTGCTTTTTTGCACAAAAAAAAGGAGCTAATTAGCTCCTTTTTTATTTAAATATTTTTAACGATTAGTCTGATTCGTTTTCATCTTGATTATGAATCTCTAACCCTGCAGACATCGCATTTTCGCGAGTACTTTTTGCAGAGTCATTACGCATTTTATCAATACGATTTAAGTAATCTTGATCAATGTCGCCAGTTATATATTGGCCATCGAATACTGATGTTTCAAATTTAGTGATTTCAGGGTTTTCTTTGCCAACCGCTGCAATCAAATCTTTTAATGACTGAAAAATCAAACCGTCAGAACCAATACTTGCATTAATATCTTCCACTTCACGGCCATGAGCAATCAGCTCGGCTGCAGATGGCATATCAATACCGTACACATTAGGAAAACGTATTTCAGGAGCAGCTGATGCAAAATAAACGTTTTTAGCACCCGACTCTCTAGCCATTTCAACTATTTGCGCTGAGGTAGTACCACGCACAATTGAGTCATCAACCAGTAATACGTTTTTACCTTTAAACTCACGATCTATGGCATTTAACTTTTGACGCACTGATTTTTTACGTAACTCTTGGCCGGGCATAATAAATGTGCGACCAATGTAACGGTTTTTAACAAAACCTTGGCGGTAAGGTAAATCAAGAACACGGGCTATTTCGAGCGCAATATCACACGATGTTTCAGGAATAGGAATAACCACATCAATGTCTTTATCAGCCCACTCACGTGCTATTTTTTCACCCAATTTAGTTCCCATATTTACCCGTGCTGCATAAACAGACATACGGTCAATGGTTGAATCGGGGCGAGCAAAATAAACAAACTCAAAAATACATGGTGAATAAGATACTTTATCTGCACAGCTTAACGAGTGAAATTCACCGTTTTCGGTTACATAAATGGCTTCACCTGGTGCTACATCACGAATAAATTCAAAACCATCTTGTTTTAGTGCAACACTTTCTGAAGCAAACATGTATTCGGTGCCTTTTGCGCTTTCGCGTTTACCAAATACCAATGGACGAATACCATTAGGGTCACGAAACGCCACCACACCGTGGCCAATAATCATCGCGATAGCAGCATAGCCGCCATTCACTTTGTTATTTACTTCGGTAATAGCGGTAAAAATATCTTCTGCGCCAAGCTGTAGCTTGTTTGATTTACTTAACTCATGCGCAAGAATATTAAGCAATATTTCTGAGTCAGAGGTGGTGTTTACATGGCGTCGTGCTTCTGAAAACAATTGCTCTTTTAACTCTTCTGCATTCGTTAGGTTGCCATTATGTGCTAATGCAATACCAAAAGGAGAGTTTACATAAAATGGCTGCGCTTCTGATGAGCTTGACGAGCCTGCTGTTGGGTAACGAACATGGCCTATGCCAATTGTTCCCTGCAATCGTTTCATATGGCGAGTGTGAAATACATCTCTCACTAAACCATTTGCTTTGCGTAAGCTAAACGTATTGTTGTCAATGGTAATAATACCCGCGGCGTCTTGGCCGCGATGCTGCAAAACAGTTAAGCCATCATAAATCGCCTGATTAACTGGCGATGTTCCGACTATTCCAACGATACCACACATGTAATTTATCCTCGCCGATTAACGGTTTACTGAATTTAAAAAGCTTGAGTTGTTTTCAAGGTATGAAAAAAACCATTCAACAACAAAGCCAAATTCCGGAATCAAAATAGAGTTGCCCCACCAATGCGTATTAGGCGCACCTGTAAAAGCATCAAGAAAGAAGAGTAACGCGCTCACGACCAACACGCCTCGAAGAGCACCAAACACTATGCCAAAAACACGGTCGGTGCCTGATAAACCAGTACGCTGTACTAATTCACCTAAAATGTAGTTTAGTAAACCGCCCAACAATAGCGTCACAAAGAATAATATGGCTATGGCCGCTGCATTTCTTAAAAGGGGTTCAGAAATGGTAGTTAGGAAGGAAGCTAAATATTGATAGAACAAGCTAGAGATGATAAAAGCGCCAGCCCATACAGCTAATGACATAGCTTCTTTAACAAAGCCGCGTATTAAACCGATGACGGTAGATAGTGCAATAATGCCAAGAATGGCGTAATCAACCCAGATCATAAGAACCAATTAGTCGCTAATTTGGGGCGCATTCTATACCTAAACATCGTTAATATGCAAGTTTAAGCGGGAGATAACTGGTTGCCCAAAACAGTAAATTTTAACCTTAATTAAAATAGTTTTGACCAACATATGAGAAGTGTAATACGACTAATAAAAACACCTAACCTTGCACACAAGGCTAGGTGCAATACGTTACTTGGTTACTTCAAATTGCGTTATTTTACCATTGAGCTTAGTTAGCTCTTTAAGTGCTGGTAATTGCTTTTGTAACTCATTTTTATTAAGCGATGGGCCAACAAATACTTTAGTTAATGTACCGTTTGGCGTTTTTACTGGCTTAGTAAAGGTTTTGAACCCTTTAGCTTGCAGCTTTGCTTGCAGCGCTTTTACGTTTGCGGCATGAGAAAAACTACCTAATTGAATGACATAAGCCATGCTGGTTAGGTTCTCATTGTTTTGGCGTGGCTTGATTGATTGTACCGGCGCAGCTGCTTGTGGTTGAGCTTTAGGCGCTATTACCGCCTCTACCACTTTAGCTTCTGATGTATAGTCACTTTGAGCAATATTAGCTTGTTGTTCAAAAGCGATATCATCTGCTTGAATGTCTTCTATCTCATCTTGTTGCAACGAGTCTGCCCCGGCTACGTTTTCATCAATTTCTTGCTGCAGATCGATTGTTTTGAACTCAGAGCGTTCTGGAATCGCTTTAAAGCCTTCTTTATAGTGCACTTTTTCACCATCAAGTATGTTAGGTATAAACACAATTGCTGCTATTACCACGATACTTGTTCCGACTAAGCGATTTATAAAACTTGAGTTCACCGATATTCTCTCTATTTTTTAAAGTAATCAATAGCGCCAGCAACGGTAAAAAATGAACCAAAAACAATCAAAACTGTGTCGTTTTGTTGTGTTGGCAAAATTACATCGAGTGCTGCTGCTACGCTATTATAACTATGCTTAATATCATTATGCGGTATGCTTTGTAGCGCATTTTGTAAGTTGCTAGCGCTATCACCACGAGGGCCATTTAAACTCGCTAACGACCATTGATCAACTAAATGGCTTACTTCTTTAAGCACACCTGCTTTATCTTTATCAGCAAGCATAGCGACTAATGCATGAATTTTAAAGCCTTTATCTTTGTAGCTTAGTAATTTACTTGCTAAATATCGAGCCGATTCAGGATTATGCGCTACATCGGTATATACCAAGGGTTGGTCGCTTAACTGCTCAAAACGCCCTTCCACAACCAGGTTTGCTAAACAGGCTTTGATCACCGACTCACTCGGGAGTAAATTTAACACACTTAGCGTGGTTAACGCTGTTGCTGCATTTTGACTAGGAATTGCTGGTTTAGCTAATTCAAGGTTGTACTGTTGGTATTGCCAGCTAAAGGTATCTGCGTGTTCTTTAAATATAAAGTCACTCCCTGATAAAACCATCTTGGCATTTATTTCATCGCCATAATCAGTCATGGTATGGGGAATATTTAAATCGCCAATAATAGCCGGCGTATTTTCACGAAAAATACCCGCTTTGTCATAAGCAACGAGTTCGCGCGTATCACCTAAGTATTCTTTGTGATCTAAATCGATAGTGGTAATAACACTCGCAAAAGGCGTAACAATATTAGTGGCGTCATAACGCCCGCCTAAACCTACCTCTAAGAGTACGTAGTCAACCTCACAGCGCTTAAAAATTGCCAGCGCAGCCAAGGTGCCATATTCAAAATAAGTGAGTGCGGTATCTTTGCGCCCTTGTTCTAGTAAATGAAAGGCATCAACATGATACTGATCGCTAAGCTCTTGCC
The DNA here is from genome assembly GCF_040308885.1 of Pseudoalteromonas sp. 120-MNA-CIBAN-0494. Taxonomy (NCBI): domain Bacteria; kingdom Pseudomonadati; phylum Pseudomonadota; class Gammaproteobacteria; order Alteromonadales; family Pseudoalteromonadaceae; genus Pseudoalteromonas; species Pseudoalteromonas sp. 120-MNA-CIBAN-0494. The sequence goes on from NZ_JBEOOE010000001.1 coordinate 115,211, forward strand.
CATTTACCCGTACACGTTCGTTATAGTGCGTTAAATGTGGTGAAGCATACGTACCTACGCTAAGGCCTTGCGCTAAAAGTAACGACTCTAGGCAGCGTGCTGTGGTGCCTTTACCATTGGTACCGGCAATCAAAATAATTTTACTTGAGGTGTTTAATAGCCCAATGTTATTAGCAACACTGGCAACGCGTTCTAGCCCCATTGCAATATTTGCAGGGTGAACACTTTCTAAATAAAAAAGCCAATCATCAAGGCTTGATGATTGGCTAGGAATTGTTTTTGTCATAGCGTTAGATCAATAAAGCTTAAATTTACGCTACTCTATGCTCTTGCTCAGTAGAAGGCAAGTTCATAAACTTAGCCAAAATGCGTGCCAATGTATCGCGCATTTCACGACGGTCAATAATCATGTCTATTGCACCGTGTTCAAGCAAGAATTCACTACGCTGAAAACCTTCAGGGAGTGTTTCACGCACTGTCTGCTCAATAACACGCGGCCCTGCAAAACCAATTAATGCTTTTGGCTCGCCTACGTTAATGTCGCCCAACATAGCAAGCGATGCAGAAACACCGCCCATTGTTGGATCAGTCATAACTGAAATAAATGGTAAGCCTTTTTCTGTCATTTTAGCAAGCGCGGCACTGGTTTTAGCCATTTGCATTAATGAAATAAGTGCTTCTTGCATACGTGCGCCGCCAGAAGCCGAAAAACAAATAAGTGGCATATTATGCTCTAAGCATTGATCAACAGCGTCAACAAAACGTGCACCTACTACCGATGCCATTGAACCGCCCATAAATGAGAATTCAAATGCTACAGCAGCTACAGGAATACCTTTTAAATGTCCCTTCATTGCCACAAGCGCGTCTTTTTCACCACTTGATTTTTGCGCCGCTGTAATACGGTCAGAGTATTTTTTTGAGTCTCTAAATTTAAGCACATCTTTAGGTTCGTGCTGTGTACCAAGTTCTACACGGTCACCTTCATCTAAAAAATACTCAAGGCGCTTACGCCCACTAATACGCATATGATGATCGCACTTAGGACATACATTCAATGCTTTTTCTAATTCGGCTTTATACAAAATAGAATCACACGATGTACACTTAGCCCAAACACCTTCTGGAATTTCTTTACGACCTGATGCTTTTGTCGTTTTAGGTAAGATTTTTTCTAGCCAACTCATTTGCAACTCTCTTAATGCTGTTCTGTGTCGCGAGCTTGCATGCTTATCATGCAAACAAATTTTCTCAATTAAAACATGAATTACACTAACACGGTATCAAAAACTGGTCTTAGTAGTTGCCAGCGCTTAGATTAAACAGTTAAAAACCACCTAATTAAATACTAATATCTGGTAAAAACAAAGGTCCTAATGGCGTTTTAGGTATGTTAAATTGTTCAGGATAATCAACATCTACCAGGTATAAACCGGCAGCTTTAGCGGTTGCACTTGCCTTTGCTCGCTCTTTTAAATCTAGCAATTCTTTTAGCCAAACAGGTTGTTGTTTATGTAAGCCTATATCCATTAAACAACCCGTTATATTACGTACCATATGATGTAAAAAAGCATTGGCTTTAATATCTATAATAACGTAACTGCCTTGGCGCTGTACCGATAAATGCTGAATTGTTCTAATAGCAGTATTTGCTTGGCAGTGAATAGCGCGGAACGACGTAAAGTCGTATTTACCTATTAAATACTGACACGCTTCTTGCATTTTAGTTTCATCAAGCGTGTGATGAAAGTGCGTAACACCTTCGTTTAATACCGCACCACGAAGTGGGTTATTATAAATAACATAACGATAACGGCGTGCTGTAGCACTAAAACGAGCATGAAAATCATCAGCCACTGGCTGAGCAAAACGAATAGCAATATCTTTTGGCAACAATGTATTCATGCCTAAAGTAAATGCCACCATATCGCGTGGTGCATCTGTATCAAAGTGCACAACTTGCCCGGTACCATGCACACCGGCATCGGTACGCCCTGCGCATACAATTGCAACCGGATGATTACAAATACGCGATAACGCTGTTTCTACTTCTTGTTGTACGCTGTTTACGTGTGATTGTCGTTGCCAACCACTATAGCGTGCGCCGTTGTATTCAACTCCAAGTGCTACTCGCATAATTACTGCTTTACCTACTGTGCTAATGAACGGGGCATTTTATGCTATCTAGCGATGCAATAAAAGCAGCTGCGCTATAATCAAACCTATCCCGATTAAAAAAGCCCGTAATTAGTAAAATTACGGGCTTTAAATTTATGCTCTTTATTTTATTTAAGTTTAGCTTTTAAGCTAAGCGCTTCTTGTTGAACTTCTTCAGGGCCTTTATTAATAACGTCTTCGATAACCTTAAGCGCTGAGTCAAAATCATCTATTTCAATATAAGCGCGGGCTAAGTCTAATTTAGCAGAATAACCGCCACTTTCAGCATCAACATCTGTTGGGTTATCGCCGGCCAGTAATGAGTCAAAATCACCTAGCCCTACGTCCATATTCACATCATCGTAAGGTTCGTGCTCTGTATCTGCGTCGTCACTTTGCTCTAATAACGCATCAATATCTACAAACTCATCTTTGCTAGTTTGCTCAATAGTATTGCTGTTAACAGTTGGCTGTGGCACTAAAGCTGATTCATCAGTATCTATTTCATCACTGAGTAAGTTATTAAAATCAACGTCAAACTCACTACTGTCTGCAATATCCAGCTCATCGGCATCGGCTAATTCATTTAGTAATGCATCAAAGTCGGTCTGAGTTAAATCGGCCATAAACTCGTCATCAAGCTCATCATCCGATGCAACTTCACCGTTATGCGGTAACTCTGTTGGCATTAATGCCGCTTCACGGTCTACATTTGTTTGCTCATCAATTAACTTCTCATCTAACTCTTCATTTAATTGCTCAATTTGAATATCGTCTACTTCGTTAAGCAAATCATCACTAACGTCATCATTTAATTGCTGCTCAGACGAATTACTTGTATCAACCTCTGGTGGTGAGGTTATTGCTAATAATTCATCTTCATTTTGTTGTTCACTATCGAGCTCTGAAAAATCATTTTCAATTAATAGTTCATCGTCAAAGTCATCATTTAAACTATCTAAATTACCACCGGCTAGTAGCGAGTTTGCAAGATCTTGTTCAGCTTGACTCGAGGCCATACCTTTAGCATCACCATCTAGGTTATCGCCTTGCAGCTCTTGCGGAGTAAACGCTTGCTGTTCATCTGCTGTTAGTATTGCATCGTCATTCAGATCTAGCTCAGGGTATTCGTCTACATCAAGCTCTTCGCTTGGCGCTGCTACATCAGGCACTGACTCATCTGCTAATAATTCAGATTCATCATTTTCAATACCTAGAGGGTCGTCACCTAATTCGGCTTCTGTTACATCATTAAAATCATCAACCGACCACTGAGGGGGTTCTACATACTCTTCATCATCGGATGCTTGTTGTAGCTCATTTAAAAGCTCATCAACACTTTTTAAATTATCGTCATTATATTCTTCAAGCGCATCTTCAGGATCGAGTAACGTCTGCGATGTATCTGAGTAATCCTCTATAATTGAGTCGCCAAAATCGTCTTGCTCTTCTACTGCAAGCTCTGGTTCTGACTCAAGTGCTGACTCTGTATTTTCACTTAATGAAGAGTCAACAGATTCAGCGTCGTCACTATTTAACTCTTGCTGCGCTTTTTCTAAATCCTCTACTAACTCAGCTGTATTATTTTGCTCTTCAAGCGCTGCTTCAGGCTGCTCTTCCTCGCTTTGTTCACTAACTTCGTCGATTAAGCTGTCGATGTCGTCAATATCATCTAAGTCAAAGTCGTCGGTTTCTTCTACTAACTCAGCTGTATTATTTTGCTCCTCAAGCGCTATTTCTGGCTGTTTTTCATCGCCCTGCTCACTTTGTTCACTAACTTCGTCGATTAAGCTGTCAACATCGTCAATTTCATCTAAGTCGAAGTCATCTGTTTCTTCTACTAACTCAGCTGTATTATTTTGCTCTTCAAGCGGTGCTTCAGGCTGTTCTTCATCATCCTGCTCACTTACTTCATCGATTAAGCTGTCGATATCGTCAATATCATCTAAGTCGAAGTCATCGGCTTCTTCTACTAACTCAGCTGTATTATTTTGCTCTTCAAGCGCTGTTTCAGGCTGCTCTTCCTCGCCTTGTTCACTAACCTCGTCGATTAAGCTGTCGATGTCGTCAATATCATCTAAGTCGAAGTCATCAGTTTCTTCTACTAACTCAGCTGTATTATTTTGCTCTTCAAGCGGTGTTTCTGGCTGCTTTTCATCGCTTTGTTCGCTAACTTCATCGATTAAGCTATCGATGTCATCTAAATCAAAGTCGTCATTCTCTTCTACGAGCTCTGTAGCGCTGTTTTGCTCTTCAAGCAGATCATCGCCCTGTTCGCTTGCTTCGTCAATTAAGCTATCGATGTCATCTAAATCAAAGTCGTCATTCTCTTCTACGAGCTCTGTAGCGCTGCTTTGCTCCTCAAGCAGATCATCGCCCTGAACGTTTGCTTCGTCAATTAAGCTGTCGATATCATCTAAATCAAAGTCGTCGTTTTCTTCAACTAGCTCTGTAGCGCTGTTTTGCTCTTCAAGCAGATCATCGCCCTGAACGTTTGCTTCGTCAATTAAGCTGTCGATATCGTCTAAATCAAAGTCGTCGCTTTCTTCAACTAGCTCTGTAGCGCTGCTTTGCTTTTCAGGCAGAGCATCGTCCTGCTCACTTACTTCATCGATTAAGCTGTCGATATCATCTAAGTCAAAGTCGTCGTTTTCCTCTACCAACTCTTCTGTATTGCTTGGTATTGATGATTGCTCTGATTCTAATAAATCATCAATATCAAAATCGTCATCTTCACTTGCTAACTCTTCACTAAAGGCAGATATTTCATCGTGAGAATCCCCACTCTCTGGTGCTACTTTGTCGCTATCACTCGATTCAATTTCTGGTAATCTATCGTCTTCATCAAATAAGCTATCTAAATCATCAGCACTTAAAATATCATCACTGTTTTGTGATGTGTTTAAGTCTAAATCAATAGTGTCCTCTAAGCTGTCATCTACAGGCTCATCAAAGCCTTGCTGCATAAAAATATCGAGCTCATCATCGTCTTGGCCGTCTTCATCATCAAAAATGATGTCATCGCTCAGTAAGCTTTCTAACTCATCTTGATCTAATAAATTGCTATCGTCTAATGAGTCGTCAAACGCTACATCGTCATCTAACAGCGCGTCATCCGAAATACCGTCATCTAATTGAACACTTAAATCATCCAACGGATCAGGAATAATGGGATCGTCGTGGCTAGCTGCACTTACAACATCATCGCTGTCATCACTGCTATAAACGGGAGTTTGCGGTAAAAACTCTTCATCTTCTTGGTTATTTTGCTCGGTGTTATTTGCGCGTTTACGTAACAACATTACAACGGCAAAAATAATTAATAATGCAGGTATAGTCATTAACAAAATTAAAACCAGCGGATTAGATAGCAAGGCTCCTAAGTCAAATTCGGCATCTTGTTTGGCGTCTTTGATTTTTTGTTGCGCTATTATTTCATTTTGTTTAACTATTAATTCTTTAAGTTGCAGCTGTATTTCGCTGTCTTGCCCTAGTTGCTCGCGTAAGTTTTTTAGCTCTTGTGAAATACCTGTGAGTTGTTTTTTAAGCTTGTTATTCTCTACTAATATTTCTTCAACATTGTTTACCGAACTTTTAAATTGCTGTTGCAGCTCAACTAATCTATTACTTTGATCCGTTTTTATGTCATTTAATTCTTTTTGTAATTCTTTTTTAGCTTCGTCTACGTCAACTTTACGCGCTTGCGTTACTTTGGTTTGAGCTGTATTAATTTCGCTTTGCGTTAGCGTGCCGTTTTTCTTTTTTTCCCATAACTTGTCGTCTTGTTCAGAGCGCTGTCTTGCTAGCTCAGAGCTAACACTTTTAATTTCAGCTAAGGTGGGTATGTTTAAATAGGCACCACTTTGCATGTGGTTAAGGTTTTGTTCTAAAAATGAATTTGGATTTTTGTTATACAAGGCCTGCATAACTTGATAAATGCTTACAGAGTTATCAGGACGAACTTTAACAGCAATACGCCAGAGTGTATCGGTCGGTTTTATTGGCCCTATTGCTCGTCCTTGCACACCATAGTCAACGCCTTTAGGCCCCTTTAGTTGGGTACTGTCTTGAGAGTAAACAGAAGTGACTATCAATGCAGACGCCAATATAATAAGTGAAGCTAAACCGCGCATGCTGATCCTTTAATGTTTAAATGTTAACGTAGCGCCACAAAGTGGGCGCATAAACATTGATTATTCTTGCCGTCATCAACCAAATGGCTGACTCACATTTTTTATTACAATCTATTTTTATTGCAAGCTCTATTCCAGTTACAAACTATAAACCAGTTAGCCACTAATATCCATCGCAACACTTTGAAAATAAATACCTTAAATTTATAATTAAAAGTATTTAAATCTGTTATATCAACATCTTTATACGCTTTTAAATTATATGCGGCAATTAATTGACAGCCATATAAACAAAAAGCGGCAAACAAATAATGTTTACCGCTTTTTTTGCTTTAAAGCTATAAGTAATTACATGTAGTTAGCAATAAGCTCTTCTGCAATTTGTATGCTATTTGTTGCTGCACCTTTGCGGGTATTATCGCTTACAACCCACATATTTAAACCATGTGGATGTGAAATATCGGCGCGTAAACGACCAATGTAAACTGTGTCAGTACCGCTGGCATCAGATACCGCTGTTGGGTAATCGCCCGCATCATCAATAAGCTCAACACCTGGCGCGTCGTTTAATAACTGTTTTACGTGTTCAAGGTCATATGGCATACGTGTTTCTATATTGATTGACTCTGAATGACCAAAAAACACCGGTACTCTTACACACGTTGGGTTTACTGCAATGGTAGTATCACCTAATATTTTATGCGTTTCGTTAACCATTTTCATTTCTTCACGGGTGTAGCCGTTATCTTCAAATGCATCTATTTGTGGGATCACGTTAAACGCAATTTGCTTAGGAAATATATCGCTGTCAACTGGACGGGCATTCATTAAGTTAGCGGTTTGCTTTGCTAACTCATCAACCGCTTTTTTACCTGCGCCCGACACTGCTTGATATGTTGATACATTAATACGGTCAATTCCGTAAGCATCGTATATTGGTTTTAGTGCCAACATCATCTGAATAGTTGAACAGTTAGGGTTGGCAATTATGTTACGGTTTCTAAAATCGGCTAAGCTTGCTGCGTTAACTTCTGGTACGATTAGAGGGACTTCAAAATCATTTCTAAAAAATGATGTATTGTCGATTACTACACAACCAGCATCTGCAGCAATTGGCGCGTACTGCTCTGACACACTACCACCAGCAGAGAAGAAGCCTATGTGCGCTTGGCTAAAGTCAAAGCCTTCAACATCTAGTACTTCAATGGTCTCACCACAAAACTTAATGTCTTCGCCTGCGCTGCGGCTGCTAGCAAGTAAAAAAAGTTGATCCACTGGAAATTTACGATCTGCTAATGTTTCAATGATTTGACGACCAACTAAACCTGTAGCACCAAGTACCACAACGTTATATTTTTGCGACATATTTATTCCTCTTTAAGCGATATTAAAACAACATCGCTAGTTAAATTAGTTTGCAACAGTAAACCCAAGCTGGGCTAAAGCGGCTAGCTGCGAGCTATCACCTTGTATTGTTAAAGTGCTAAATTCTCGTCTTACAGGGTAGTTTTTACGTAAACTATCAAAACCGTTATTCGCTAAATCACGCAGTAAAATACCGTCATCACGGCGTACGTCGTAAATTAAATGCACCAAACGCGCAATATCAGCTTCATTAAAACTTTGTCCTAATGTAGCTTGCGTAATTGCAGGCACGGGTAAAAATTCGTCGAGCGACTTTGTTGCTTCTATCCCTTTGAGTTCACAAAACTTTTGATACAATATTTGTGTACCACGGGCTTTCCCTTCAAGGGTGTGCCCTGCAATGTGAACGCTTGCATAGCGCACATGCTCCAATAGCTCAGTTAAAATAGTGGGTTCGTTTTCCCATACATCAAGCACTAAATCTAAATCGGCACCCGCTTGCATCACTTCTAATAATGCTTGATTGTCAATCACATCACCACGGCTTGCATTAATTAACGTAAGCCCGGGTTTGAGCGCTTTTAATCTGGCTTTATCCATCATATGTAGCGTTTTATGCTCGCCACTTTTTATAAGCGGAACATGAAAAGTTACAATATCTGACTGCGCAAGTAATTGATCAAGTGCTACGTGCTCGTTTAATAAGCCTTGCGCATGTTTTATTGGATCACATAAAAGTACAGTTAAATTCAGCGCTTGTAATTTTTTCGCCAAACAACTGCCAATACTGCCTACGCCAACTATACCTATTGTTTGATTATTAAGTGGGCGGGCGTTTTCTTGGCTTAAGGCATATAAACTGCTTATTACATACTCGGCTACCGCAATTGCGTTGCAGCCTGGCGCGCTACTAAAGGCAATATTTTTATCATTTAATAATTGCGTATCAATATGATCAACACCAATTGTTGCGGTGCCAACAAAGCTTAGTTTGTTAGCGTGTGCTAAAAGCTCATTATTAACCTGAGTGACTGAGCGAGTAAGCAGCACATCTACGTCTATTAGTTGATCGGCTGTTAATTGTCGCCCATCAAAACGCTCAACTTCACCAATGTCTGCAAAGTACTGCTCAACTAAAGGCATATTCTGATCGGCAAGAATTTTCATACAGAGTCCGTTTGGCAATTAAGGGTCGCTATTGTAACGAACAACCTAGGCTTTGCACAAACTAAAAAGCCGAGCAATGCTCGGCTTTGGGTATTTAGTAAGAAACTAATTAACCTTTATATTTACTCATAACTAACGTGGCATTTGTACCACCAAAGCCAAAGCTGTTCGACATTACAGTATTTAACTCAACATCACGACGTTCAGTAACAATATCAAGGCCTGCAGCTTGCTCGTCTAATTCATCAATATTAATTGATGGTGCAACAAAGCCATGCTCTAGCATTAATAAAGAGAAAATAGCCTCGTGAACACCCGCCGCACCTAGGGCATGGCCTGTCATTGCTTTAGTTGCGCTGATCATTGGTGAATTACCACCAAATACGTCTTGAATAGCGCCAAGCTCTTTAACATCGCCCACTGGAGTAGATGTGCCATGCGTATTTAAATAATCAATACTTTCTACGTCTTGCATAGCTTGGCGCATACAGCGTGCAGCACCTTCGCCTGAAGGAGCAACCATGTCGTAACCATCAGACGTTGCACCATAGCCAACAATTTCTGCGTAAATATGTGCGCCACGAGCAAGAGCATGTTCAAGCTCTTCAACCACAACAATACCGCCACCACCAGATATAACAAAACCATCGCGGTTTGCATCGTACGTACGCGATGCTTTTTCTGGTGTTTCGTTGTACTTAGTAGAAAGTGCGCCCATAGCGTCAAATTCCATTGCTAAAGTCCAGTGCAGCTCTTCACCACCACCAGCAAAAACAACATCTTGCTTGCCAAGTTGAATTTGTTCTACTGCATTACCAATACAGTGCGCTGATGTAGCACATGCAGAACTAATAGAGTAGTTAACACCTTTAATTTTAAACGGTGTTGCTAAACATGCAGACGTGGTGCTTGCCATAGTACGTGGCACCATATAAGGACCTACACGCTTTACGCCTTTTTCGCGTAAAATATCAGCCGCTTCTACTTGCCATTTAGATGAACCACCACCAGAACCAACTATAATACCCGTACGCTCGTTTGACACTTGCTCGTCAGATAAACCTGAGTCTGCAATCGCTTGCGTCATTGAAATATAAGAATAGGCAGCAGCATCACCCATAAAACGCATTGCTTTGCGGTCAACATGTTCTTTAACGTCAATATCAATTTTGCCCGACACGTTGCTACGTAGCTTGAAATCGGCAAATTCTTGGTTAAACGCAATGCCACTACGGCCTGTTTTTAACGATTCTAATACTTCTTCTTTGTTGTTACCAATACTTGATACAACACCGATACCTGTAATTACGGCTCTTCTCATGGGTAATTCCCTTAGCTTAATACTTAATTGCGTTCTATTTTACGCGAATTTAATCATCTAAGTGGTCAGCTTTCTAGCGTACACTTGTACTCTGAACTGCTAGCTTATAAATAACGCCAGACTATTTCAAAGAAAACACGTAAAATAATTAAAAAATTTCATCTCTAAAATTAAATGGGTCATGATAAAAAACGCCAACATTCACTTTAACCACCAAGGCACACCTGTTGCCAATGACTTCGATGATATTTATTATTCTGACGATAATGGCTTAGCTGAATCTTATTATGTGTTTTATCAGCAAAACAATATAGATACACGGTTACAAAGCCATGACCAAGCACATTTTGTTATAGCCGAAACCGGTTTTGGTACTGGCCTTAACTTTTTAAATACATGCCAGCACTTTACTGACCACCTTGCACGCCAACAAGTTCAAAAGCAACTAAACTATGGTGTAAAGCGACTACACTTTATTGCCTTTGAAAAACACCCATTAAGTGTAAGTGACTTAAGCAAAATATTAACAGCATGGCCTGAACTTAATTTATTAAGTGAGCAACTTATCAGCCAGTATCCCATTAATTTAGCAGGCTGCCATCGACTTGAATTTAATAATGGGACAATCGTGCTCGATTTATATTTTGGTGATGCACTGGAATCGATTAAAACAATGAGCTATCCGCGATCAGGTATAGTAGATGCTTGGTTTTTAGATGGTTTTGCACCGAGTAAAAACCCTGACATGTGGCAACAAAGCCTGTTTAATGCCATGGTTAACATTTCAAAAGTAGGAGCCACCCTTGCTACCTTTACCGCTGCCGGCTTTGTTCGTCGTGGGTTAAGTGATGCAGGCTTTACCATGCAAAAAGTTAAAGGGTTTGCGCACAAACGTAGCATGCTAATTGGCACATTAAAACACACTAACGATACGCAATCGGCGCCAAGTTATTTTAATCACGATGTAAGCCCGCTTAGTAATGTGGCGGTAATTGGTGGTGGTATTGCCAGCAGCTGTATTTTATACAGCCTAGCTAAGCGAGGTATTAGCAGCCAATTGTTTTGCCAAGATGCTGCACCCGCTATGGGGGCATCGCACAACGTGCAAGGGGCGGTATACCCTCATTTACAAGCAAAAAACTCCCCACACAGCGAGCTATTTGCGCATAGCTTTTTATATGCCAAACGGTTTTATAAACAGTTACTCAATGATGGCTTTAGTTTTGATCATAGCTGGTGCGGTGTATTGCAGCATGCAGTAAAACAGCCACTCGTTGATCGCCATGAAAATTTAGCCCAGCAGCAATTATGGCCACAAACATTAATGCGTAACGTAACCGCAGAGCAAGGAGATACTATAGCCGGAGTTACTACTGGTTATTCTGGCGTATATTTTGAACAAGGTGGCTGGGTAAACCCACCACAACTAGTTAATGCTATGTTGAGCGCCGCCCATTGTTTATCGCCTTATAAAAGTACTTTTAACTGCCATATAGAACAATTAAAAAAAACCAGCAACGGCTGGCTACTTTTTAGTAACGGCAAACAGTTTGGCCCCTTTAGCGATGTAATTATATGTGCGGGTGAGCACAGCGATGCATTTGCACAAACTAAAGCACTACCAATCGTTGGTGTACGCGGGCAAGTATCGCATGTGCAGGCAAGTGAGCAGTCAACTAAACTAAAAACGGTGCTGTGCCATAAAGGCTATTTTACACCCGCTTATTTAGATCATCATTGTATGGGTGCAACGTTTGAAAAAAACACCAAAAGCCGACAAGTAACTGAGCAAGACAACCTTAGTAATCGCGAGCAATTACTCAACTTTTACGGCCACTGTAATTTTGCAACTAGCTTAGGCAATATAACCGCAGCAAAAGCCGCAGTGCGTTGTAGTTTTATTGATCACTTACCTATGGCAGGAGAGTGGGTAGAGCAAAGCGATTACCTAACTGCCTTTGCTAATTTACGTTTAGGTAAACGCTATCAGTACCAAGCCCTAAGTAAAAAACAACAAGGGCTACATATTTTCACCGGCTTTGGTGCACGTGCTTTATGCAGTGCGCCACTTTGCAGTGAACACTTAATTAGCAGTTTAAACAACGAGCCGCGCCCGCTCAGCGAGCGTGTAAGCCAAGCTATTCACCCTGCTCGTTTTATAGTGCGTGATTTAATTCGTAATAAAATTTAATCAGTTAGCTATACTTGAAAGGTATACCAACGAGTCACGATCTACTGTAAGCTGAAATAGCAAACAAATTTAGGAGTTAATGATGAGTAAAACCTTAATTATTGGCGCAAGCGGGCAAATTGGTAAAATGACTACCGAGTTATTACTCCAGCATGAGCATAATGTAATCGCTTTAGTGCGCAATAAAAATAAACTAAGTGATTTAAATAGCGTACATTTAACTATTATCGAACAAGATTTAGAAAGCGATTTTAGTGACGTAGTAAAAGACTGTGAGCAAGTTATATTTGTTGCTGGCTCAGGCGGCGGTACAGGTGCTGATAAAACCTTATTAATTGATCTGTGGGCTGCTACTAAGGCAATTAACTTTTCAAAAGAGCACGGGGTTAAACACTTTATTATGGTGAGCTCGTTAGGTGCTGACGATCCTGATGCAATTCAAAGTGATCTAAAACCTTACCTAGTAGCTAAACATATGGCAGACAGATACCTAATAAATAGCGGCCTTAGTTATACCATTGTACGACCGGGTGCATTAACCAACGAAGCTGCATCAATGCTTATTAGCACAACACGACCAAGCGATCGTTCAAATGCAAAAATAAGCAGAGAAAACGTTGCTCATGTTTTATTTAACATTGCGCAAAACCAATGTAATAGCAGTTGTATTTTTGAGCTTTTTGATGGCGACAGCCCTATTAAAGCTGCGGTAAAATAATCTGCTTATAGCAATATTTCACTTATGCCTTGCCAAGCCAATTGGCAAGCCATAAGTGTTAATATAACCTTAAAAATAGCTTTAAAACGTGCTGTGGACATACGTTTAAGTAAATAAATACCTAACCAAGTGCCTAGCGCACCACTGGCTATCATACCTATCACCAATGGCAACCATTGCCAAAAGTTAAACCCAATAACAGTATAAACAAACGCCTTTAACACATGCTGTAGGGTCATAATGCTAGAAAACGTTGCAGTGAACTTTAATTTGTCATAATTATTAATATGCAAATAACTCGCTACTAGCGGTCCACTTGCGCCAACAAACATAGAAATAAATGCCGTTATTAAACCCGCAACTAAACGCCCCAGCTTTGAGTCGTTTTTAAATTTAGGCGTTTTACCCCACAATAAATAAACCACAAATACCGCAACCGCCAACTTCATACCATCTAACTGAATATCATTAACTACAGTGCTAGAAATGCCAGCGCCAACCAACCCACCAAGCGTAAAGTAAATAAACATACTTTTATCTATATGTTTAATGCTCAACACTAGTCTATTTGCATTCGATCCTAATTGTACTAAGCCATGCACTGGCACCACGACCGTCATTGGCATAATTGATGCCATAACAACTAATAACATCAGCCCGCCACCGGCACCAAACGCGGCAGATACAAATGATGTAAAACCTGCAAGTACAATAAGTAACAGCGCTATACAGGGAGTAATAAACTCTGTAGCCAATAAATCCATATTTATGCTCTAGGGTGAATAACACCTTATATTGAGGCTTATTTTAGTGATTTTGTATAACCATTAGGTATAACATGCATAGTTTAAATTGCGTTCAAAAAATATAAGCATTGTGTAAAGCCACAGCACATTAAAGCTCAGCATTAAGTTTAAAATATGCTTACAACAATTAATTATAGATTCAATTTTAAAATTAATAACCCGCTATAAATTAGCCCAAATACGTAACTAATAAAAATGAACTGTCCCTTTATCTGTGCAACTTTTAACAATTACACCCAACTTTGTTTGTTGTAAAAAAATACAACCACATTAAAACTAATGAATAAGAATTACTTTATGGCTGTGTTTGCTGCAAAATAGTATACAAACTTAAAATATGCATCTTGATCGGTAACCGGTATATGCTAAGCTCCTGCCCTCAAAATTAAACTTTGCCTGTTTTTTATTAATGATTTGCTAAGTTGCAAGGTACTGCTTTTGCTTATGGCGCTCTAAAGTTTTGAACTGCTAATCTGTTGATTACCTCTTCACGGTCAAACTTTGGTTCATGTGCAAACAAAAATATACCGTATTAAAAAGGTTAAATGCGCTTATGAATATTGAAATTTCTATTATAGAAACCTTGTTAGTTTCTTTGTTAATACTTTTTGCAGGCTATTATCTCAATAGCAAAATTGCTTTTCTTAAAGACAACAACATTCCTGAACCCGTTGTGGGTGGTATTGCCTTTTCTATTATTGCGGCCATTCTGCACGTTTACTTTGATATTAACTTTCAATTCGATATGACTTTTAAAACCCCATTAATGACCATGTTTTTTACCACTGTTGGTTTGGGTGCGAGTTTTAGCTTATTAATTAAAGGCGGCCCTAAAGTCGCGCTGTTTTTGGGCGTCGCAACAATTTATTTATTGGTGCAAAATGCCTTAGGTATATCTATTGCGGTAGCAACCGGTATGGAGCCTTTAATGGGCTTAATTGGCGGCTCTGTAACACTCTCTGGTGGCCATGGTAGTGGTGCTACGTACGCTGATTTATTTATTAATGAATATGGTATGCAAAGTAGCGTATTTGAACTGGCAATGGCAGCCGCTACGCTTGGGCTTATTCTTGGTGGCTTAGTTGGCGGCCCAGTCAGCAGACGCCTCATTAATAAATACAACTTAAAAGCAGACACTTCATACCATGAAGAGCGCGATGACACAGTTACCTTCGACCCAGATGATCACGACCTAGTAACACCGCGTAAAATGATGGAAACCTTGTTTGTTATATTATTATGTATGTACTTAGGCCGCATGGGCTACGACGCATTAAAAGCAATTGACGTTATTTTACCAGCATTTTTAATCCCATTATTATTTGGTGTTTTTATTACTAACCTTACTGAATTTTCTAAAATTTATAAGGTAAGCCGCGCCTGTATAGACTTATGGGGCACTATGGCGCTATCAATGTTTTTAGCCATGGCTTTAATGTCGTTAAAAATATGGGAACTGCTGAGCTTAGCCGGCCCAATGATATTTATGATTTTAGTACAAGCCGTTATGCTAATGCTGTTTGCTTACTTTATTACCTTTAGAGTAATGGGTAAAAACTACAACGCCGCAATAATAGCGGGCGGTCATTGTGGTTTTGGTTTAGGCGCAACGCCTACCGCAGTTGCAAATATGGAATCTTTAGTATCTCGTTACGGCCCCTCACCACAGGCATTTTTAGTAGTACCTTTGGTGGGCGCATTTTTCATTGATATTACCAACGCACTCATTATACAGCTGTATTTAAGCTTTCCTTTTGTTAGCGGTTAATAGCCGCACTTAAGCTATTGCACTCTCGTGAGCCAGCCCAAACGCTGGCTCACATTTAATAACTAACCCTGCCGTACCTCCAATCGTTTTTAGCAAACCTAATATGGACAACTCGTTCACCATCACAATATTAATCTTGTAAAAGCCACCTTAAATTACAGCCATAAAAAAACGAAATTAAAAGTCATTATTGGCAGAACTGGGGGGCTCGCGTCCGAAAAGCCTCGATTACTACAGGTAACTAATTAAAACAAGTACTTACTTTTAAATCATAAGCTTAGTTTCTTATAGTATCTTCTAAAGTCTTGTGTAATCTTTTGTATTTGGGCATTATGTGGACATAATAAAAAAGCATAACTACTGGCAGTAATGTTTTGCTCTCAAACTACTCTATGAGGCTTGAATTGAAAAAAATCAACCCATTTAAACCTAACAGTCCTGCTCCGACCGCAATGTTTGCAGGGCGTATAAATGAAATTAACACTTTTGAGCATGGCTTACACCAAACTAGAAATGGTAGTCCAACTCACTTTTTAATTACAGGTGAGCGAGGCATTGGAAAGTCATCTCTTTTGATGCTCTATAAACCTCTTGCTGATGGAAGTATTGCTACTGAGTATGGCAATATGAATTTTGTAACCATCAATACTTCAATATCCCCTCGAACAAACTTAAATACTTTCATAAAAATTATTGATAAAGGTTTGAAGCGTGAATTGGGCAAAATAGAATCTGTGCGCTCTTTCTTAAATGAAACATGGAGCTTTGTTCAACGCATTAAAATTATGGATTCAGGAATTGAGAAAAATTCTGTAGCTGAAGAACCTGACCTAATAATTGATGATTTGGCATACTCTTTAGCTGAAACTTGTAATAGAATTACAAACCCAGAAAAGGGTGAACAAGCCAAAGACGGTATTGTATTTTTCATTGACGAAGCTGACGCAGCTTCACCAGAATTACATCTTGGTTACTTCATTAAAATAGTTACTGAGATGCTACAACAACATAACTGTACTAACGTCATGTTTGTGATAGCGGGTTTGCCTGAGGTAATTGGGAAGTTATCAGATTCTCATGAGTCTTCGCTACGTATTTTTCATCATTTAAAAGTAAAAGAACTACTTAAAGAAGACAGATATTATGTTATCGAACAAGGAATGAGTGAAGGTAATAGAGTGAATCAGGATTTAACTACCATATCTGATGAAGCTAAATCTAGAATATCCACTTTATCTGAAGGTTATCCCCACTTTATTCAACAATTTGCGTATTCAGCATTTGATATTAACGATGATGGTGAAATATCTGAACATGATGTACTAGCTGGAGCATTTAATGAAGGCGGAGCTTTAGATTCAATTGGGCGACGTTACTATGCATCTCAATATCATGAGCAAATAAAATCAGACGAATATAGAGATGTTCTCGCAATTATGGCTGAAAGTTTAAGTGCTTGGGTCAAAAAAAGTGAAATAAGACAAAAGTTTACCGGTAGTGATCAAACTTTAACTGACGCCTTAAAAGCTCTTACTAACCGAAAGATTATTCTAAAAAACCCATCAAAACTTGGGGAATACCGTCTTCAGCAGCGTGGTTTTGCTCTTTGGATAAAGATGTTTGGAAATAGAGACAAATAAAATGAGATTTATCCAATAGCTTTTAACGCTGTAAATACTTTTAGCAGTTAATCTTAGGTCCAAACCTAATAGCATCTTCTAAATGACTTGGTGCAAAGTGCGCGTAAACCATGGTTTGCTCAATCTTTGCATGACCAAGTATTTGCTGTAGTACCAAAATATTACCTCCATTCATCATAAAGTGACTCGCAAAAGTATGCCGTAAAACATGGCTACACTGCCCTTTAGGCAAATTAATATCGGGCAAGTATTTAAAACACTTTCAATTTAAGAACTTATTTATTTTACGTGAATAGAAGTGCCACTAAATTATTAGCGTATTAATTGTGTATAAATAACTTATTTAATCTGACAATTGCCGGTTTTTTAGAGCCAATACCCAATTCTTACTATTACTCTGCTTCTTTCAAAACCTTTATTCGCCTTTAGATGGCGCTCAACGACGTTTCGCTAGCGACAACTAACTGTGCGTTTGTAATATGAGGATCGTTGCTAATAAGGTTGATTATTAATTTATCTACATCAGACAGTTTTAAACTCTCAGTTACTCCCCTCATTTAAACCTTCATTTTTAAAAGCTTAGCTTCGGTTACTGCATCAAAAATCATCACTCAATGAAGTGCGCTACCTGCTTCGTGGGTACTTTGGCGAATAGCTTAATGGGTCTGTGATCTTAATTAACCTTTAGCCATAAAAAAACCCGCAAGCTTGATTTCTCAAGCGTTGCGGGTTTTTTAGGGTTTTTAGACAAACGAATCTAAAAACCGATATTGGTGGAGCTGGGGGGATTTGAACCCCCGTCCGAAAAGCCTCGACCGTCGGTACTACATGCTTAGTATTGTCATTTAATTAACCTTTAAGTCCCGGACAAACACGGTAAATAAAGGCGAGGCCGCTTAGTTTTAACGCTTCAACCCCGGCCAGGGTTTCCATCGCGATCAGGTGTTAGGGTGACACTCCAAAATCTAGTCCACAAGAATACATAGAAGGAGCGCTAGCTGGCCTAAGCCGCTAGAGAGTAGTTATCGTCGTTTGCGATTACTTTAGGTTGCGGCTGTTTAACGAGGCAAACCGCACCTCGACATGCACCTTGGGCTTCTTGAATTCCGTCGAATCCTAATCAGCCCCTGAATTAGTAACTCATTCAGAGCGTACGGCTAGTATAACCGAGTAATATGCTGATACTCAAGGCCCTTCGATGCTTTATTTTTACTTACTAGGCACTATTGTGCATTAAACAGGCAAAGCTATGCAAACAACCCGAGTAAGCAATAACATTTACTTAACACTCTCTCTGCTTTGTGCTCAAATACGAGATTAAAATTTATTTAATAACAAATTTTGATCTTTATATAAAAAATAAAATAATAACAGGCATATTACGTAGGGAATTTATAAATGTCGGTTTTCTCATTTAATCAACAAACAGGGTACTTGTCTTTATTAAAGCATCCTATAGACAGTGGTTTTATAGCAACAACAACACAGTTAATAACATTGATAGAGCAATCTCAGTATTGTGACTTTGAGATTATAGCTGTCAATATTAGTAAGTTATTTACGCAAAGTAAAAATTACCAAAGCGAATCGTTAATTGTTGCACACGCAATTAATGCCGCTATTACTATTAATATTGATGACAAAAATATGGTAGCCGAAGCAACGATTAAAACGGCAAAAGGTGGTGTATTGCTATCAATGCAAGACGCACAAAAAGCACTTTTTGATGCTGGTATTAGTAAGGGCATAAGCCCACAAGCCTTAGATAACTTTTTAGGACAGCAATTTGAGCACCCAGCAGGAAGCGAATATTCTGCAATTATTGCGCATGGCCGTAACCCTAAAAAAGGCCTTGACGCCAAATTTGTACGTTTGTGTTCAACCGCACAAGATCGCGTACTTAGCCCGCAAGCTAAGGAAGGCGGTAAAGTTGATATGAAAAATTTAGGGGCAATTATTACGGTAAAACCAGGCACGCCACTTATGCAGCGAGTTGCGGCTACTTTAGGTGAAGATGGTTATACTGTATTTGGCGATATTATTTTAGCAAAGCCCGGAAAAGAGCATCAATTGCAGCCCTTTGAGGGAACCAAAATAGATCCTAATAACCCAAATATATTAATAGCTGATTGCAAAGGCGTACCAGTTGCCCTCCCCCGTGGAATGCGTGTGGATGACGTGTTATGTTTTGATAACGTAGATGTAAGCACCGGCCATATTAACTTTACCGGTAGCGTAATTATTAGTGGTGATATTAAAGATGGTATGCATGTTAAAGCGAATGGCGACATTACTGTTTTAGGCTTTGTAGAATCAGGAACAATACACAGTAAAGGTGCAGTAACCATTATGCTAGGTGCCATTGGCCGAAAGCGCGAAGTTGATGAAGCATTTAGTTGCCACATAATTGCTCAGCGGACTATTTGCGTTGGATATGCGCAGTATTGCCACATAGAAACAGCGCAAGATCTCTTTATTGAACGCCAGGCTTTACATTGTGATTTACGCGCTAAGCGATTAATTAGAGTAGGAAAAGCGAACAATCCGCGCGGTAAAATAATTGGCGGTAATATATTAGATGCACTGCGCCTTGAAACTGGTGAGCTGGGTGCGCCCGCAGGAACTAAAACCAAGGTGTTTTTAGCACAACATTGGTTTGAACTGAGAGAAAAGCAAACTGAAATTTTTGACTTTGAAAAGCTGCTTGCTGATAAATCTGCTGTGCTAAAAAATGCGCGAATTAAGGCCAACAAAATCCCAGCGCCGGCACAACGTCAACTATATTTAGATAAAATAAAACTTAATGAGCAGCATATACAAACACGTACTGCCCAGTTACAACGTCAAAAACAGCTTATTAAGCATAAAATAATGCAACTATTGGCCACCAGCCACTTAAAAGTTAACGATTTAATGCATCCGGGTGTGGAGCTTAAAATAGCAAAAGACACTAAGCAGTTTTCGCGTATTTATCCGCCCCATTTAGTCAAACTAAGCGAAGGTAAAATTACTCAGACGTTTTAGCATCATCGCTATCACTATCATCTACTTGTAACTCAGTATCGGTGCTTTCTAATGGCGCTAGTGGCCAACCGCCTAGTTGTTGCCAGCGATTCACTATTAAACAATAAAGCTCAGCGGTACGCTCTGTATCGTAAAGTGCTGAGTGTGCTTGGCTATTATCAAATTCAATACCCGCTGCTCTACATGCTTTGGCAAGTACAGTTTGCCCTAAAGCAAGCCCTGCTAACGATGTAGTATCAAAACTTACAAATGGATGGAACGGCGTACGCTTTATATTATTGCGCTCTATTGCTGCATTTAAAAAACCATGATCGAATGCTGCATTATGCGCAACCACAACTGAACGTTGGCAGCCGGCTGCTTTTTGCGCTTTGCGCACAACTTTGCAAATTTCTTTAATTGCATGCTCTTCAGGCACGGCACCGCGCAGTGCTGAAAATGGATCAATACCATTGAACTCAATGGCCGCTTGTTCAATGTTAGCGTCTGCAAACGGTTCTACATGAAAGTGCACCGTGTGATCTATGCTAAGCAATCCTTCGTCATCCATTTTTAAAACAGATACTGCAATTTCTAATAAAGCGTCGGTATCTTTATTAAACCCGCCAGTTTCAACATCAATTACCACTGGAAAAAAGCCACGAAAGCGTTTTGCGAAAAGTGTTTGCTCAGTATTTGCCATAGTCTTCTTGGTTTGTAGGTGTAAGCCATCTATTATGTCAAAATTGGGGGCCTTTCGGCTAGAGGATTTATTGATTAATTATAGCTAAAACTATAGGCATGTAATTTGCTTTACAGTTAGAGCTTACTCTGTATTGTTTACTATTAAGTGCTATTACACGGTATTTTGCCAAATTATTGGCAATACTGATTTACTGGAGAATTCCCGATGAAGTTTAAGTTGTTATTTATTAGCCTTGGTATTACCAGCGCACTTTGCAGTTATAGCAGCTATGGTGCTATGCGCCAATACATTGCCGATCAAGACAACTCTAATTGGCAAGTAGTTAAAACCTCTCGTTTACAATGCCAGTTAAATCATGAAGTTCCATATTATGGCGAAGCCATATTTAATGTTAATGCAAGTAAAAACAAAGACCTTACTTTTAATTTAGATATGGTTGTTCGCCCTGATAATTACGCTATTGCGGGCTTAAAAGCAGTGCCACCAGCATGGCGAGCCGGTACGCCAGTTCGCGATATAGCTGACATGAAGTTACTTAAAAAGTTTGACGGCGAACTGGGTAATAAAACCGCATGGGAAATGCTCACCGAACTTGAAAAAGGTAATCAGCCTACTTTTTATTATCAAGACTGGCAAAATAGTGCCGATAAAATTGCCGTAGGCATGTCGGGGGTTAATTTTAAACAAGCCTATTGGGCCTTTTTACAATGCCGCGATGAATTATTGCCATATAGCTTTGAAGATATTTCGTTTACGGTAATGAACTATCAGTCTAACAGCAGTAAATTAACTAAATCTTCGCAGCAACGTTTAGATAAAATTGCTGAATACTTAAAAAATGATCCAAGTATTGAGTCAATTAATATAGCGTCTTATACCGATAGCTATGGCGGTCGATGGAATAACCTAGACCTTTCTAAAACACGCGCTAAAGCAATTAAAGATTATATGATTAGTTTAGGTGTTGATGAAACTAAAGTGCATACCGATGGGTTAGGTGAAAAACGTTTTGTAGACACTAACGATACTATTTTAGGGCGCAACAAAAACCGTAGATTAGTAATTCAAATAGCGAAAATATGATGCTTTAACATCATATTTTTTGCTTATTTCGATTAACTATTTGCTCGCCAAACTGAAACACACCTAAGCTTAGTAAAATAATAACCGCACCACTAATAAGCTCCTTGCTAAGCGGTTCATTATTAAGCCATGCGCCAAGCCCTAATGCAAAACTTGGGGTAATAAGCGTGGTAAGTGCAACAGTACTGGCATTTAAGTTTTGTAATACATGAAAATACGCCAGCGCTCCTAACAATGAGCCAAATACTCCTAAATAACCAATAGCCCATATTGATTTAGCACTCCAATTTTGTATATTTAATTCACCGTCTAGCAGCAACCAAGCAATAAAAAATAAAGGTGTTACAAACACCAGAGCACCAAATGTAGTTGCCATAGGATGAATAGCAATTTTAACCCGCTTGATCATCACTCCACTTAAACTAAAAAAACACACCGCTATAAACACATATAACAAACCAAGCCCCTGAGTTTGCGAGTGCTTAATTTGGTTATAGCTGACAAAATATAATCCGATTAGGGCACATGCAAGTGCGATTAGCTTAATTGCACTAAACTTAGGCTCGTTAAGGAGTTGCTGGGCAAGTAAGCCCGATAAAATAGGCGCTAAGCCAAACATTAATGAAATAATGCCTGAGGGCACTGTTTTAGCCGCCATATAACTAAGTAACATGCCACCAAAAATACCTATGCTAGAGTAAAAATAAAGTAAGCAGGCATTTTTATTCCACGGCACCCTAATACGCGTAATAGCTATAATTACAGCACCTAAAGTAAGCCCTACCAACATACGTAATAAAACCGCTAATGTTGGCGATACTGTATCGCTGCTCCACACTATACCTAATGGTGTGGTTGACCATATAAGAACCATTATAAAGTACGATACTTTAATTGGCACATGCCGCTCCTTAGCCATTAACAATAAAACTCAAAAAACTTCAAATAAACTATACGCTTAAAGCACTTTTTTAATAGTTAATATTAATAAAAGATGCATTTAAATTACAGTTGTAAATAGATAATTACACTTTATTTTATTTCTTTTATAACAAAACTATTTAAGTTTTGGTTAACTAGTTATATCTTGCGTACCTCTCAAGATTGATCAGGATCATTAAGTGCTTAAAAATAAAACAATAGGTAGCATGTTAATTGTTGCAGGTACTACCATAGGTGCAGGTATGCTGGCCTTACCAATTGCATCAGCCGGACTAGGGTTTAGTACTGCGCTGACATTAATTGTCGGTTGTTGGTTATTAATGACCTACACTGCACTGCTAATGCTTGAGCTCCATCAATATGCTCCTCGCGATGCGACGCTAAATACCTTAGCTAAACTTTGGCTTGGCAAACGTGGACAATATGTAGCTAACTTTTCGGTGATATTTTTATTTTACGCTTTGTGTGCAGCTTATATTGCTGGTGGTGGCGCACAACTTCAAGATCGCATAAACACGGGGTTTAACGTGAGTATTGCACCGCAACTGGCCTCTGTTTTACTGGCGGTTTTAATTGCTGGTGTCGTAACTCTGGGTACCAGTAAGGTCGATAAATTTAATAGAGTGCTGTTTTCAATAAAAATTGTGGTACTTGCCAGCCTGTTTTATATGTTAACGCCTTATGTACATGGCCAACATTTACTTGAAATGCCAGTAGAGCAAGGCTTAATACTCTCGGCTATTCCGGTGGTATTTACCTCATTTGGCTTTCATGGCTCTATTCCTTCAATTGTTAAATACGTAGGATTAGACATAAAAACACTGCGTAAAGTAATGATAGCGGGTGCAACGCTACCGTTAGGTATTTATATTTTTTGGCAAATATTAAGCCAGGGTATTATGAGTCAAAATGATTTGCTCAATAGCCAAGGTTTAAGTGGCTTTGTACAAAGCATGGCGAGCATTGCGCACAACCCAAACGTTGCCACTGCCGTTAAGTTATTTGCTGATCTTGCATTGGCCACTTCATTTTTGGGTGTAAGTTTAGGCTTGTTTGACTTTTTTGCCGACACTTTCAAAAAAGCAGATACAAAAGCGGATCGAATTAAAACGGCATTAATTACCTTTATACCTCCTCTTGGTTTTGCCATATTTTATCCGCAAGGGTTTATTATGGCGCTTGGCTACGCAGCGATTGCCTTAGTGATTTTGGCCGTTTTTTTACCTGTAGCTATGGTTTATAAGCAACGTAAAAGTACACAAAACACAGGTTATAAAGTACGCAGCGGTAATATTGGCTTAGCCATTGCAGCATTATGCGGTTTAACTATTATTAGTGCCCAAGGCCTACAAATGGCCGGATTAATACCCGCAATAGGCTAATTCTAATAACTCCCGAGCTTAATGCTCGGGGCTCAATAAACCGTAGTTACACCCAAGTATTGAGCCAATTTAAACAGCTTAGGGCAATCACTTTTATCCATTAATTTAAAATTTAATCGTTTTGTTACGGGTATGTTCATTTTCGTTACTTATAATGGTGTTAAATATTATTTTATATCGATGGAAAAATTACACATGAATAAATTAGCAGGTTTAGCATTATTAGGCACTTTACTTACATTAACCGCGTGTGAAGATGCCAAAGAGATCAAAGAAGACGCTAAAGACACCGGTGCTCAAGTGCAGCAAGAGCTAGATAAAGCGTGGACTAAAGTAAAAGAAACCACTCACGAAATTAAACATGACGAGTCGCTAAATCAGTTATTACAGCAAAGTAAAGCAATGGGTTTAGATATGTACGATGACGGCAAAGAAGTTGCTGTTGATGCGTGGATAAAAAGTAAAGAAACGGCAGGCGAGCTAACCGAAAAAACCAAACAAAAAGCACGTGAAATTGCCGAAGAAATTGAGCAAGCACGTAAAGATCTAAACAAAGATTAATTTTGCCCTACTAATATTAAAAAAGGTAAGCCGCGGCTTACCTTTTTGTTTAAATGCGTTAGCTAAATTAGTTTACAGCTCGAAGTCTTTTTTGAACTTTAAACCAAATTCACTGCGGTCATTACTGCGCATAACGCCAACAAAACCAGTTTGTTGTAGGCGTCCTACATCGTACACTTCGTTTAATACGTTTTCACCATATAGCGTTACTTCCATATCGCCGTACGGGTTAGTGTAAGAAATATTAAAGCCAACTAACTCACGAGAATCAATTGTTTCGCTATAGTTAAATACTGACTGACCTTGCATTTCACTGCGGTACGAGTAGTTTGCATTAAAAGCCAGAGTGCCACCGTTATTTAAATCCATAAAATATGAAGGCGCAATCATCACAGTCCAGCGTGGTGTTAATGCAGGCGAATCGCCTTTACCAATTCCTTGTACGCCTGCTGCTACTTCACTAATTTCTGAATCTAAGTAACCCACTGCACTGCGAATAGTAAAGTCGTCAGTAATGGCTACTGTTGTTTCAAGCTCAATACCTTGCGCTTTTGATTGACCAGCATTTTCAACGATAGTTACAAAACCACCGCCCGAAGTAGGGTCTGAAAATGGCAGCGCTAAATCTGTGTAGTCAGTTACAAATACAGCCAACATCATAGATACATTTTCGTGTACTTGGCCTTTTAAGCCAATTTCGTAGTTAATTGCTTTTGTTTCATCAAATGATGAAAACTGATCAGGCCCGCCAAATGGACGCGGTGGAAAGCCACCTGTTTGGTAACCTTTTTGAACTTGACCATACACATTCATATTATTACTAAGCTGGTACGAAGCATTTATATCCCATGTCACAGCATCAAAGTCTGCAGATACATATTTACGTTCGGCAAAAGATGGAAAAATCGCATTCGCTTCTTTTTTATCTTTTGAGTAGCGCAGGCCACCACCAATGCTTAAATCGTCGGTTAAATCGTAGCCGGCATTAAAGTAAGCAGCATAAGAGTTGGTTTCTTGATTTATTTCGAAGAAACCAAAACTGTCTGGCGTATTGTATGGGCTAAATACAAAGTCTTCTGAACGGGTAAAGCCATCTTCATTAAAGAAGTACAAGCCAGATACAAAGTCCATGTTGTCAAACGTTGCGTTTAACTGAATTTCAAATGAGTATTGATCAGCACCACCTTGCTCTGGAAACTCAGATAAATTAAGCGCTGATGCATCATCATCTAAACCACCTTCATACTCAGAGGTACGGTAGCTTGAGATAAACTTACTTGTATAAGTGTCGTTAATTGCCCAATCAGCAGCAAATGAAGTTCCCCAACCTGAGTAAGAAGTTGATTCAATACCCGCAACGGTTGTGCCTAAATCATCTGGATTTGCCGGAATTAAATCTGGTGTTAATAATGGGAAATCGCCATTGTTCTGATCATTTGGATCAAGTGGTGCGGTAAGCTCAATTGTATAAGGCGATTGGCCCGATTCGTTATCAACGCCATCTATAGAAAAAGTAAATGCAAGGTCGCTAGTTGCTTGGTATTTAAATGCAACACGGCCACTAAACTCTTGCTCTTCACCAATTTCCTTTTCTGGGTTAGCTAAATTAACTGCTGTACCCACCCCATCACGCTGCTTGTAAGACGCACTTGCCGACATACTCAAATCATCAGTTAATGCGTTATTAAAGTAAATATCGCCTGCTACACGACCTCGGCTACCCACTTTTGCAGTCGTTGTTAAAATGCCTTCATCACCTGGTTGCTTGGTTATTACATTAACCGCGCCACCTAAAGTATTACGGCCATATAAAGTACCTTGAGGGCCACGTAATACTTCTACACGCTCAACATTCGGTAGCGATAAATTTGACCCCATTTGACGGCCTAAATACACACCATCTAAGTAAACCCCAACACCAGGATCGGTAGTAATAACATGATCTTGAAGGCCTATACCGCGAATAAACACAGATGCATGTGCAGAGTTCCCCACGCCATAACGAGTAATATTTAAATTAGGTACATACTTACCAATATCTTCTAAATTACTCATATTGGCTTTATCAATGAGGTTTGCACCAATTGATGTAATTGCGGTTGGAGACTCAAATAAGCTTTCTGTACGTTTACGAGCGGTTACTTCTATTTTTTCAAATGCGTCTTGCTTTGCTGTTGTTTTGGTTTCTTCTGCATTTACTGAGGTAGTGAGTGCAGCAATAATTGCTAAGCTTAACGGTGAGAGGTTGCGTAATTTCAAAAATAATCTCCAAAGGGTATAGGTTTTGTTATGCGTTACATTTTTATAAAATATAAATTGTAGGCATAAAAAAAGATGCGTTGTAGCATCTTTCCTCTGGATGTAAATTATATGATATAAACAAGATGATATGTATCATTTTCTAATATTTTATTAATAAAAACCCTGCCGCGCCACAACTCCTCGCTAATAGTTATTCAGTAAAACGCCATTCACCTTAAATTATTAAAATGAGGAAGTAAATAAACCCACAGAGCCTATTGCGTATACTACAATTAAACAAGCGATTTAAGTTAAATAACAAACGATTTGTACATTATTTCACCATTGATATTAACTGAACTTAGGAATATAGTAGTAATACTTAAGTATATGGAATAAATTTATGGCAATTGAAAATATAACGAATAAACAGATAAAGTGTTTAAATACTTCCGGGTATACTTCTTTATTTTGTGTGGCGACACAATACAATATACTGCTGGTAAATTATCAAGCACTTAACGTTATCACTAACTATGAACTAATTAATCAGTTTATGTTAAAAAATGAGCACCAAGGGCTTGTTATTTTTGACGTGCCTAAAGACAGTGATGTTATTCCATTAAAAGAATGGCCTAACTTAAAGGGCTTATTTTATGCTAATACAGACGAAGCTCTTTTTCACCAAGGGTTAGAAGCGATTAATAAGGGAGAACTTTGGTTTCCTCGCGCAGTTACTGATTGTTGGATGAGGCAAATGCTGGCTAGCGAGCAACAAACAACACTGCAGTCGAATAACCTTACCTGTAAAGAAATTAAAGTTTTAAACTTACTGTTTTCAGGAATGCACTCCAGTGCTATTGCCGATAGCCTGTTTATCAGCGAAGCAACTGTGCGAGTTCATTTACATAAAGTGTATCAAAAAATTGCCGTTAAAAATAAGCAGCAAGCACTTGCATGGTGTCAAAAAAACTTAAACAAAGTTAATAGTTAAGTGGGCTAATTTGAAACCTTATAGTATCTGTATACTCACCAGCGGCTTGCTCTTTAAAGTCAGCTAACTGTATTTTAAGTGGCAATAAAAACACAGTTTGCCCAGCGTATGAAAACGTTTTATTTGTATCTTGACTCAATCCTAACCAATTACCCGCCAAATCTAAATTATAATCTATCGCATATTGTTGCTGATACATACTGTGCACTAACTTACCTTTATTATCAGAGCTAACACGCAGCCGAACATCTGAATTAGTCACTACTTGCAGGCTAGGTAACATAGCGTATTCTTGCAGAGGTATTAACTCTCCTAAGTTAATGATATTTGCAAAAGTATTATAACCAAGCACCGACAGGCTGGTTCTTGGGGCAATATCTGTTTCAATGTCAAGTTGACGCTCATCGAGCAGCTGATTATTTTGATCATAAAGTTTTATTTGCAATCTATCTGTGTATAACCCTGCCTTTACCGGTGTACCCGATGGGATCAAAAGTTCAACTTCAGCCGCTGACTCTACTAGTTGTAAACGACTAATTGATGAGCTGACTAATTGCTGAGTATCGCTGCGAAATTGATAAGCAATACTTTGAAAAGCGCCTTTTAGCTGCGCTTGGTTTTCACTGGTTAGTATAATATGTAGCTGGCACTGTTCGTCATTTATTACATTAATGCGCAGCTGCTTTTTTGCATCTACTTTTTGTAATGCATGGTACTGATCAAAGTCATCAAATAAGTGGTCAATATTATTTAACCTTGCATCACACTGTGCGTAGCTAATATAAGGTAAAAGTAATAAAGCTAAGCCGCTAATAAAGGTAACCGTTTGTTTAGTGTACATAAATCTTTCCTTTTCTTTGTAGTTGCTCACCTTCTTTTACATCTAAAATAAATTGCGATTTTTCGCTATTATTTAATGTCACTTCATAGCTACAAGGGGTAAGCCCAGTTAATGCAAAACGACCCGATTTATTTGTAAAAAACTTATATTGTTTTTCAGTATTATCTGAACATACAGCAACACCCACTTGTAATGCTAACGGCTGTTGTTGTTGATCTAGTAAAGTGGCGATAACCGATATATTTGCAGCAGTACCAATCATTACACTATACCCACTGCGATAAGATGGGAAAAACACCACTAAACCCGCCCCAATATCATACCCAGGCTCCAAATCTTCTACATCTACTGAAATAGCCGAATTATCGTATGAGCTAATATCATGTAATAAAATAGTATCAAAATCTGCATTGTTTGTTCTGTATTGATCTTTGTATTGGCCCAAGGTTATTTTTTTATCTTTTAGGCTCGAGTGGGGTTTAATTAAAGCAAAGCTGTCGTATATAGGCTTACCTATTGCCCAATCATCTTCTGCAAATGCTACGCTGGATGCAAAACTAACCCGACTTTGATGATAAGCTGAACTTGCATTTAATTGCTCATAAAAGCTAGCATGGTCTAAACTAGCTAAAAATCGGTTGCCATTATATTGTGTGTTTAAGTCAAATAATGCTTCATTTTGGTCATTATGTTCAATTCCCGTTCTTAAACTAAAGGCACCTACATAACGTTGATTAGCATCTTGGGTATACTCTAAACGTGTTTTGTTTCTACGTGATTGGTGAGATAACTTTAAACGTCGATCATTACTAAACTTATAGGTTAAAGAGAGCCTAATTCCCCACTCTGCATTATCTGCTATTTCATCCCATTGAGCGCCTAGGCTATAACGCCAACGGTTGTTACTTAAATCACCAGATAAACTTAACCCTACTGATTTATCAAACTGAGCTTCATTATGTGCTCTTGATAGGTTGGCAAAAAAAGAAGTACGTAAAGTAGGGCTATTAAAAAAGCTATAGTTTGCCTGAATAAAGTGTTCTCGTAGTCGAGCACTACCTTGTAGATCAGGTCGATAGCCTACAGCACGGAAGTTTTCAGTAGAGTACTCATAACCAAAACTAATATCTTGTGGTAATTCACTTCTGTCTGTAAAGCTACTATATACCAATCGGTAAGCGTGTCCTGTTTCGTCGCCAAAACTCACTGCATTTTCAAATGCAAATTGGCCAATATTGGCAGCATAAATACTTTTAAAGCCTGCTTGTTGTATAAATTCATCTGCCTGCGCTGTAAAGCCAATAGTCCAACTAGGCGATACCCCATAATCAAGATAGGTACTTATCAATGGGCTGTCATTATCGTAATTTAGCTGATCGGTTAATGTCGATGGCACTCCAATATGAATCTCATATTCTAGCTGTCCCTCTGCAAATAAATCTAAGCCCGTGGTTACATCAAAATTAACGTATCGTACTACCCCTGCAATATCAGTGATCCGCAAACTTATATTATTACTTCCCTCATTCAACGGTATATCATCTAATGAATATATGCCTGCAGTTAAATTTAATCGCTTTACAATCCTATCGTCAACCAATACTTCTACAGAAGATGGGCTTTCTAAAGTAAAGCTTCTAGAGGCACTGGGTCTTATTGGCCTATCGGATACTAGCGAGAAGTCATGAGCAAGTGAAATCCCCAAAATACGTGATGTAGATTGAAAGTAACTTCCTGAGCTGTAGTTATCGCCTATTGATACACGCATGCCTTTTAACGGTAAGTCATGCACTAAGCGTGTGCCTAAACGTTTAACATTTGATGATGTTGCCTCAACATCTGATAAGTACTCAAGTTCATTTTCTACTACCCAGCCCCCCCAATTCATCACCATTTCAGCACGAAAGGCTAGCTGTTTGTCTGTCGTATCTGTATTGTTATTTTGTTGATATAAGTAGCTAGAATACAGGTTAACAAAGCCACTTAAATTAGCCACTTCTGAAGCTTTTAGTCGCCTAGAGTCTGATTTTAAACTTAATGTTTGCGGGCGGGTTAAATTAAGAGGGGCATTTATTTTTAAACTAAAATCGCTTAGGTCAAAGTTAACCACAAAGCCAAACTTTTCTAATGCTTGCTTGCTAAGCAAACCATCAACAACCTTAGCTTTTAATATGGCAAGGCCTTCAGGGTATAACACTTCCTTTAATACTGTTTCAACTTCGTTCCACTTAAGTAATAAATTATCACCTGGCTCCACAGCAAGTGTTACTCTGCCAATATCTGTTTTATTAAGCTCAGCCTCAACACTTAGCTCAATGGTTCGGTTAGATGGATTTATTTTTGCTAGGCTTACTTGAGTGAATACAATTAATAATAAACAAATAAATATACGCATATTTATTACCTCATCAATTCTAAGCGTAAGCTTTTAAAACTATCCTCTTTTATCGATTTTGGTTTAGGTATTTTTATATAGTGGCTACTATTAGGTGCAAAAAACACGTCATACCCTTGTGCCTTTAATTGCTGCTTTAAAATGCGCTCTATTAATACTCCAGAACTTTCATCAGTTAACTTGATCTCATAATCACTTAATCGACTCGCACCTGGGCCTTTATTTATTATATTTACCATAATGTCTGTTCCCTCAATATGAGACTCTCCAACGGCTAAATCTGCTGTTAACTGTGGTTGATCTACATGCACAATTAAGTTCACATTAAGCAGCATGGTTAATTGCGATGCTTTGTCTGCTAAGTGAGCGTTTAATGGTTGCTCAATCAAGCTAACTTGGTAACTTTTATCTGTGGTTGGCAGTACTTTATCTAGCCATCTAAATTGAATACGCTGACTTTGCCCCGCTTGTAAAAATAATGACGGCGGAAACACCCACAATGGCGAATCTTCTAACGGCACTAGTTGTGGTTCATCTTGTGTAAATTGAATTTCGTATACCTGTATATCAAAGGCAATATCACGTGGTAACTGGTTATGTATTAAACTAGATGCACCATTTGACACGCCATTTGGTGAAAAAGTAACTACCATGGGCGTTACTTCTAAAGCGTAGGCGGGCAAAGCTAACATTACAAATAATAATAAGTAATAATTCAGCAGCCTACACATTAAAACAGCACCTCTAACTCACTTTGCTCTGCATTAAATTGCGCTGGTATTTTTATTGTTACTTCTCGACTTGAGTTAGGTAAAAGCAGCTTTCCACTTAACGCTTTACTTAAGCTTTCTCCTTCAAGCACAAATTTTTCATTATTACCCTTAATTACCCACTGTGCTTGCGATAAGCGAATATATTTATTGCCGGTATTTTCTAATAATACTTTCCACTCACCAGTTGCTGCTTGTGCTTTACTTTTAATCATTAACTTGGCTTCTGCTCCTTGCGGAACCACATTAAGTAACGTTCTAAAGCTCAAGCTCATACCAACACCTGATGTATTATCATCTTGTAAATTAACTTTTACTTGATCAATCATTAAACGATAAGCTTTTGAAGCGGAAAGTACAGGCTCACCAATATACCTAACAATAACTGACTGGCTTTTTCCTGCAGGAATAATAGTTGTCATAGGTATAATTAAAAAGTCATCTTCATTTTCACGTAACGACTCATCTCCTTGATCCGTTATTAATAAATCATATGCTGTAATTTCAATAGTTAAAGGATTTACTGATGTATTTGCTATGCGTATTGTTTGTTGCGATTGGCTCCCCATAGGTTGTACCTCTGCAACCATAGGTTGTACTTGAAAAGACAATGCCGAGTAAGAAGCTGTAAATAAAATAAAAATTATAAATAAACGCATAAAATTCCCTCTAAATAATAAAAAGGCAGTTAAAAACTGCCTTTTAAAGTGACGAATTAATTAGCTGTTATACCTAATGTAAGCGTATCTGCATACGTCCCTGACCATGTAGGTGTTTGTGTAACTGTAACTAAAATTGTCCCCGCTATAGTACCTCCAGCCATTGCCGGTGTACCAGCTTGGCTTTGTGATACAGACTGATTATTTGCGCCATCATCTGCAGTTAAAGTAAACGCAAATGGACCTGCACTTAATGCTGCAGTATAACCAATGCCCTGATCTTCATCATCCGCATTTTGTAAATGCCCTTCTGAAGTTGTTAGCGATATTGTTGCGCCGTTTACATCATTACACTGAAGATTAAAATTAACTGTAGCACTATCACCGAGCGCTAGAGCTGGAAAATATTTAACAGTCTCTGTGTTACTAACTCCACACACAGACTGTACAGCCGCGCCTAAGTTTATGCTGTCTGCTAGTGCTGCACCTGATGTAAGTGCTGCGATTGCTGATAATACGATTAACTTTTTCATTGTTATATTCCTTTTCCATGTGACATATGTTTATGTTTAATAATTAATGGTTTACCGCACACCACCAGAGACTGCAGATGGCGTCATTTCTATGCGAATAACATCCTGGTAATTTCCTGCATAAATTAAAGGGTCTACTAGCTCTAACTGTAGTTTTGCTACACTGTTAAATAAAATTTTATCAACATTAAATGTTTGTGATACTGTTAGGGTCTGTGACGAAACAGACATACTTTGATTAGCATCTGCAATTGACAAGTTAACGTTATAAGCATTTAAGTGAGTACCCTGCTGGTGGCGCAAACCACCGTTTTCTGACAGCATAGATACCCGCATAGGTGAGTTACAATTAATTGCTAACTCTGTATTAGCGAAGCCATCTGAAGAAATAATTAAGTTTTTATTTTCTGCCGTGAACTCACATTTAGGTGAAATGTACCCAACTAAAGTAAGTGCTACTTCATCGTTGCTATATGCATTACATGCAAAGCAACATAATAAATAACCTAGATATTTTTTCATTATTGCCATTTCCTTTGAGCAACTTCGGTAAGACGATTTAATCTTAAGATAAAATAACGGTTTAGTGAGTTTTCATTTGCTTACTTATCAAACAATCCTGCAATTAAATGTAATAGTATTAGTACTTAATTTTTATAAATATGCGTACTAAACAATTCACAAGCCTCAACGACCCATAAATTAAAAACCGTTTTAATGGTGTGTAAAATATGTGTTTATAATTTATAAACAACGTAAAACTAGGTAAACAAAAAATAAACTGTCTTTATTTGATCCTAATAACTTTTATAAACTCTATTAGCTAAACATAATTAAATACCTCGTTCACTTTTCATTCATTTCATGTGTTTTTTTAGCCTGTTTAATTAATAAAAAACAACTTTCCCACTTAAAAAATTCTTTTTAATTAGAGCCTGTTTACCATCTAAGGTTTAATTTTTAGCAATTTGCTTGGCTTTTAGGTTAGACAGAGCCTATGTAATGTCGTTATTCCCCACAAACTAGGTGATATCGACGTATAAATGCCAAACACACGCTGATCGAGTAGTTTTGCCAAGGGTGATGAACTATTTTTATCTACATGGGTATAGGTGAGCGGCGGAAGCTTTGCTCGTTTTTACTTATTTTTACTTGGTTTTAAGCTAGTAGAATAAGGGAAAAACAGTTACCGAGCATACTAGGTTACAAATTTCGCACCGCGATTAAAGCCCCCTAGAGTGAAAAAGGTTCAACCATGAACGGTCAATATACCCTAACTACTTTCAATAAATTGCAGGAACCACAACGTAAATTCATTAAAATCAATTCCGTTTGTAACTGTTTCCCTTTCTAAAATCCGCGGCAAATATTGTCTTGCTTTACTCATCACTATTAAAGCTAAACTCGCCCAATAAGCGAATTAATAAGCAGTACAAACCAATTACTAATTCTCTTTATTTTACTAATTAGTTATTGTCTACCTCAAATGGTCGATGTTCACAGTGACGCGATAAGGGTTAATGTAGATATGGAAAACTCTATTTTTACCCGTGGTAATAATTGCAATTAATCTGACTAATTTAACCAATACACACGTGTTATTGCAGCAACTCAGCATTATTACCTAGCTAAAATTTAACCGTAAGAGTGCCTTTGCACTTCAAAATAAAAAAGGAATAATCATGCGCGAAGCAGTTATAGTTTCTACCGCCAGAACGCCTATGGGCAAAGCCTTTCGTGGTGCCTTTAACGATACCGAAGCGCCTGCATTATCAGGTCATGCAGTTGAGCAAGCCGTTAAACGCGCGGGTATTGATGGTGCTGAGGTTGATGATGTGATCATTGGTTGTGCAGCCCAGCAAGGTACTCAAGGCTATAACTTGGGCCGTTTAACAGCGACCGCTGCAGGCCTACCTAATAGCGTGCCGGGTATGACTCTTGACCGTCAGTGTTCATCTGGATTAATGAGTATAGGTTTTGCGGCGCAAAATATTATGCTTGGTTCAATGGATATTGTGGTTGCCGGTGGCGTTGAATCTATTTCTATGGTGCAAAACAAACACAAAAATACTTATCGTAATATTTCAAAAAAAGTACTGTCGCATTCAGAGCATGCCTATATGCAGATGATCGAAACGGCAGAAGTGGTTGCTAAGCGCTACAACATTTCACGTTTAGCGCAAGATGAGTACAGCTTACAGTCGCAACTGCGTATTGCTGCGGCGCAAAAAAACAACCTGTTTGATGACGAAATTGTGCCAATGGCATCTACTAAATCAGTATTTAACCGCGAAACCAAAGAAGTGACCTTTGAGGACGTATTACTAGCTAAAGATGAAGGCAACCGCCCTTCTACAACTCTTGAGAGCCTACAAAGCTTAGAACCGGTGTGGAAAGATGGTCGCGTTATTTCACAAGGTGAATTTATTACAGCAGGTAATGCAAGTCAGTTATCTGATGGCGCATCAGCCTGCGTGGTAATGGACTCACAATTAGCGACACGAAAAGGCTTAGCGCCAATGGGTGTGTTTCGTGGTATGGCGGTTGCAGGTTGCGAGCCCGATGAAATGGGTATTGGCCCTGTATATGCTATTCCTAAGCTATTAAAACAACATGGTTTATCAATTGATGATATTGGTTTGTGGGAAATTAACGAAGCGTTTGCGTGTCAGCTTATTTATTCGCGCGACTACCTAGGTATTGATAACAATAAACTTAACGTTAATGGCGGCGCTATCGCCATTGGCCACCCCTTTGGTATGAGTGGTGCGCGTATGGTGGGCCATGCCCTTATTGAAGGCAAGCGTCGCGGTGTTAAATATGTTGTGGTGAGCATGTGTATTGGCGGTGGCATGGGTGCTGCGGGTTTATTTGAGGTATGCCTGTAAGGCAACCTTAATTTGCACAGCAACATGTTAGTCTAATTTAAGTAAGGAGATATTAATGTCTATACTCGATAGATTTCGCCTCGATGGCCAAGTCGCTATTGTTACCGGCTCAGGGCGTGGCATAGGTGCTGCCATAGCACTGGCATTAGCCGATGCGGGTGCCGATATTGTAGTCACTGCCAGAACCATCGAAGATATTGAACAAACAGCAGCGCAAATACGCCAACGCGGCAGCCGCACTTTAGTCGTTGCGTGCGATGTACTTGATGAGCAACAACGACAGTCATTAGTTGATAAAACAATTGAGCATTTTGGCCGACTCGATATTTTAGTCAATAACGTCGGTGGCTCAGGCGCAATTAAGCCTACACTTAGCAGCAGCGCAGCAGAGTTAGAAAATTGCTTTAAGCTCAATACCGCTACCGCGTTTGATTTGTCACGTATTAGTGCCCCGCACATGGTAAATACCAGTGGCCAAGGCAGTATTATTAATATTTCATCGGTAGCTGGGCAGTTAGCTCAGCCCGGCTTTATCAGTTACGGCATCGCCAAAGCGGCATTAAATTTTATGACGCTTAATTTAGCGCAAGATTTTGCACCTAAAGTGCGCGTTAATGCAATTAGCGTAGGCTCAACCCTTACCGAAGCACTTAAAGGCGTAATGAATGATGAAATGGAGCAGGCTATTGTTAAACGTACACCTATGAATCGCTTAGGTCAGCCTGAAGATGTAGCGGCTTGTGCGCTATTTTTAGCCTCGCCCGCGGCGGGCTATATCACTGGTGAAATTTTTGGTGTTAATGGGGGACTAACCGACGCGCCAATGCCTATGCCTCGCAGTAGTTTTAACGTCCTTACTGTATTCAAATAAAGCCCGCTGATTAAGCGGGCTTAGCTTTACAGCCCTTCTTACTCTTTAGTTAATTTTTGAACTCACAGCCTTCGCTAAAAATAACCCCACCAGCCCAGTCGTAATGAGCAATAAAATAAGTAACCTGATGTGCTGGTTAAGCGATTTTTTATCCGTTACATCAGGTTAAGTAATACAATTATTTTATGCGGTTATTTTAGGCTCTTTGGGCATACCTAAGCCACGTTCAGCAATAATGTTACGTTGTATTTCGTTAGTGCCACCATAAATGGTATCTGAGCGAACAAACAAATACATAGCCTGTAAACGGGTTAATGTATAAGGGCCTGACTCTAGTATTTCGGCTTCGGGACCAAGTACATCCATTGCCAGTTCGCCTAAATCACGGTGCCATGTTGCCCAAAATAACTTATAGATCAGCGCTTCTTTTTGTAAGCCGCCATCACCTGTATCTGAGAGCATACGCATACTGTTGTAGCGTATTATTTTAAGCCCTATATGAGCGTCAGCAATGCGTTGGCGAATAGTTGGATTTTGGCTTTTACCATTGGCTTTGGCTATATCAATAATTTGATTAAGCTCATTTTGAAACTGCATTTGCTGACCTAAGGTCGACACGCCACGCTCAAAATTAAGTAAACCCATAGCAATAGCCCAGCCTTCACCTGGTTGCCCTACAATATCGTCGGCATCACATTCGGCTTGATCAAAAAATACCTCATTAAACTCAGAGGTGCCGGTAAGCTGCCTTATGCCACGCACTTCAATACCTGGCTGATCCATTTTCATTAAGAAAAAGCCTAGCCCTTTGTGAGCGCTAGAATTTGGGTTAGTACGCGCTATAACAAAAATATAGTCAGATTCATGCGCAAGCGATGTCCACACTTTTTGCCCGCTAATAATCCACTTACCTTTGGCTTCGTCAAAATGTGCCTTGGTATTAACATTAGCTAAGTCTGAGCCTGCACTAGGCTCAGAATAACCTTGGCACCAAAGTGCGGTTCCGGCTGCAATGCCTGGCAAGTATTTTTGTTTTTGCGCTTCACTACCAAAGGCAATTAACGTTGGCCCAGCAAGCCCTTCACCTATATGCCCAACACGACCCGGCGCACCGGCGCGAGCATATTCTTCATTAAAAATAACTTGCTGCTCAATAGAGCACCCTCGGCCACCATATTCTTTAGGCCAACCAATGCAGGTCCAACCTCCTTGCGCGAGCTTTTGTTCCCACTTTTTACGCTCCAGAGGAAACATGTGTTCATCCCCTGGGCCACCGCGAAATTTAAGCTGCTCAAATTCACCCACTAAATTCTCAAAGAGCCAAAGTGCCACTTCGGCGCGAAATTTTTCGTCTTCATCACTAAAACTTAATTTCATCTGTTTTACCTTTTTTAGCAGCCGTTTAATCTAATAACAATGCTGCGACGTGTTCACGATGATAAGCTGCATCACCTAAAAATAACTCAGACGATTTGGCTCGTTTAAAATATAAGTGCACGTCATATTCCCAGGTAAACCCTACTCCACCATGAAGTTGCAGCGCATCTCCGGCATTTTTAAAGTAGCCTTCTGAGCAATACGACTTAGCTACGCTGGCTGCTTCGCCTAACTCATCGGCCAACAAACCACCACTGAGCGCCTCCTCTGCTACGCACGCAGCGTAATAAACGGCTGAGCGCGCCACCTCGGTACGCAGCATCATATCTGCCGCTTGGTGTTTAACTGCTTGAAAACCCGCTATAGGCCTACCAAACTGCACTCGCTCTTTGGTGTACTCTACAGTTAAATCTAATACTTGTTGCGAGCCACCTACTTGCTCTGCTGCAATGGCTATAGCAGCTAGTTGCAATACTTTATTTAGCTGTGGCCAAGCATTATTTGCCTCGCCCATTAATTGGCTGCTGCTCACTCGCACATTATCAAACACTATTTCTGCCTGTTTACGTGTTTGATCCATAGTTGGCAACCAAGTGCGCTTTACTCCAGGGGTGTCCGAGTCTATTGCAAATAAACTTATTCCTTGCTCGCCCTCACTGCCTTCACTACGTGCGGCAACTATTAATAATTGCGCCGTGTGGCCATCTAGTACATAACGATATGTGCCATTAAGTACATAATCATCGCCCTGTGCAGTTCCAATGCCTTGCACTGCTGTTGCGTCCCACTGGCCATTTTTACTGGTATAGGCAAGCGTAGCGGTTAAACTACCTTCACATATTTGCGTTAAATATTGTTGCTTTTGCTCATCAGTGCCGGCAACTATTAAGGCATTACTGGCTAAACACACGGTTGAAAAAAACGGCGAACATAATAAATAACGTCCCATTTGCTCCAGCATAACCACCAAATCTACATAGCCTAGTCCCATGCCGCCATATTCTTCCGGTATATGAATTGCCTGCCAGTACATTTCTTCGCAAATACGTTGCCATATTTGTGGATCAAAGCCTTGCTCAGTGTCCATTGCGCTGCATATTGTATTCGATGACGATACTTCAGCTAAGAAGGCTTGCGCAGTATCGCGGATCATTTTCTGCTCTTCGGTAAATGAAAATTCCAAATGTTTGCTCCTTCTAAAATTTTACTGTTGCAAAAAATGCTTTATCAGTTCTGCTTTAACTACTTTGTTAGAAGCATTTACTGGCATTGCGTCAATTATTTTGATTTTTCTGGGCACTCGATAATTTGCCATGCGCTCACGACACCAAGTCATTAACGTTGCCTCATCAAGTTCTGCTGATGATTTTAAAGTAATAAATGCACAGCCAACTTCTCCCATGCGCTCATCTTTAATTCCTACCACTGCAACTTGTGCAATAGCGCTGTGCTCAATAAGTACTGCCTCTATTTCTGCCGGATAACAATTAAATCTGCCCGAAATGTACATATCTTTTAGTCTGTCGGTAATGCTTAAATAGCCATTTTTATCTAAATGCCCAACATCGCCGGTGTGCAGCCAATTGTCTTTATCTATGGTTTCGGCGGTTGCTTGTGGTTGCTCAAAATACCCTTTCATTACATGAAAACCACGAATACAAATTTCGCCAGTTTCATTAGCACCGAGTATTTCACCCTGCTCAGACATTATTGCTATTTCGGTGCCTTCAATTGCACGGCCACTGGTACTAGCGATGGTGGCAACGTCGGTATCAATGCCACAAATACTTGCTAATAATGCGTATGTTGGTGGCAGTAGCTGAAGCACCGGTTACTTCGGCCTCTTTATCGTTACTTTCGGACAGTTACCCGGTTGAGCGACGCTCATTTGCGATTAGCTGTTTTACCTCTGGCGCTACCTTTGCCGCCATTATTGCGCTTACCTTAGGTGCATATTGGGTAGAGCTGTATGGATGGCGAGAAACCTTTTTTATTATCTCTACTCCCGCTTTGTTTATTTCTTTTTTGCTATTTTTTGTGATGCCCGAACCTAAACGCGGTCAATACGATGATGCCATTAGCTCTCCAACTTCACCGCTGCAGCCTGCACTAACCACAGGTTTTAGAGCATCAACAAAAGCATTGTTAAAGCGCAAAGATTATCGACTATTAGTTTGCTCAAGCGCCATTGCAACGTTAGGCGCAAATGCGTTTGGCATGTGGAATGCCACTTTTTTAGTACGCAGCCACGACTTAACACTGAGCCAAGCCGGCATGATGGCAGGCTTTTTTGGCGGCGGTGCGGCAGCGATTGGAATACTTTCTAGTGGCTATTTGGCTGATAGAATCGCCAGGCGAAAAGGTGTTTTATGGCTACCTATACTAGGCCATATACTGGGGTGGGTATTTATTGTTATATATTTTTTATGGCCTAAAGGCTTAGGCGATGACCTATTTTTTGCCGGTATTCCGTTTGCTATGCTGTTTTGCACCTTAGCGAGTTTCTTTTCTGTATGGTGGGTTAGCCCTTGTCTCACATTACTCACTTCAATTGTACCGGGTACTCAGCGGGCATTGGCTATTTCAATGCAAACCGTGCTGATTACTTTTTTAGGCATAGGTGTTGGGCCTATGTTGGTGGGCGTGCTTAGTGAAGTATTTAGGGAGGTGGCCGGTGTTGAATCCTTACGTTATGCTTTACTTATTAGTACGAGTACAACATTAATATCGGTATTTTTACTGTTTAAATTAAAATCTTATCAAGCAAAACAACTCATAAAACCCATTCAGTAAATTAAACTTTGTTTTAATTACTATTAACCAATAATGCTAGGAGTTTATTATGTCAGTTACCGCAGTTACAGGTTCAGCATCAGGGATTGGCGCCGCCGTTTGTGAAAAACTACGCGCAGCAGGTCATACTGTGATCGGCATAGACCGCCATCAAGCCGAAGTTAATGCCGATTTATCATCCCCTGAAGGTCGCGCTAATGCCGCAGAGCAAGTTATCAAATTAGCCAATGGTAAACTAGATGGCCTGGTTTGTTGCGCGGGCCTTGGCGTTACCGCACCAAGTAGCAGTTTAGTGGTTTCGGTTAATTATTTTGGCTCAACCGAGTTAATTGAATTACTTCAACCTGCACTCGCCAAAGGTGAGCAGCCAGCTATTACCGTTATTGGCTCAGTGGCCGCTAGTCAACAAGTGGCAGATCCACACCCTATTATT
Organism: Pseudoalteromonas sp. 120-MNA-CIBAN-0494; assembly: GCF_040308885.1. Classification (NCBI taxonomy): domain Bacteria; kingdom Pseudomonadati; phylum Pseudomonadota; class Gammaproteobacteria; order Alteromonadales; family Pseudoalteromonadaceae; genus Pseudoalteromonas; species Pseudoalteromonas sp. 120-MNA-CIBAN-0494. The sequence goes on from NZ_JBEOOE010000001.1 coordinate 156,949, forward strand.
GAGTTAATGCTCAACAATGACGAGCCAGCCGCTCGCGCACTGGCAGATGAGCTTGGCCAACCACAAATAGCCTATTCGGCATCTAAATACGCACTCACTGTGCATTGTCGTCGTTTAGCCGTTAAAACGGGGAGTACCGGCGTGCGTATTAACTTAGTTGCTCCCGGTGCAATTGAAACTCCACTGCACGAAGCCTCTAAGCAAGATCCACGTTTTGGCGAAGCCGTACGTAACTTTGTTGCGCCTATTGGTCGCAATGGTCAGCCAAGTGAAATTGCCGATGCGGTCAGTTTTTTACAATCAGCCCAAGCCTCTTTTGTGCATGGCAGCATTATTTATGTAGATGGTGGTATGGACGCCATGATGCGCAATGGCAAGTTTTAAACACTAAATATTAAATACTTATAAGGATATAACATGAACCCAATACTAAGCACACACAAAGTTCGCGCTTTTGAATCGATTAGCCACTTTGATATTAGCACCGACGTACTCGTGTGCGGTTATGGCGGCGCAGGAGCCGCCGCCGCACTAGAAGCTGTAACCTTAGGTGCTAAGGTTACTATTTTAGAACGTGCCAGTGCTGGGGGTGGCTCGACTGCATTATCAAGCTGTGAAATGTATTTAGGCGGCAGTGGCGGCACTGCATTACAAAAAGAGTTAGGTTTAGAAGATAGCACCGAAAACATGCTGGCTTATTTACGCGAAGCACTTGGCCCGTATGGCGATGAAGATAAGATGCGTTGTTATGCACAAGGCGCTGCAGGACATTTTGATTGGGTTGAATCCCTTGGTGTACCTTATAAACGCGCAGCCTTTTTAGAGCGTACAGTAGTGCCACTCAGTGATGAGTCGTTATTATTTACCGGTAATGAAAAAGCTCACCCTTTTAATACCATTGCTAAGCCCGTTCCACGCGGTCACGTGCCCTCTAAAGTGGGCGACGAAGGCGGTAAAATATTTATGGATGCCATAATGCAGCGCATCGCAGGCGCGGGCGCTGAGGTAATTAATGATTGTCGCGCTATTGCTTTATTAGTAGATAAAAACAATCGTGTTTGCGGCGTAATTGCTAAGCGCGACAACCGAGAAATTGCGATTCGTGCAACTCGTGGTGTGGTATTAGCCACCGGTGGCTTTGTAATGAACGACACCATGACACGTCAATACATGCCTGATCTACTTGAGTATTGCATACCTTATGGCAACACCTTCGATATGGGGGATGGTATTCAATTAGGCCAAGCAGTCGGCGGGCAAACAATTAATATGGAACAGGCTTTTATGTCGTTTCCGCTCTATCCACCAGCAAAGCTAACCTACGGTATTTTACTAAATAAACACGGTCAGCGTTATATAAATGAAGATGCGTATTTAGCCAGATTGGCGCATTATTCTTGCCAACAAGCTGAGCAAAAGTTTTATTTGTTAGTACAAGAAGAGGATTTTGAGGCGTCGCATTATTTACAACGTGCAGCCATTGTTGCCACTGGCGATAGCATAGCAGAAGTTGCCAGTGAAGCGCCCTTCCCGGCCGGTATGCTTGAGCAAACTGTTAGCTACTTTAATCAGCACGCCAGTAATAAACAAGACCCACTATTTCATAAAACCGCCGAGTGGCTAAAACCGTTAAACAAGCCCCCTTTTGCCTTATTAGAATACTCTGCAAGTGAAATGACTGCTGTAATTATGCCCGGCACCAAAGGCCCGCTCATATTTACGCTTGGTGGGCTAAAAACACTCACTACGGGTGAAGTGGTTAATTTAGACAATGAAATAATAAGTGGGCTTTATGCTGCTGGTCGAGCCACCGCGGGATTACCACGTACAGCCAAGGGATATGCCAGTGGTATGTCGGTTGGAGATGCCACTTTTTTTGGCAGGCTCGCTGGGCGCAGCGCCGCTAAGCACCTGCCAATTTAACCTCGAAAAATAAACACGCCCTAGCACTTAATTTAACAACCGTTATAGCAAACAGCGTAACGGTTTAACTTACTTATTCTGCTTAGGTAATAAATCTGCGTATTAAACGCAAGTATATTAAGTGCATGCTATAGATTAAAAATTAGCAGATTGAAATGTCGTGTAGAGGCTGGTAAGTATTAATGAAAGATATAAAAAAGCAGCAGCTGGTTAATTTAAGCTGCTGCAATAGATGTAAAGTTATTCTGTTTTTAACACACGGCCAAGCGTTATATCGCCCTCAATGGTGGTGCGGTTAATAACGCGATTGATCCCAGGCTTAGTGCCGGTAGTGCAGTGCAGTGCATTGCAGTGCATTGCAGTGCATTGCACGCCAGTTATCCCACAGTACCATGTCGCCTTCGCGCCATTTATGAAAGTAAGTAAATTCCGGCTTTTGTACATGCGCAACAAATCGCTCAAGTAGCTCTATAGATTCATCATTCGATAAACCAAATTGCTGTGGAGTAACAACTCTATCTAAAAACTGCTCTACCACCTCAAGTACTTTACGGCCACTGATCGGGTGTGTAACTACCATAGGGTAAGCAGCGTCTGAAAAGTCAGGAAAGCCAATGTCGGTTGGTTTTGTTGGGCTGTTAGGGCCAGGCTCATAACCGTCTAAGTTAACGTAGCGCATATGGCGGCGCTGCATACTAAAGCTGTAAACCACTTCTAGCTGTTCAATTAAAGCTTTAGTGTCGTCGTCGAGTGCATCGTACGCTTTTGCTAAATCGCCAAAACCGGTCATGCCATCTTCTGCTGCCACCACCACCACCACCACAGCGCGCAACAGTGCACCATGATTTGGACGCGCTGTATAATGCAAATCCATGTGCCAATCTAACCGACCCACAATTTCTTCGCCTTTATAAAAAGCAGTTTGAAACTTATCCATAGGGCCACCATTTTGTAGCACAAATAACTCTGGATATTTATCACTGGTGGTAACTTTTAACGGATGTAATTCTAACGGGCCAAAAATGCGACTAAACTCAATTTGCTTTTCAGGGCTAATATCCTGATCACGAAACACTAAAATAGCGTGTTCGTACCATAGTGCTTTTAGTTCAGCTTTTATTTCATCGGTAAGTGGCTCGTTAATATCGAAACCCGACACTTCTACGCCAACATTATCAAGCGGAGTTACTGTAAGCTTCATTTTTTATTCCTTCTACTTAGCTAAGTGAATCCGACAAATTTAGTCGACTAAACCTGGATCTAGGCGTAATTCTTTGCGCGCCATTGCTTCCCAAACAAAAGGGAAACCGTTGTCGTCAGCAATAGACACTTTTTTAACTTCTTCATCACTTAATGGTCGCCCGCCACCTGCTAATTCCACTTCATACGCGCGTTTACTGCGCCACTCTAAAGTAATTGCTCTAGGTGTGCTTGGCGCAGATTTTTACCCACCACTAACGAGCCGTGGTTTGCCAGTAATGCCCACTTAGCATCACCGAGCGCTTCAACTGCTGATAAGCTAGTTGCTTCGTTTTCAAAGGTGCCTTCATATTCATCATAAAGTGGTAATTCAACACCACAATAAGCACTTGCTTGGTCGTATACTGGCGGCACTTTTTGCATACAAGCCCAAATACCACTCCAATGCGGATGATTGTGAATAACAACATGTACATCAGGTCGCATTGCGTGCAGCTGTAAATGCAAACCTATCGCTGGGGTCACATTCCAATCACTATCAAGCACATTCCCCTTTGGGTCTAGCGTAACGATATCGCTGGCGGTTAACTCCCCCCAAGCGAGCTCCCATGGATTAGTTAAAATATTACCGTTTTCTAATCGGTAAGTAACATGCCCTGCAATATGCTCATCCCATCCTTCACGAATAAGCATGCGACACATAAGCGCAACTTGCGCTTTTTCGCTTAACTCTGGTAATAATTCTTTGCGACCCGGACGAGTTGCAAAGCGCTCTAGCATTGATTGATTAAGGCCATCATATTTTTTCATTATTATTATACCTTCCTGTTGCTGTGCAAAATAAACATGTTAAATCATGGTTAAAATAATAGGTCTGAGTGGTTAATAAAGCTTGTCTCATTGCGCCAAGTTGTTATCCGATCTAGCCATTAACTAGCGATTAGCGCACCGCAAATAACGCATGGCGAAAAGCACTTGGCGACAACCCAGTCCATTTTTTAAAAGCGCGATGAAACCCCGAACTATCGGCATACCCAAGTTGCTGACCAATGCGAGTGATTGATAACGTAGGATCGCTCAAATGTCGCCGCGCATGTATCTCTCGTACTTGATCGATTAATTGTTGATAGCGCCAACCTTGCGCCAATAACTTACGGCTCAAGGTACGGCAACTACAATGCAGCTTTAGTGCTGCATCGTGCAGCGATGGAGGACTGGCAGGATCTTCAACAATAATTTGCGACAAGCGCCATGCTATGTCGCCATGATTTCGAGTAATGCTTTTTTCTTCGCACAGTTTTTTATAAAAGTTGACACTTTCTGGGCTCGACTGCGGGAGTGGTTGATCCAAAATCGCAGCATCAAAAAATAGCTGGGTTACTGGGCATCAAATTCGACGGGGCAATTAAAAATGGCTTGGTAACACTCAGCATGAACTGGCGCCGGATAATTACAACGTAGTTTAGTAATAGGCAATGCTTGACCAAGCACCCAACGACAAGTCGTGACTATATTGGCAAGTAAATCTTCTATTGCTAATACACGCAATTCACCCAGCTCAGCTTTAGCGTCAATTTGATAACAGCCTTCGGCTTGAATTTCACTAAAGGAGGTCACTACTAAATTACCAGAAAAGCGGCCTGAGTAATTTTGATATTTAAGCCCAATATGGCTGGCATCGCGCAGCGTCGCGCTGCTCATCATTAAATATGCAAGTTGGTCGTGGGTAGCAATAGAGCGTTTTAAACCTAATATGAGTCCAAGATCGCTGCCCTCATAACACTGCTGTGCATCAGTTAGTAAACCTCGATGCTGTTTAGCATTAATGAGCACATTAGGTTTGTGGAGCTCACTGCGACTGATACCATTGTTGGCAGCAATGGTGTTGGTATCCATTCCCAAGCTAGATAAAAAATCCAGCAACCAAATAATATAACGCGTATCAGTATTGACCATGTTACCCCTCGTTTGTGTAATTAAATCCAACCTTTTATCAATAACCGTTATTCTTAAATTGCACTCTTATATTAAGCAATTTAATACTATTATTTGTAACATAACCGCTAGCTGTTTAAGTGTTATGCTTTAGTCGTGCTTAACCAAAACATTTAGACAAACGAGTAACGGCTAATGGTATCTACCACGCAGGCTGGCCTTTGTTGCTCTGCCACTTCAATGGTTACTCGCGTGATCACTTGCACACTGCCTTTAACTTCTTCCACACTAATTATTTGCCCTGTGCCGCGTACTTTACTGCCCGCTGTAACCACATTAGGAAAGCGTACTTTATCGCAGCCGTAATTAACTCCCATGCTTATATTTTGCACATCTACCAACTGAGGTAAAAAATAATTAACTAATGACAGGGTTAAATAACCATGCGCAATACATGCGCCAAATGGGCCTTCTGCAGCCTTAATGGGATCGACATGGATCCATTGATGATCTCCCGTTGCCTCGGCAAACATATCAATACGGCTTTGCTCTACTGCAATCCAGTCGCTTACGCCTAAATCAAGTCCGGTTGAAGCAAGTAATTGCGTTTTGCTAGTAATTATTTTATTTGCCATTTTGCCCCCCTAAGCACGCTGTGAACTAACAGACACAACTTCGCCCGTCATGTAAGACGAGTAATCGCTGGCTAAAAACATCATCACGTTGGCGATTTCCCATACTTCGGCAGCACGACCAAAGGCTTCTTTTGAGGCTAATTGCTCAAGTACGTCGGCACTTGAGGCTTTTTTAAGAAATTCATGTAAAGCGATTGATGGCGATACCGCGTTAATTCGCACTCCATGCTCAGCAGCTTCTAATGCCGAGCAGCGAGTAAATGCCATAACACCGGCTTTAGCAGCGGCGTAATGTGCTTGCTCTTTTTGTGCTCGCCAACCCAATACTGAAGCATTATTAATGATTACACCTGCCTTGCGTTGTTGCATAAATGGCAGCATTGCACGGGTCATACGAAATGTACCGGTAAGAGTAATGTCCATCACCTTACTCCACTGCTCGTCGCTCATATCTACTACAGCGGTTTGACCACCTAGTCCTGCATTATTAATAAGCACATCAACACCTGCGAGTTTATCCTCTGCTGCATTGATCAATACCTGAACCTGTTCTTCTTGGCTTACGTCGCACAATTGGCCAAATACCTGTTGCAAACCTGTTTGCGCTTTTATATTAGCTACAGCTTCATCTAAACGACGTGGATGAATGTCAGATATCATTAATGCCCGGCACCCTTCTTCGGCTGCACGTAATGCGGCTGAAAAGCCAATGCCCGCGCCTGCGGCGGCCGTTACTAAAACCGATTTCCCGCGTAACAGGTTATGCCCTTCTACGTACTTAGGTGCTGTCGTCATTCTTATCTCCGATGTCGTGCTTATTAATTTAGCACCCAGCATAAGGCTGACGCTGAGCAACTATCATCGTCAATCTGGACTAACCCGATAACTATTAGCAATATAAGAATGAAATTGTGGTGTGATACAACAAGCAGCATACTGAGGACTTAAATTAGATAACTAATTAAGGAGATAATTTTAGTGCTTATAGCAAAAAACCTATGCTAGGTTTGATAAAAACTCAGCATAGGTTTTGTTTTAATAGAGTATTAGCGCAAGCTCGCAAGCATTTGCTTGGTTAAACCATGCCGATACTCCTAAAATTATAATAGATATAACCACTAAACTTAATTTAACGCCGCCCTGATTAGACTTCATAGTATTCTCGATATTATTTTTATTAGTAAGAATAAGTTTCATACAATAATAAAAATTACACCTGTTAACAAGATGTTTACCAAATCATTTTCTTCGTGGCTAATAGCCTTTGGTTCTATCAACCCGGTTTTTAAGTGGTGTGCCATTAGTTAAGCATTGAATACTCACTTCAATTTGTTCAATAACGCAGTTAACATCTGATAATGCAGCGCAATGTGGTGTTATGGTTATTTTAGGATGCAGCCAATATGGATGCTCACTTGGTAATGGCTCTTGATCGAATGCATCAAGCGTGGCGGCGCGTAAACGGTCACTATTAAGTGCCTGTAATAAATCAGCTTCTATTACGTGCTGGCCGCGTGCCGCATTTACTAATACTGCATGGGCGGGTAATTTAGCCAATAAATCTTTGTTAATAATTCCGGCCGTGTTTTCGGTCAGCGGTAATAAGCACACTAAATAATCTGTATTAGGCAGCATTTCGTTTAGCCCATGTTCTCCATAATACATGGTCACGTTATTCACGTCTTTATGGCTTTGTGCCCACGCGCTCACGCTAAAGCCATTATCAACGAGTCTTTGCGCACAGGCTCGACCTAATTGACCAAAGCCTAAAATAGCCACTCTGTTATAGCTTAATACTCGCTTGGGTTTCCATTGCGTTGCAGCTTGTTTTTGATAATATTCTTTTAATTGTAGCTTTTGCGCCAATACGTGAGTAAGTACATACTCGGCCATATCAATTTCTAATTGTTGATCAACAATACGTACCACTTCAACATGCTCTGGCAGCAAGTCTAAATCAATGCTATCAACCCCAGCACCAAACGACGACACCACTTTTAAATTAGGTAATTGTGCCCATAGTTCTTTTGGTGCATACCAGGCTAATACAAACTCAACTTTACTGAAATCTTCACACTGTGAATATTGCTCAATGTGTATATTAGGTAAGCGTGCTTGTAACTGCGACACCAGCTTAGAATTATCACGATCCCCTATAGCAACCAAAACAGACATAGTTATTCCTTATAAAATTAATTATACGGCAGCAAACCCCACCGCAATGTTTAGTGACTGCCTTCTTCGATGAAAGCTTCTTGGCTAATTTTAGCTATGTCTTTGTCTTCTTTGGTTAAAATAGTTTTTTGCCACGAACCTTGAGCAAACCACGCATAGGTAATAAGCGCAATAACTACGTTGGTAATGGCAAATGAATACCAAATACCGTGATCTCCTAATTGCGTATGTTTAGATAAAATATACGCCGCAGGAAACTGTACAACCCCCTGTGATAACAGGGCAACTAACATAGCATTAAGCATATTGCCAGATGCCCTAAAAGCAGCCACGACACAAAGTTGTACACCAATTCCCCCCCAAGTTAAACACATTATGCGCCTTTAGCGATTACAGCCCCATCATCGGGAATAAAAAATGCAACTAAATGCTCGGCAAAATAATAGGCTACCCCTCCCACAAACGACAGGCCTAGTAAGCCCCATAAACTAGCAAGCTGAGTTATTTGCGCAGCGCGTTTGGGGTTTCCTGCGCCCATATTTTGCCCCACTAATGTAGACACAGCCATCGACAAACCCATTGCTGGGATCATCACCATTTGTAAAACATTGGAGCCAACACCGTAAGATGCAATCGTTTGCGTGCCAAAACTTGCCACTAAAAAAGACATGATAATTAAACCAAAAGCACGAGCCGACAATTCAATTGAACCCGGAGCGCCTAAAAAGAAGGCTTGTTTTATATATTGCCAATCGGGGTAAAAGCTTTTTAGCTGTAATTGAATACCATGACGGCCGCGTAAAAATATAATTACCCCAGCAAGTGCAGCTAAGCTCTGCGTTACTAAAGTTGCCAGTGCAGCTCCCATTACCCCTAAGCCTTGAAAACTGCCATAGCCAAAAATAAATAACGGATCGAGTACAAAATTAAGCAACACGGTCACGCTCACAATAATTAGCGGTACTTTTGTTTGGCCAATACCACGCATTAACGATTGGAACATGGCATAAATAAATACAAAAATAACCCCAATAAACGATACATGCATAAACTTAAGTGCATCGCCATAAACAGCGTCTTCTACCCCTAAAAGGGTTAAAAAATAAGGCGATAGCATATAACCTATGCCCCCCAGCACTATGGCTGTTAGCGTCACCATTAACATAGTTTGCGCGGCAACATGATTTACTTTGTCTTGCTGCCCTGCTCCCATATATTGTGCCGATAAAATAGCTCCCGCCATCGCCAAACCTGCACCTATGGCAATGACTAAAAAAGTAACAGGCATACTAATAGACACAGCAGCAACTTGCGCAGCCCCTAAACGCCCCACCCAAAAAGCGTCAGTGAGTTGATACGCCGACTGTAAAACATTGATTAAAATTATAGGAATACCTAACTTAAGCAGCGCTTTAGAAATTGAACCATGAAGAAACAGCTGCTGGGTAGCGTTCATTTAACCTGCTTAATATTGAAAAGGAGACATAAAGATAAGTTTAACAAACTTGGCTGATTTTATTCTGAATATTACCTAAATAAGTCAATAGCTTTTGTTATGTACTGTGGAGAAACTTAATCTAAATCAATAAATGATTTTGCTAACTTCAAACATTTCTGAAACCTTGATCTAAAACAAGTTATTGTTTGTGTTAATGAATAATAATAGCGGCAATCACAAAGTAGTTCTTGGAGAACAACATGAAAACTAAATTAAGCATTGCATTACTCACCTCTTTATTAGCACTCTCTCCTGCTGCACACGCTAACTTTAGCGTAAACGTGGGTGCTATAAACGTAAACCCTGATAGTACTAGCTCACCAATTAACGAAGATTCTGCCCGAGGACTTAATCCGGGTTCAGATACTCAGTTAGGTATTACTGTTGATTATGCTTTTAATGAGCAATGGGTGTTAGAGTTAATTGCAGCTACACCGTTTTCACATGATATAAATGGCGCGGGTGGTTTAGCGGGCAATAAAATAGCTAATATTAAGCATTTACCTCCTTCGTTAGTAGCGCAATATCACTTTTTAGATTCAAGCTACGCGTTTCGCCCTTTTGTTGGTGTAGGTGTTAACTATACAACTTTCTTTGATGAGCAACCTTCTCAAGCACTAAAAACAGTACTTGGAACAGATGATGTAGAAGTTAAACTTGATGATTCGTTTGGCTTTGTAGCGCAAGTGGGTGCTAACTATAAAATAGATGAAAAATGGGGCCTACACGCTATGGTTTCAATTATGGATATTGAAACTGATGCAACTGTCTATGCCGATGGCGCTCAAGCATTAACGTCAACCGTTAAAATTGACCCAATTGTGGCGATGTTTGGGGTTAAATACAGCTTTTAATAGTAATAAGCATGTGTGTTAAAAAGGCCGTAAGGCCTTTTTTTTTCAACTATTGATTATTACTCATAACTAACCAGAGCTCAGGTTAACTATTATTATCGTGGTAAATTAGTTACTTTTTTCTGCTCTAACATTTCTTTCCAGTGCATTACTTCACTTGGTAAAATAGGGGCTACACCTTTAAAGTCAGCTACTTCCAGCATTTCTTCAATGCTAATTATGCCCTTTTTACTTTTAAATACGCCGCGCACATAAGCAATTGCGTGTAAGCCACGCTGAGAGTGAAATTTTTGCTCTATATAAAAGTACTTATGATCCCAGCCCACTAAACGGGTGCTAATTGTATAACGCTGCATAGGTTTTATATCGCGAATATAAGTAATAGCAGTCGCGTTTACAATTGGAAACCAACGACGTTTTAATATGTGCTTTAATAAACCCACACGCTCTGTCATCCAAGTGCGCGATAAATCCATCATAGCCAAGTAACGTGAATTAGTTAAATGTAAGTTTATATCGCAATCTGTAGGTAGGGCTTTGTAATCAATATTTACCGTATCAAGTAAGTGTTGATAGTCATGGTTACGTTTAATTTTAAAAAACAATAAAATAAGTCGAATGTATAAGTTCACGGCAGAGGTCTTACCAGTTAAAATTAAATTAAGTGTATCACACGCGTTTAGCCAAAGTTTACTTTATTAAAGTAAATAACTATAAGCTACCCGCGCACGTTTAAGCTTATAGTTATTACTTTGCGTTACTAAACTTTTACTGTTTTACGATTAATACCATAATCACGTAACTTGTTTGCCACCGCGGTGTGGCTTAAACCAAGGCGCTTTGCTAGTTGGCGTGAGCTAGGATAAGCAGGATATAGCTTACGTAATAACGTAGCTTCAAAGCGTTTAACTGCTTGATCAAGTGAGCCTTCAAAATCTGATTCTAAATACCCTAAATCATGGGTAAATGTAGGGAGCTGTAAATGCTCAACGCGTAATTCACTGTCATCTAACAAAGACACAGCACGGTAAATTGCGTTTTCTAATTGGCGCACATTACCCGGCCACGGATAATCTTGTAAAAAGCTTAAACACTCTTGTGATAACAACGGCACGTCATGACCATTTTGCTGTGCGTACTTTTGAATAAAGTGCTCAGCAAGCGGCCCCACATCGGCTTTGCGATCTCTCAGTGGTGCTATTTCTAGCGTTAAAACGTTAATACGGTAATATAAGTCTTCCCTAAAAACCCCCTCTTGTACCATAGCAGGTAAGTCTTTTTGAGTGGCAGCAACAATACGTACATTAACTTTTACTTCGTTTTCATCGCCTACTTTTCTAAATGTGCCATCTTGTAAAAAGCGCAGTAACTTGGTTTGTAATTGAGTAGACATTTCGCCCACTTCATCCAAAAATACAGTACCGCCATCGGCTTGTTCAAGTACGCCACGTTTTGGCGCGGCGTTTTCTTCGTAACCGGCATAACCAAATAATTCAGATTCGGCCACATCATCGGGTAACGAAGCACACGACAAAGCAATAAAAGGCTTAACAGAGCGATTAGAAGCGTAATGACATGCACGTGCGAGCAACTCTTTACCAGTACCGGTTTCGCCAGTAATTAAAATAGGCGCTTCTAACTGCGCCATTTTACGTGCTTCACGCACTACTCGGCGCATTGCAGTGCTAAAGTTATGAATAGTAGCAAAGCTCTCTTGTCCATAGCGTCTAAAAGCACTTACTTGTTGGCCTAAGCGACTTTGCGATTTAATATTTATTACCGCCCCGGCTAACACATCGCCTTCGTTACTTTGCGGAACAGCAATGGGTAAAATATCCGCAATAAAATCTTCACCTGCCACTTCTACGCGCGTAGTTTGGCCAAGTACTTCTTTACCCTCAAGCCAGCGAGTAAAATTAAAACCTTTAAGTAAGTTATTAATATTGGCACCAATAACTTCTTTTTCTGTTAGTTGTAAATCTTTGCACGCTGCGTCATTACATAAACGCACCCAACCTTTGGCATCTATTGAAATAACGCCATCGGGTAGTGCTCTTAGTAGTGTATTTAATTCGTTATGTTCACGCTCTGAGGGTAAAAATGCCGTGGTGCGTACATCATGCACACCATCAATTAAGCGAATTGATGGCATGATTTTTTGAAACTGCTCAAATTCTATTTCAGGAAAGCTAACATACATACGACAATTAACTGAGTCGACTTCAATCCCTTTTAAATCAACATTATAGTTAACTAAAATATTAAGGATTTCTTGAGCAATACCAACTCGATCCGCACAATGAATATCTAAACGCATACAGCCTCAAATAAGGGGAAACTATTTGCGCTGAATAATACGCTAACTCTGATCAGCTGGATAGTTTAATGTAAACAAATTTGGACATATATGCATTTTTTTTGCTTGAGCTAAATATAAAAAAATAACTCACCCTCGGGGATATAAAGTCCACTCACCGCCATCTAATTGAATATATGGACGTTTATTAACATACATCATTATTGTTCCGGCGTTTTCTGCTACTTTTTGCGAAGTGGGTAACTGGCTCACTAATTCTGCCATATTATTACTTTTCCCTGCAAAGTAATTACTCTTCATCACCTTAGTTATCAGCTCAGATAGAGCAAAGTAGCTGCTTGTATTTGCCACTGTTATTTGCGACATACGAGGCAAGTCAGGACCTATAAACTTAATTGCCGCTGGCACTGTTACTATTGAAGGGCTTGGTATTTCGCGCAGCCCTGCAAATTGTACTTTGTCGCCTTGCAGTGCAGCGCCATGCTCTGGCACTAACATTAGCATCACGTTGCGGCCGCGTTTTTCTAAGTTTTTAATAAACTGATTAATATCTGAAAATAAATTTTGTTGTCTAACAGGATAACTTTCATCACTATTCATGCGCCTGCTATTAGCCAGTTGATTGCCATCGTGCAAGCTAATCGTATTGTAATACATAGCGCATGGTGCGCAGCTATCGCCTTGCTCTTCAAGCCAACTATTTAGCACCGCCTCGTCTGAATAAATAGGTTTACTGTCAAAGCTATACTGCGCAACAGGTAATGATGTGGTGTCAAATAGTGGGCTATTTAGCTTACCTTGTTTTTTCACTAAATCTTTAAAACCGTCAAAATGGCCATCATGATTCATAACTAAATGACTGTCGTATCCTAGCTTTTCTAGGTTATTAAATAAGTGACATTGCTCTGGCGCATCATTAAACAGTGCTGGTTGGCTTGTTTGCCCACAACTTGCTCGCAGTAACCTAATAGCGGCAGGACCACTGTAGGATGTAGCTGAATTAAAATCAGAAAACACAATGTCAAAATCACTATAAACATCATCTAAACTAACGCCTATAGCGTTTAAGTCTGCAATAGCTAGGGAGCATATATTTAAAACAACAACGTCAAATTGCGTGCCGTTATACTCATCTGGAAAGTAGCTAACTAATTGGCTCTGCTGCTTATAAAAATCATTTAATTGCTGATCTGCTGAATCTAGCTTTTGGGTAACTACAGCAGTATTACTAAACTCTTGCTCTTGATTAGGCGCATTTTGCACCGACACTGCCATATCATTTGGCTTTAACGCCCCCTGGTAACCTATAAAAATTAATCCAGCTATTGTTACTGTAGTAAAGCGGATCCACTGCGAGGTATACCAAAAACAAATAACAATAATAAATAAGCCCAACAGCATATCGTAATTAACTATGCGGCCAAACAACTCAACAAAATAACCTAAACTAAAATCTTGAATATTTCCCGCTTGTTTGGTTAATCTATCAATTGGAGGTAACCATGAATCTTTATAAAGCAATACAATCGCAAACACCGCGCCAATAAAGTGCTTTAGCTTATCTACTTGTGAATTACTAAAGGTAAGTGCAAATAAGGCAGCTAAAGCAGCATTACTTAAAAAATCAAATTTTATGGCACCATAATAAAAAAGTACAAACTTTACTAAAAAATAGAGATTCCAAATACCTAAACCCGATAACTTCACGGTTTGTCCTTTTCATTTTTTTTAAACATGTACGGCTCTAAAACTTGGTGTTTAAAAGTGAGCTTAGTGAAGCGCTACATAAATTACCTCGATTGCTTTTACCAAATAATACCCAAGTCTTGGCCTGATTTGGCGTCGGTCGTTTTATCCACTTCATCATTAATGACTTAACGGAGCAACGATATTTCCGCGCTAGCCATTTTGCTAATTTCCAGAAAACTATACGATCAATTTTACTGTAAACTTTAGCGGTATAATCAGTATGACGATAAAATTGCGCCCAGCCTTTAAGCTTGCGGCTGAGTTGTTCAACTTTGTCTATCTTGCTACAACTGTGATCACTGGATAAAGCTTGGCTCAAGGAATGAGAAAATGCTTTAGCCTTACCATGTGGAATACCAGACACCACACGCATATTCCCTTTAGGACCACGTTTCCTTATGATCCTATGACCAAGGAAGATAAATCCATCATTCACATGCGTAATATGGGTTTTCTCCATGTTAAGTGTGAGTTTAAGTTTACCTTCAAGAAAATTTCGACACTGATCACGAATGGCTTCTGCTTGTTGTTTGTTACCTTTGACAATCACAAGAAAGTCATCGGCATAACGACAATAAGCAACCCCAGGTTTCCATTGTCTATTTTCCTCTAGTGCAATGGTACGCTTATCTTGGATTGTACGATTCCAGTACCAGCGATCTTTACGTGCTTTCTTGCTCAAGTAGCATTTATCCAAATACTGATCAAATTCGTTGAGCATGATATTTGACAATAATGGAGAAATGACACCACCTTGTGGTACGCCTTCGCTTGTTGCACAGAATAGATTACGTTCAATATGTCCTGCTTTGATGAACCGCCAGAGCAATTCATTAAATCGTCGACAATTGATACGCTTACGCACACATGTCATCAGTAATTGATGGTGGACTGTATCAAAATAACTTGATAAATCCCCTTCAATTACCCAGCGCCCACGTGGTTCACTTGAGCCTGTCATTTGTAACTTAACAGTTCTAATGGCGTGATGGACACTGCGTTCAGGTCTAAAACCATAGGATAGTGAATGAAAATCATTTTCCCATATCGGCTCCATTGCCATGAGCATGGCACGTTGCACTATTCTGTCTCTTAAGGTGGGTATGCCTAAAGGGCGTTGCTTTCCATTCGCTTTAGGAATATAAATTCGTCTGGCAGGCATTGGTTGATAATTACCCGAGAGTAAATCATTTCTGATCCCATCTAAGTAATCAGTCAGCTTATCCTGTAAGTGAATTTTAGTTATTCCATCAACGCCAGGTGTTTTGGCACCTTTTGAAGAAAGCGTTACTTCAGCCGCTTGGCAAAGCCATTGTGGGTGACTGATAAGGCGCAGTAATCGATTAACGCGACGCGCTTTATCGGTTGCTGTCCATGTTGCTAATTTACGTTGCAGTTCGCTGATTATCAAAGGTCTTCACCTCATTAAGGTCAGGTAATTTGCTTGCGCAAATCAATTAAACTGCGCCCCTTCGCCATGTAATGGGCTTTCCCCATCTCAGACTACTACGAACGCTCCGCCAGCTTGTTTGTCATCGGGGTCGTGCTCCCTTAGCATTCAAACAAACCTTCCCCGGTTTACCTATCTGAACTCGAACATATTGGGGTGGATGCCGATCGCAGTCTTTAACCTTATCGTGCTGTAAGGTGATAATACTTAAACGCTGAATTGTGATTTAGCGTTTATCCATTGATAAATACCTACGTGTGATTTATCAAGTCGGCAATAATACTCATACATTTAGTATTATTGCCTGTTAATTCGTGTAGGCAATGGCGACGTTTCAGCCCATAGATGCGGGTTAATCGGTTCATGTACTTCATCCGTCCAATACTTAGTCTAGAAGAGCATCTTGGCGTAACGAATTCGCCTCACTCCCCGTTGTCAGCGAGTTCCATCACCTTATCAGCATACGATAAGTCACTGCCGCTCAGACTCAACTATCTGCACAACCAGATAGTGCCATAAACAATTTGGCTCCTACCGTATTGCTCATGTATTTCAGATAGACTCGTGGTTCATTAAAGCATTCCTTGCTAGTGCTGAACTCCGGGCACACTGTAAGTAATATCACCTACCCAATGCGTGTTATGTGTCTTCGGGTTGAATTGTCGTTTTAAAAGGTTTTGTGCATAGTGATGCTCATCACCTGAGTTTGGGTAATAATGTTTTTTCTTTGGCACAATGGCGTGTATATTCAATTTGTTCATCAATGACGCCGTTTTATATACTCCTATTGTGTGATCAAGTGCATTCAGTTCAGCGTGTATTCTACGCCTGCCATACGTATTACCCGAGTCCTCAGCTATCGATTCAATTAAATCCAAAAGCACCTGCTCTTGTTCATCGGGTTTGGCAGGTTCATAGTAATAGCTACTCATACTAACCTCTAAAACACGACACAATTCAGTGATAGTGTAATCTGCGTTTGCTTTCTTCAATTCTTTCATTACTTTAAATTTTAATTGTCGCGAATGAAGAAAGCGGTGGCTTTTTTTAATATGTCATTATCCTTTAAAGCACGCTTCAGCTGCTTCTCTAGTAATTGAATACGCTGCTGTTCAGGTGTAAGTGCTTGTACATTTTCAGGGCTCTTACCATCTAGTTCAGATAAATATTGTTGCTTCCAACGTGATACTGCTGACTTTCCAGCGCCAGACATTTCTTCAATTTGTTTATTAGTATAGCCTTCTTCTACCATTAATTTGGCATATTCGAGTTTCTGCTGTGCACTGAGTATTACTTTTGATTTTCTGGTCATATTGATACCTTTTCGGTTTAGCTCATTTTACGCTATAAACCTCTCCAGTTTCATTAGACCATTACACTGGGAGCTGGCTTAATGCCTATGGAAGCTTATTTTCCGCTTTGGCAAGGCCAAGGGTTTATTAAAGTCGACCCTACAACTATAAGCGCACAAACAACACGATTTGATGAGCAATTTGCAGGTAGTCGCTATGGACAAGGTGCATTGTGTATTTTTACCTGTGCATTAGATGAAGTAAGCCCTGAGGAAAGTGGCGTTGATATTGGTATAGGTTGGCAAAATGAAAACTGGCGTGTTGATATTGGCACTACCCCACTTGGTTTTTTAATTGAAGACATTGTGTGGGGCATAAACTACGCAGACGATTTTGGCGACTTTGGATACAGCCTAGAACTTGAAAAACGTCCTGTTACCAGCTCGGTACTCTCCTATGCTGGTTTAACCGATATAAACTCAGGTAAAGTTTGGGGTGGCGTGCGCTCAACTGGCCTAACCGCCAATTTATCGCACGACTTGGGTGGTAATTGGGGGTTTTGGTCAAGTGCCGACTTTCAATTATATAAAGGTCAAAACGTAAAAGACAATCAACGTTATCGGCTAATGGGTGGCAGTTACTATCGCGTTATTAGTAACCAAGAGCGTGAATTTACCGCAGGTGTCAGTTTATTGCATTGGTCTTATAAGTTTAATTTAAGCGAAGAAACCTATGGTCATGGCGGATATTACAGCCCGCAAAACTATATAGGTATTTCATTACCATTAAGTTATGACGCACGTTGGGGAGATGATTTTGTTTATCGAATTAAAACCGGTATTTCTTACTCACAAACTAAATCGAACGCGATTGACTTTTACCCAAACGATCTCAACTTACAAGCCCAAGCATTCGCAAGCCAGCTTGAAACAGGCGTCGTTCCTGCTTTTAACGGTGATACTAGCGCCGGTGTTTCGTATAACTTAGAAGGCAGTTTTGAGCACCGAGTAACCCCGCATTGGTTTTTTGGAGGCTACTTAGCAATTGACCGCTCTGACTTTTATGAGCCTAACTTTGGACAACTTTATGTACGTTACTATTTCAATCCTGTTTACGGCACATTAGCATTCCCAGGTAAACCTATAATACCTTATGCTGACTTTTAACAAGGTTTATTGTGTTTAAACCATAAAGCTTAACACTTCCCCTCGCACTAAGGTCTATGTATACTAATGCGCAATTGTAGCTAGGATAAGGGTGTGACTCTTACCTACAGCTTTACTACCTTAACGGCAAACCATTACCTTAGCTGCATTAAACAATACTGATGGTCGAGCATTTAGCGTGTAATACATGGCGCTAAATAGCTAAAGCAAAAATATATAAGGCCATTACAACAATACTTAAAGTTAGGAAGTAAATATGAGTTCAGCTCCAGATAGTGGTTGGTTTGGCCACCCTAAAGGACTTTCAACCTTGTTTTTCACCGAAATGTGGGAACGAATGAGTTATTACGGTATGCGAGCTATGCTCGTATTATTCATGACAGCAAGCTTACAACAAGAAGGCCTTGCTTTTACTGTTGCTTCAGCTGCTGCTATTTACGGTTTGTACACAGGCGCAGTATACTTTTTAGGCTTACCTGGTGGTTGGCTAGCTGATAGATTATTCGGCGGTCAAAAAGCTGTTTGGTATGGCGGTATTATTATTATGTGTGGCCACATTATTTTGGCTATTCCACATGATTACTCATTTTTTATTGGTTTAATTTTTGTAGCAACGGGTACCGGCTTACTAAAACCAAATATCAGCGCCATGGTTGGACAACTATACAGTGATGCTGATGAACGTCGTGATGGCGGGTATGCTATTTACTACATGGGTATTAACTTAGGTTCATTAATTGGTTATTACGTTTGTGGTTACTTTATGGAAAATTTAGGTTGGCACTGGGCGTTTGGTGCTGCAGCTGTTGGTATGGCTATTGGTTTAGTGCAATACAAGCGCTCACTTAAAAACTTACCTGAGCATAGTGCTCTACCAGCTAATCCATTAGGTCCTAAAGGTACTGCTCGCGCATGGGGCAGTATTGCTATATTTATCATTATAGCGGCTGCAATCACTCTAGCCGCGATGACTGGCGCTATTATTATTAATCCAACGGTAGTTGCAGGTTATACTGCGATTGCATTCACTATTATTTTCTTTGTTTATTTTGGTCTTATCTACTTTAAAGGTAAGTTAACCGATGCTGAAAAACAAAGAATGTGGGCACTGTTTTTAGTATGTATAGCTTCAGCCTGTTTTTGGTCTGGCTTTGAGCAAGCAGGTTCATCATTAAACTTATTTGCACGTGATTATACTGACCGTCTTATTGGTACTTTTGAAATCCCTACAACTTGGTTTCAGTCATTAAACTCGCTGTTTATTATTGCGCTATCACCATTTTTTGCAGCGCTTTGGATCAATATGTCAAAGCGTCTTGTTTCACCATCTTATAGTGCAAAATGTGCTGTTGGTTTAATTATAATGGCAACAGGTTTCTTAGTTATGTTTATGGCAGCGCATTATGCGGCTGAAGGGCTAAAAGTAGCACCTTACTGGCTTGTTACTACCTACTTTTTACACACTGTGGGTGAGCTTTGTTTGAGCCCTGTGGCATTAAGTGCTGTAAGTAAGTTATCGCCTCGTCGCTACACAGGCCAAATGATGGGCGTATTTGTATTAACTTATTCTATCGGTAATATCATTGCAGGATTACTTGCTGGTAACTTCGATCCAAATAATGTTGATGAAATACCTAACTTATACCTACAAATAGCATTATTTAGTATTGGTGTTGGTGTTATTTTAGTACTAATGACCTTTAAATCTAAAGTGTGGGAAAGACAGGGACTAAGTGAGGAAGCCTAGTAGTTAAAGTATTTAATTAAAATATTTGTTAATTAAATATCTATTACCCAACTTTTAATTACTTCCCCATAGCAGTATGGGGAAGTTTCCTCTTGATAATCTTTTATTGCTTAGTTGTTAACTGGTATTATTTAGCCAATTGATTACTGATTAGATTTTTAGGGATAGCGGGTAGATGCAATTGTTCACTTTGTATAAAGTAATTTTAGTTGTTTTTTTCATTGGTTTTTTATCTGCTTGTGGTGGCGCTGGCGATCAAGTCACTCCTAATCCTAATAACCCTTCCACTCCCCAAGCTAACGTATTACTTATTACTGGTGCAGGTTTATCTGCCACTATTAACGATAACTTTAAAATTGAAATTCCTGCCAATAGTGTTAACTCTGATACAGAGCTTACTTATATTAGTATTGAGCAAGACGAAACGCCGCAAACGCAAAATATTATTTCTAATCTACATAGCTTAACTCCCGCAGGGCTTTCACTTAGTAATCCTTTTACAATTTCCTTAAAAATCCCTGACGATTACGCATTAGGCGGCCAACTTTATATTGCCCGTTTAAACGCTACAACTTGGGAAACTATAGAGAACTCTCGTGTTTTAAATGGTTTTGTTACAGCTCAAGTTAATCAGTTAATCAGTTAATCAGTTAATCAGTTAGGCACATATGCCATAAAAATGCAGCGTAAAGAACGCACTGCCAGTATAGGCCCTACCTGTGATGTAAACAGCACTGAGCAATCTATTCGCTTTGTACATATTGCCGACTTACATGCTCGATTTGGTTATCAAGAGCAATTTTTTAGCCGAATTAAGGCATATCATAAAAAGGCTTTAAGCGAATCACCTTATACTTTATTTACCGATGGTGGAGATGATTACGAAAAAGGCACTGTAGCTGAGCAAATATCACAAGGTTTAGCGACCGATGAAGCCGTAAAAGCAATGAAGTTCGATCTTCGTGTAATAGGTAACCATGACTATGCTTGGGGGCCTGAAAAATTATTAGGCTTCTCAAAGGATGACAATGCCATTGTACTTGCCAGTAATACACGCTACGAAGGCGAACAAACACAAGATTTTGCAGCAGTAGGTTTTGCTAAAGTACAAGTAGGCTGCATTACACTCGGTGTATTTGGTATGACATCGGTCCCGTGGAACGAGCTAGATAGACCACTACAAGATGACCCTATTCCTGATTTTATCAAACAATTTAAAATGAGCTGGCAATGGCAACAAATAGCACAAAGTATTGTTAGTCAGTACAGTGATGAAGTAGATTATATGCTGATGTTAAGCCATTTAGGTGAAGGCCTTGATACTAAAATCGCACAAAGTGTGAGTGGTATTGATTTGGTTTTAGGCGGTCATACCCATGGCGGTGAGAGCTTTAATACCCTTGATAATGGCGCTATTGTTATTCAACCTAACTTTTACGCTAAGGGCATAACCGACTTAAACTTAACGTTCGACACTAGTAATAAAACGCTCAAAAATGTTGACTACAAAACAGTAAAAACCGACACCATTACTGAGCGAGACACAACCACACAACAAGCCATCGACACAATTATGGGCCATTATGCTCCCGATGCACAAACTGAAATTGCAATATCAGAAAACTACTTAAATGCAATGCAATTAGCAGCAGTAACCGCTGCAGCCGCTCAGCACTCAAGCAGCACTATTTCAGCAGCTTTACTCAACCCTGAGTTAGTGCAAAAACGTTGGACCCCTGGCGCCCTAACACAAGAGGACTTTCATAAAGCTTACTACGTAGAAAGGCAGCCATCTAACACCCCAGGCTTTAACTCTTTATATAAAGTCACGGTTAGCGGCAATGATTTAAATGCTATGTTAGCCAATCAACCTGATTGGTTTTTACTAGCGCCTGAAAATATTCAAGCATCAAATAACTACAGTGTCGCACTTTTTAAAGGGGCAGCTCTTAATCCTGATTTATTTTTTAATGGGGTTACTTTTAATGATGTAGCACCGATAGCCGAGGCTTGGTGGCTTCTGGATCAATACGCACGTCATAGAACCACTCAATGCTTGCATATTGATACAAATACGCCACTCAATGCCTGCCAAGACATTGCTAATATCACTATTTGGAACTTTGATGATGTTAGCGATCCGCTTAAAGCCGACTTAGGCCCATCAACTCTTAGTTGCTTTGATCCTGACAATAAAGGCTGGGGTCCTAAAAAGACCACCTTTGCTAGTACTAGCACATTTAATATTAGTGATTTAGCTGATGGCGCATCAACTGTAATGGCATTTACCGATCACTCTCCTAACGAAGGGCTAAAGATTGAGTTAAATACCGCGCCAAATGGGGATTTTGCAAACCAAGGAATGGTGTCTGACTACACTTTAGTGATGGACATTTATTGGCCTTTTGCAGCAAAAGAAATATACAGAGCACTAGTTCAAACCGATGCAACAAATGATTTGAATAACGACGCCGACATATTTATTAATCCTATTGGTGGGTTAGGTGCATCAACCAGCGACAGTGGTTATTTTGGCACATCTGAGCCTGATACCTGGCACCGTATAGCTTTTGTATTTTATACCGCACCAAGCAATGGCGTATTTGAAGTGTATATTGATGGTGAATTTGCGGGTGTTAAAAGAGACGGTGAAATAGGTAAACGCTGGGCACTCGATCAAGCCGTATTATTATTAACCGATAATAACTACGAAACCGAACCGGGTTATTTAAACGCACTGCTTTATGCTGGTCGCGCAATGACTCGCAGTGAAATAAAAAGTATGGGTAACGCGCAACAAAAGCTGACTTTTAAGCAAACAACCCGAGAGCTCAATCAAAGTGTTGAACGCCATTACCAACTTGCACCCGCAATAAAACCTAATTTATGGTTAGAGCAACGTAGCAAGTTCTTTAACAATAGCAAACCGTAAACAATTAAATACAAAAAACCTTGTTTTTACTACAGTAAAAAAAGAGATTTAAGTTAGCTTAAATCTCTTTATAAAAAATAAACCACAACAAAATCAATAGCTAAAACTTAAAATGCCGCACTTATTCAAACGTTTTAATACATACGCGTATTTAAAGCACTCAGCAAAAAAGTAACTTACTGCTAACCGTCCTATAAAATTTACACACGCGCTGTTTACTAAATAACAACGCCCTCTTCCCCAAAGTACAAATTTAGTTAATCATCTACAGCAATACGACAACAAATAATCGCAGTGCTTAATTGCGGGAGTAATGATAATGAGTGAAGTAAATAACCCTTTAGGTTTAGTTGGTATCGAATTTACCGAGTATGCGACACCTGATGCAGATTACATGGATAAAGTATTTACCGACTTTGGCTTTTCAAAGCTAAAAAAATTCAAAGGTAAAGACATTGTTTATTACAATCAAAACGATATTCATTTTTTATTAAATAACGAGCGTGATGGCTTTTCGGCACAGTTTGCTAAAGATCATGGCCCGGCTATTTGTTCTATGGGTTGGCGAGTAGAGAATGCACAAAAAGCATTTGAAGCAGCGGTAGAGCGCGGTGCAAAACCAGCAACCGACTCGGCAAATAAAGATTTACCTTACCCTGCAATTTATGGCATTGGCGACAGCTTAATTTACTTTATTGAGCAATTTGGCGAAAAAGGCTCTATTTACGCACAAGACTTTGAAGATCTAGCCGAGCAAAACGTGGTTGACGATAAAGGCTTTATTCGCATCGACCATTTAACTAATAATGTTTATAAAGGCACCATGGAAAAATGGGCTAACTTTTATAAAGATGTATTTGGTTTTACAGAAGTTCGCTACTTCGACATTAAAGGCCAAAAAACAGCGTTAATTTCGTATGCGCTTAAATCGCCTTGTGGCACTTTCTCTATTCCTATTAACGAAGGTAAAGGCAACGATAATAACCAAATCGATGAATACCTTGGTGAATACAATGGCCCTGGCGTACAGCATTTAGCATTTTTAACTGACGACTTAGTAAGCTCACTTGATAAGCTTGATAAATCGACTATTGCAACTTTAGATATTATTCCTGAGTACTACGATACTATTTTTGACCGTGTACCTTGGGTTGCTGAAGATAAAGAAAAAATTCGTGAGCATCAAATTCTAGTAGATAGCCAAAGTGAAAACTGTTACTTACTACAAATTTTCTCTAAAAACCTATTTGGTCCTATTTTTATTGAAATGATTCAGCGAGTTGACGATGGTGGCTTTGGTGAAGGTAACTTCCAAGCACTATTTGAATCAATTGAACGCGACCAAGAGCGCCGTGGCGTTTTATAAGTAGTTAGCATTTATATTTTAAAAGCAGCGTAACTCGCTGCTTTTTGTCGTTTTACGCTGATATTGAGTAACAATTCTATTCTGTCTGTTTAAATCGTGCTATTCATCACCATATAAGCTGTTAATAATAGATGTTTTTAATCTTTATATGCTTATTTAATAAATTGATATTTATACTGATTAGCACGACCAACTAAACCAAAGGAAATGTAATGAGTTTAATTAACGAAACCCATGATATAAATTTAACAAGCTGGGTAGCCTCTGCAAACGTTGCAGATTGCGACTTCCCTATTCAAAATCTACCTTTTGCTGAAGTTCGTCGTAAAAATAGCAACGAAGCTTTTCGTGGCGCTGTCGCTATTGGCGATCAGGTTATCGATTTAGCAAAACTAAATGAACTCGCTATTTTTAGTGGTGATGCGCAAACAGCCATTGCTGCTGCAAGTAACACAACATTAAATGAATTTATGAGCCTTGGGCAGCAATATTGGTCAGCACTGCGTTTAGCATTATCTAAAGCGCTGCGTGAAGGCTCTGAGCATCAGACTAAATTAAGCGAAGCGCTTATTGCACAGGCTGATATTGAGTTTGCATTGCCGTGTCGCATTGGTGATTACACCGACTTTTACACCTCTATTTACCATGCAACTGCTGTGGGTAGCTTGTTTCGCCCAGACAACCCACTACTACCTAACTATAAATGGGTACCTATTGGTTATCATGGTCGCTCATCATCTATTGGTGTATCGGGCCAACAATTTCATCGCCCTAAAGGCCAAACCAAAGCGCCAGATGCTGAAGTACCATCGTTTGGCCCGTGTAAACGCCTTGATTATGAACTAGAAGTAGGTATTTACTTAGGTAAAGGTAACGCGTTAGGTGATGCTATAGCGATTGAAAATGCTGAAAACCATGTATTTGGCTTTTGTGTCTTTAACGATTGGTCAGCACGTGATTTACAAGCGTGGGAATATCAGCCGTTAGGGCCGTTTTTAGCTAAAAACTTTGCATCAACGGTATCTCCTTGGATAGTGACAACTGAAGCGCTAGCACCATTTAGAACAAGCTGGACACGAGATGAAAACGATCCACAACCATTGGATTATTTAGAATCTAAAGCGAACCGTGAACAAGGCGCGTTTGATATTCAAATGGATGTAAAAATTCAAACTCAGCAAATGCGTGATGAAGGTCATACACCAACGCGTGTATCAACCTCAAGCTTTAAGCACTCATACTGGACAGTTGCGCAAATGGTAACGCACCATACTGTGAATGGTTGTAACTTTATGCCAGGTGATATGCTGGGCTCGGGTACGCAATCTGGCCCAACCCATGAAGAAGCGGGTTCGTTACTTGAGCTTTCTCGTGGTGGTAAAGAAAAAATCACGCTGAGCAATGGCCAACAACGTAGCTTTTTAGAAGACGGCGATAACGTTATTATGCGTGGCTGGTGTGAAAAAGAAGGTTACGCACGCATTGGTTTTGGCTGTGTAGAGAGTACTGTACTCGCTGCAAAATAATTTAAAGAATAAATTTTTTTGCTAAAAAGGATGGCATTTATTGCCGTCCTTTTTTATTAATTCAGTCATAGTTACAATTTTTTCTAGCTTTTTAAACTCAAATTGCTATCTTAGCTTGGTTAATAGCCAGTATTTATGTGTCATGCCTATATTTATAAAGTCTTTTTTTGAACAGTTTTTCCCCTCTCGTCAACTACTTATTCGCCAAAATGGTGAAGTTAAGCATGTGGTTTTGGCGCCTTGGCTGCAAGTTTTTATCGTATTACTTGTATTAGTTACTCTTAGTTGGGTAAGTATTTCGAGCTTTCGGGTTTACTCACAAACTACAAAAATATCAGATATTGAGCAAACTCAACTCGATGAGCAAAAACAATGGCAACAGCAAGTCAGCGAGCAAAAAACACGCCATGACGAACAAATAGCACAATTAGCTGAGCTTGAACAAAAACAAGCTTTACTCCAAAGCATGATCGAATCTCTTCCTGCTTCTCTTAGTAAAGATGTTATAAAGCTGGGTGACGAACTTGAATCTCCTATTGAAGAAGAGCAAAGCGAGTTTCATGAACCTTTAGTCGATGACAGCGCTCAAAGTAAACAGGTGCAAAATACGCCCCCTAGTACATTCGCTGCTCGCTATGCACAGCTAAATCAATACTACGAGCAAAATTTTTTATCGCTTGAAAGTCAAATTACCCAACGTCATAACGCCATTTTAGCTATGCTTAAAGGTGCAGGGCTAGAGTCTGCATTAGCGCAACATTTAGCATTAAGCGAGCAAACAACCGCTCAAGGTGGTCCGTTAGATGTATTCGATGAAGCAAAAATTCCTGGCACATTTTTAGCTATTGCCGATAAATTATTACTACTAAATAATTTAGAAAACTTTTTAAATGAACTGCCTAATACCTTACCGCTGCCAGCTGCAAAGTATTATATTTCTAGTAACTTTGGATTGCGAAAAGATCCAATGAACAGTCGCCGCGCCTTTCATAAGGGCGTTGATTTAGCCGGCTGGCATAAAACTGAAATATTTGCTCCTGCCGACGGTACTGTACTGCGCGCTGGGCGCAATGGCGGTTATGGTAACTTTATAGAACTTGAACATAAAAATGGCTTAGTCACTCGCTTTGGTCATTTAAATAAAGTTAAAGTAAAAAAAGGCCAAGCAGTCACTAAGCACGATGTAATAGGCTTAATGGGCAGCACCGGCAGAAGTACCAGCACTCACTTACATTATGAAGTGCTTATTGATGGCAAGCATGTCAATCCTCTTAAAATAACAAAGGCGCTCTCTCGTGTTTGGTAAAAAAAAGCAAGTAACAAATAACGCTTCATTAAAACGCGTTAATCACGCTCCTTCTATTATTTCAGAAGATATGCGCCTTACCGGGTCAGTAATAAGCCAAGGTGAAGTGCAACTTGATGGCCGCATTGATGGCGACATTAAAGCTACTCATTTAGTAATTGGCACTACAGGCGTAGTTGAGGGTATTGTTGAAGCGACAAGCGTGATTGTTAAGGGCAAAATAATTGGTTCATTAAATGCCAGTGAAGTTAACATTAAAAATAACGCTCATGTGCATGGTGATATTTTTCACGATACGCTTAGTATAGAAGCTGGTGCAATTATTGAAGGTAATTTAAAACAGCGCTTTGAAAAAGAAAGCTTAACACTCATTAATGATGAGTCAAAGCCGGTGAGCGATGTAAAACCATTAATTAACGAGGACGATATCGGCTTGTCATTCGTAAATAAACAAGCCTCTAATAAAAGCTAGTTACTTTTTAGCTGTAATGTACATAGTAATATCTGCAGTGAATACTAGTTCATTGCGGGTATTATATAATTTTACTGGCACCACTAAGTCTTCTTTATCTAGCCACTGGTGCGGTAAATCAATCTCTGCAATAGCGGTTACATCGGTATCTACTTTAGCTAAATACTGTACCGTCATACCTTTTGGGATCCAACGGTGAGTTTTAACCGGTACCGTGGCATCCACCATCACTCCAGCACATAACTCGGCCAAATTACACTGCGCTATTGCATGTATTGTACCTATGTGATTATGAACCCTACGCCGGTTTTTAACCCGCGCACTACAATGTCCTGCTTTTAAATTAAGTATGTAAGGCTTCATCGAGCCAAAGTATGGCGCTTTAAAACAGACTATTTTAGTAAATAGCCAGTGCCCAAAGGGTAGCTTTTTAACAATGCGCCATGCTGTTAAAACTGAAGATTTATTGCTCATTATTATTTTCCATCGTTCATTCTTTTGTAAAAGTAACACATCAGACCAGTTTGAGGTAGTGTCTTTAAAAGTCCCTTTTAGCTATTTAACCTTAACTTTGGTGAAGAGATTTACTAACGTATTGAATCATAGTTATATTTAAATTTATTTTTTCTAACCAGTGATTTTCAATGACAATAAGGCGAATTTACGCGTCAACTGCTGATCTATTGCAAGTAAATTCAGCGCAGTTAGCGCTGAAAATATCTGCTTGAGATAAATTTATTACCCAGAGTTCATGTTATTTAAATTAAAAAATATCAATGTCGACGATACTAAGGGTCATAAGCCCTTTCTTTTTTATTAGTCCCCCCCTAAAATACGCGACAAAAGGAGAACTAATGCAAACACAGCCCGCTAAACCAAACTTAACTTTATTACTTATATTAGCGTTACTCGTTATTTTTTGCCCTATGGCTATTGATATTTACCTACCTGCATTTCCAACTATTGCTGAGCAATTTGCTGTTTCAGAGCAGCAAGTACAACAAAGTGTTGCTATTTTTATGCTCACTGTAGGCTTAGGGCAATTAATTGCAGGCCCCCTTGCTGATAAGTTTGGTCGTAAACCGGTCGCTGTCATTGGTATTAGCCTGTATGCGGGCTCTGCCTTGTTAGCCTATTATGCTCCTTCATTTAATATATTGCTGCTCGCGCGTGCTTTACAAGGATTAGGAGCATGTGCCACTTTTGTGGTTGCTTTTGCCATAGTACGTGATAAATACGGTGCACAGCGAAGTGGGCAAATGATCACTTATTTAAATGGTATTATTTGTTTTATTCCAGCATTAGCGCCCATTTTAGGGGCATGGTTAACCGTGCAGTTTGGCTGGCGGATGAATTTTTTATTTTTAACTTTTTTTGCTATTTTTGGCTTAGTTATAACCTTATTATTTTTTAAAGAAACACGCCCAGCAGACAGCTACTATCAAGGCCATATTTTAGATTTACGCCGTTTTATGCCCATTATTAGCACTCCTATATTTTTATTTAATAGCTTACTTTGTATGGTCGCAATGTCGGCAATACTGGTGTACGTAACACTTGCGCCGGGTTGGTTAATTACTCACTTAGGCGGTACAGTTGCTGACTTTACTTTTTGGTTTACACTCAATGCGGTATGTAGCATTGTGGCGAGTTTTATAGCGCCTATGTATATTAAAAATAATAGCCAGCGTGCTTTGCGTCTTGGGGTTGGTTTATTGATTTTTTCGGGGTTATTAATGCTTGCGCTTAGCACCATACAAACCGCGCTGGCACTTATGTTACCTATGCTTATTGCTGCACTTGGTTTTGCTTTAAGTTTAGGCTCTGCAGCTGGAATGGCACTTTCTCGCTTTGCAAAACAAGCCGGAACCGCTTCAGCGCTACTTGGCGCAATGCAAATGAGTGGTGCGAGTATATTAGTGTTTGCAACACAGTTTTTAGGGTTAACTACACCATGGCTAATAGCCTTTCATTTACTATTGTTACTTCCTCTTTGGCTTATTTTAATAAGTAAAAAAGGACATGCTTTACACCCAACTCAAGGCTGATCATGATAAACCCTGATTTTTTAGTTTCTTTTTTACTGGCTAGCTTTTTAATTGCGGTGGCCCCAGGGCCTTCTAATGCCTTTTTAATGGCACAAACCTTTGCTAATGGCCGTACGGCAGGAATGCAAAGTGCGTTTGGTTTTGCCCTCGGTGGAGTAGTACATACATTTTTTGCTGTTGTTGGCTTAACCGCCATACTTAAAGCCTCTGAGGTAGCTTATAGTGCAGTGCAATATGCAGGCGCTGCTTATTTATGCTACTTAGGGATAATGATGCTTAAAAGCACTTTTATAAAAGAGCCTATTGAGCAATCAGACAAACCACATATAACTACGAAGAAAAGTAAAAATGTAATGTTTCAAGCTATGATGACCGAAGTACTTAACCCTAAAGTGGCATTATTTTTTATCGCGTTTATTCCACAATTTGTTGATCCAGCACTTTCTTCGGCTACTTTTCAGCTCGCCTTTTTTGGTTTGCTGTATCCGCTTTTTGCTTTTCCGATTGATTGCGCTTATATTTATTTTGGCGATAAAATTGCGCGCTTTTTTAGAGATAACCCAAATAGCCAAACTTGGATAGATAGGATCACCGGCATTGTTTTCATTGCCCTTGCTATTAACTTATTACTTTAACAATAAAAAGAATTTTTTATGGACCAAAAAATACAATCGCTACCGGCTAAAAAAAATATTGCACTAGTAGCGCACGATGGTAAAAAAGCGGCTTTAAAATTATGGTGTATAAAACACCTAAACGCACTGAGCGAGCATACATTATATGCCACAGGCACCACAGGGCATTTAATCAATAAAACCACAGGGCTAGATGTGATTCAATTGCTTAGCGGCCCAATGGGTGGCGATCAGCAATTAGGGGCTAAAATTGCTGAGCATGAAATACATATGCTGGTGTTTTTTTGGGACCCGCTGGCATCGCAACCCCACGACCCAGATGTAAAAGCACTACTACGCTTAGCGGCAGTGTGGAACATACCAGTAGCCTGTAATGAAGTAAGTGCTGACATGCTCCTAAGCTCGCCATTAATGAATGTTGAGCTTGAACGCACCTTGCCAGATTACGAAAAGTATTTAGCAACCCGACAAATAGATATTTAATATTTAATGGCTTAGCTGTAAAGCATGCTAGCCCATTTAGTTAAGCCGGCGGTTACACTACCAAAGTGATCGCCATTAACCATTTTAATATCACCTAAATGTTGGCTAAGCGCCGCTTTAATAAGAGGCGACTGTGCACTACCACCGGTTAAATAAATAACATCGGGCGTAGTATCTGCATCATTTATAGCTTGCTTCGCTAAAGCGACTATTTGGCTAATGCTATCATCTACCGCTAACGCTAAATCACTGACTGAAACATCTTTACTTAATGACGCATCTAAAAAGCTAAGATCGCAGTTATAATTAGTGGCTGAAGTTAATGCTATTTTAGCAGCCTCAGCTTGTTGTACTAATTGATGCCCTTGCCTATTTTGCTGCAAATGTATTAATCGCTTAAATAGCTCTGGCGCGCTCACATCGCGCAATTGTGCGCTAAGTTCTCTATGATGGTTAGCACTATAAAATTGGCTTTGTAAGTTTACATCGTTAATTTTACAGGCTTGCCAAAAAGCTTGATTAGGCAAAGGTAGCCCTGATTTAAACGTACTGCCTAAGCCTAAAAGCGGCATCAAGCCATAGTAACTTAAAGCTATGTCTAAATCGTTTCCACCAATACGCTTACCGCTGTGAGCTAAAAAGTCAGCGTCACGGTCACTTTTATCCCGAAAGCTTGGCCCCATTTGCACAAACGAGCAATCGCTGGTACCGCCACCAATATCAATAACCAGTACTTTTTGGTTTTGTGTTAAGTTGCTCTCGTAATCAATACCGGCCGCCAGTGGCTCGTATAAAAATGCGACTTCTTTAAAGCCGGCACGTTTTGCAGCGCGCTCTAAAATACCAATTGCTTGCTGATTTGACTCCTCACCGCCTACCGCCTGAAAGTTAACCGGACGACCAATAACGGTTTGGGTTAACGTTTTGCTTAGTGATTGCTCAGCACGTTGTTTTATTTTTAAAATCATTGCGGTGGCAATGTCTTCAAAAAAGTTAATTTGTCCTTGTTTTAAACCCGTAGCGCCAAAAAATGATTTTGGTGATTTAACAAAATAACCCTCTTCAGGAAATTGCACATACTCGCTAATTGCTTCGCGGCCAACAAATAAGGTTTCGTCTGTGGGGTGTAAATCTAAGTCAGATTTAATTCGTGGTAATGAATTTAGCAATGCTTGGCGCTGAGTTTTAAACGCAAGCTCATCGCTGCTACCTTGTAAATGCTTGGCAACATAGTCAACTACCAACGCACTATGGTGGGTATAAAGTGTTGAAGGTAGGTAATGTTTTCCTTGCTCTAACGGCACTAATTGAACGTTACCCTCGTTCATTACACCCATAGCACAATTAGAACTACCATAATCAAAACCAACAAACATATATCACCATACATCACTAAAAAGGCCGCGCAATTTAGCATACCTAGTAATAAATATATACTCATATAGAGCTGAATAATTGTTAGGGTGACTCTCTCACACGTAAAAAACTAGCAAAACGAGGTAAACCATTTTTTGTTAAACCATGGAATCGATAAGTAATGGTGCTACCCAATGCTGGCGGGCTTTCACGCTCGGCATCGCTAAATCCGGTGCCAATTGAAAACAGTTGCCCTTGCGGTGTTTTTACTCTTAACGATCCTAACATGCCTTGGTATTTACCTTTACCCGGTAGGTATGCAATCACTATTGCTTCTGCATCTAAGTAGGGCTTTAATTTTAATAGCGCATCGCTGCGCCCATCGGCATGTTTAGCGCTTGCTAAATGCAGCATAACACCTTCGCCACCTTGCGCTGTTATATTTTTAAAGTAGTCAGTTAATAATTGATTATTAGTAAACTGATGCTGCTTTATAGCTTTTATATGAGGTGAATTTAAACCCGTAACAAGGCGGTTGTAATTATTGTAGCGCTGGCTAAAAGGCGCGTTTGCATCTGGCATATCAAATACTTGATACGTAATACTTTGCCAATCATGATTGTTAGGGATTTTAGTACGCACAATGCCACTGAGCACCGCAAAGTGCTGATGTTTAGTCCACAGTTCACCATCAAGCCATACTTTTGGTAAGGGCGCTGTAAACCATTCTGGCGCGTTTATTACATTACCTTGCCGAGTGACAAACTGTTCACCTGTCCAAATTGCCCTTACACCATCAAACTTTTCGCTGACTAAATAGTTACTTACATCGCTGTGCTTAGTTTCATCATACACTTTAGCAAGCAGCACTTTGGGTAATGTTGCACTCACAATAGAGCTAAAAAGTACTGCTGTGATTAAGGTAATTAATTTAATATAAAACATCAGCGCGTCCAAGCAAGGTAATGTGGCTTAAACTATAGTTGAGATTGTAGCCATTGCCAAAACTCTTGCAGATCATTCATACGGTATCTGGCTTGGCTAAAGTCATGGTTTTTTGTATGATTATTAGCAATCGCCACCACGCTAACACAGGCGTTGTTTGCTGCAGTTACTCCGGTAAAGGTATCTTCTACTGCAATGGCATCTTTAGCAGCTACATTTATCTGCTTGAGTGCTAATAAGTAAGGATCTCCGGCTGGCTTTGGATTAATAACATCATCTTTAGTGACTACTGCGTCAAATAGATCATAAAAGCCAAGCCCTTTTAATATTGGTTCTGCTTCGTGGCGAGCGCTGCCTGTTACTAACGCCATTTTTAAGCCGCTGCTTTTAACCGCTATTAATGCTTGTTCTGCAAAAGGCATTAGTGCTGGTAAATTGGTTTTTACATATTGTGCAAATAAACGGTATTTTTCATCGGCTAAATAGTCACTGCTAACCGATAAGTTATGCTGTTGCTTTATTTCACTTGCAGCTTCGAGCGTTGGCCGCCCCAAAAAACGCTGACAAAACTCACCCTCTTCGTAGTTTACATTAAATGGCGCAAGTACCTGGCTCCAACATGCAAAGTGCATGCTCTCAGAGTCGACTAACGTGCCATCCATATCAAATAATACTGCTTTTAAAGTCATTTTTATTCCTTATCACAGCGCTAAAAAAGACGCCTAAGCGCCTTTAATATGTTTATAAATTACTCCGTTAAACCCGCCGGTGGCTCACCAGTGGCCTCTTCACCTGTTTCAACATCAACCAACTCATAACCACGCGCTTTACGCGCCACTTTTAAAACAGGTTTTTCAAACGCTGTTTTTAATCGCTCAGAATCAGCTTTTAATTCATCAAGCGATGTACCAAAAGGAGCTGCTCCGGTTTCAGACCAATTAGTTACTTTACCATTAAGGTTATATTCTACTTCATGTATTTGATACTGCGCTGCTTCATCTTTTGTGGCTTCACAAAAAATCACTCGGTAGTTCCAAAATCCAGCCATTTTTCATCTCTTTATTTTGCAAATCAATTAACGCTACTTTAGCAGTAATATTAATGAATATAAACGAAAAAGCCCGCTATAAAAGCGGGCTCTGTAGTATTTTTACTATTAGTGTTTAAGCTTAAAAGAAGTTAACTTTAAACTCTACACCAACGTAACGCTCTTCATTAACCATTACAGTATTATTGTTGAAGTCTACGCCACCAATAGATTGTTGCTCGTCAAATAAGTTACGCACAAATGCTGACACTTGGTATTCATAGTCGCCATCTGCCCATGCGTAACCGGCACGTAAGCCAGTTTCAACAAGCGGCTTACCTTCAAACTCAACTGATTCATATAAGAAAAAGTTAATTTTGCTACGATAAGAAACATCGCCATAAGCAAAGAATTCACCATCAGCTAGCTCTTTGGTATAACGTAATGTGAAGTTAGAAATCCACTCTGGAGCATGCGGTAAGCTGTTACCATCGAGTAATACTTTACCATTTACTACTGGGTTAGTAATTGTCAACGTTGGGCGGCTTGGAGCTGCTATGCTAAGCGTGTCATCTTTAAGCTCAGTTTTGTTATAACTTAAGTTGAATGTAGCATTTAGCTCATCACTTAACACCCATTCAGAATCTAGCTCAAAACCATAACCTGTGGTTTTATCAACATTTAACAAACGGTTAAAGTTAGCACCACCACCTACAGCTGTTAACTGTTGGTCATTCATTTTGTAGTAAAAAACAGTGGCGTTAACACGGCCTTGACCGTCTAGTACGTCTGACTTAATACCTGTTTCGTATGAGGTTACCGTTTCTGTTTCTGCGGTAGTTACATCATTACCATATAAAATACGCCCTTGTAAGCTAGGTGCACGGAAGCTATTAGCAATACGTGTGTACCAGTTTACGTCATCATTTACTTTATAGCTTGTTGAAATATCCCAGCTAATATGGTCATCACTTACATTGATGAGTCCACTAGATAGCGGACCAGCACCAATTGGGCTTTTAGTACGGTTTGCAGAAAATTCTTTTTCATCGTCTGAATAACGCAGACCTGCAGTTACCTTTAAATCATCGCTAATCGTGTAATCAACTGAGCCAAATACCGCCCATGCTTTTGTATCTTGTTGCTGTATTACATAACCGGTTTCATTACCTGCAGGTGATGAAAACGTATCATAGCTGAAATTTTCAATTGTCAGCGCTTCATCAAAGTAAAACACACCTACTTGGTAGTTTATATCGCCAGCAAAGTTGCTTGATAAGCGTAACTCTTGGGTATACTGATCATGATCTGGAATACCATCAGCACTTTCTGCTGAGCTAAAACCTGTCTCATAAGCGCCGTCAATGTCTGCACGAGAATATATTTCTGCACTTTCCCACGCCGAAATAGAGGTTAATGTGTGATTATTAAAATCCCACTCAAGCTTTAAGCTCGCACCTTCTGACTCAACTTGCTGCGTCGCACGTGATGCCGCATCGTGGTAAACCACGTCATTTTCAAAGCCATCAACTAAATCGTTAGTACCTGGCTTGATAGAATTACCAAAGAAGGCAATTGGTTTACCGTCCATATCACGCACGTGGTAGTTAAATAAACCAGTGAAGTCATCGCCTTCGTATAAAAACTGAATACGGGCTGCTTTATCTGTGTAGCCGCCTAGCGCGTCTTTTTGTTCAAACCCTGGAGCACTACTATCAATGTAATCGTCTTTATCTTGCCACAGTACTGATACACGCGTTGATAAACGGTCAGTTAAACCACCGCCTACCGCACCTTCAAAATCTACAGCGCCACGGCTACCGTAAGATACCGAGCCGTAACCTTCAAATTCTTGGCTTGGTTTTACTGAATCAAATTTAACAAGGCCCGCAGGCGTGTTACGCCCAAACAAAGTACCTTGTGGTCCACGTAGTACTTCTACACGTGAAACGTCAAATACTGGAAAGCCTTTTAAAATAGCGTTTTCTTGTACTACTTCATCTACAACCAATGATACCGGTTGTGATGCGTTTAAATCGAAATCTGTATTACCTAAACCACGTACATAAAAGCGTGGGAATGAACGACCAAATGAAGACTCAATTGATAAACTTGGGATTTTCGCATTCATAAAACGAATATCCATACCAGCAGAGCTGTAAGCATCCAAGCTATCGCCTTGCAGTGCAGAAACAGCTACTGGTACTTCTTGTGCATTTTCTACACGTTTACGAGCAGTAACTTGAATAACTTCTAATTGATTTTTCTTTACCGCTGGCGCTTGCTCAGCAGCAATAGTAGAAAATGAAGTGCCTGCTACGGCAGAGAGTAACGCTGCATTTACTAGGGTTGCTAACGTAGATCTTTTCATTGCTTTCATGTCGGGGATTAACCTTTTTAGTGCACTCTTGTTCAACGGTTGATGTGTTGCGCCACTTACAATAGCGGACTCAGGCAATTTTTCGCGATACGCTACGCGGACCTCTTTCTCGAGAGTGCAAAACGAATTAAAGAGGCTGAATGAGTGGTTAATATTATAACACCCTGACGCTCTTTTACTGCATAAAAGAAACATAAAAAAAACAATTTGTGCAAAAAATACATCTCTTAAAATAATTAAAAATAAACCCTTTAAAAAACAAAAATAGCGGACATTTGACCTGTTTCAAATTAAAGTTATGCTATATAGACTTGATATTAAACTTGTTTGACCCTGCTAATAACAATAGCTACCTTATCTGGGCGCTCATACTATTTACTTAAGGATTAAAATGAATCTTACGAATACACTCACCAAAAACTGGTCGTTACTTTTACTTCGTGGTGTTATAGCCATACTGTTTGGTTTAATAACCTGGTTTGCACCTGAGGCGTCGTTGCAAGTTATGTTATTAGTTTTTGCTGGCTACTTTTTATTTGATGGCATATTAAGAGTTTGGGTTGCCATAACATCAAAAAAATCAAATC
The DNA here is from genome assembly GCF_040308885.1 of Pseudoalteromonas sp. 120-MNA-CIBAN-0494. Taxonomy (NCBI): domain Bacteria; kingdom Pseudomonadati; phylum Pseudomonadota; class Gammaproteobacteria; order Alteromonadales; family Pseudoalteromonadaceae; genus Pseudoalteromonas; species Pseudoalteromonas sp. 120-MNA-CIBAN-0494. The sequence continues at coordinate 193,953 of NZ_JBEOOE010000001.1, forward strand.
CCTTTTGGATGCTATTATTAATTGGTGGCTTACTGAGTATTATTGCCGCTTTTGTCACTTTACTTGCACCAAACCTTACCGCCTTATTGTTACTTTATTATGTTGCTGCGTGGGCGATTGCAATTGGTGTAGTAGAAATATTTTTAGCCCAAAAGTTACGTAATGAAATTAGTAACGAATGGATTTTAATTATTAGTGGTTTTATTTCTATAATATTTGGACTGTACTTAGTATTTAACCCAGGTGCAGGCATTTTAACCTTGCTTTGGTTAGTTGCTGCATACGCTATAGTATTTGGCGCGCTTATAGTTGGTTTAGCGCTTAAATTAAAAAAATTAAATCAAAGCCGCTAATTCAGTTGGCTTAGCACCAAAATGCTAAGCCACTTTTCTTTATATTTAATGGGTGCTAATTACAGTGGCGTATTGAATTTTTTATCATCAATATGAATAATACGTTGTGGTAAGGCAATTTTAATATTATTTAACTTAAACTGCTTATAAAGACTAAAACGAATATCGCTGCGAACTTGGCGCAACATCGTTTCAGACTCTGCATACACCCAAAAATAAGCACTAAACATCATCGCGCTTTCAGCAAAGTCATCTAACAACACCGCTTTTGGTAAGGTGGGTAATATTGCCGGATGATCTGCAAGCACTTGTTGCATCAGTTTTTCAACCAATTCAACATCTGAGCCATACATTACACCCACATTAACCGAGGTACGTGCATTACGATCAATTAGCGTCCAATTAGTTACTGTGTTTTCTAATAATTGGCTGTTTGGTACTAGCATATGTACGCCATCGTTACGGCGAATACGGGTTGAGCGAGTGTTTATCGTTTCAACTACGCCCTTAGCATTGCCCACCTCTAAAAAGTCACCAATACGAATTGGTCGCTCCCACATTAATATCCAGCCACTAATAAAGTTATTAATGATATTTTGCGCACCAAAACCAACACCTATCGCAATAGCACCCGATACAAAAGCAAAAGCGGTAAGCGGTATATTTAACACCTCTAAAGAAGTGAAAATTAAAATTGCGATACTTAAAATAAAATAAATTCGCGTAAACAATAGCACCGCATCAGGGTTCATTTTACGTTTAAGTAATGATTTTTTTATTAACTTACCAATACGAGTAACCACAAACCACATAGTAAATAATATCAATGGGATCTGAATTACTTTTACCACTGTAATTTGCACATCGTTGTAACTAAAAAGTACAAAAGCAAGCATTTGATTTAATTGTTCTAGTGTCATTTATTATCCAAATAAGTAAGAAGATACCGCTCTATAAACGTGTGTCTAAAATAAAAGTAAAACTGGTTCAGGGTTCGCTAAGTTTAGCACGTCATAATATTAGGGGAATAAAATCAATTTATACAATCAACTAACCTTTTATGGTACTTAGTGCTATATAAATAGTGTACTTGCACTGGAGATAACATTATGACGCAACTAACTTTAGCTCAAAAACTAGCAACCTTGCAGCCGCAGGTTGACCTTAATTTATTTGAAACTAGCCTCGAATACCGTAATAAAATTTTATCTTTACTCGCTCAACAAGAACAAGCACTGGCAACTATTAATCAAGAATTTGGCCAACAGCAACCGGTAAACTTTAGCTCTGATAAAAAATTTGTACTAGGTTACAATTAAAATTTGGATACTTTTTTTGCTTATTTACTTAACTAAGTAGCTCAAACGTTTATATTTAGAGCTACTTTTACCCACCTTTTCCTCTATTATTCGCTAATTTGCGTTTAAATCCCGCTTAATACCGATAAACATGATTGTATATAACTCTAAATTTGATAAGTTAACTGTGTTTTTCGACTCGCACAGCCTATTTCGGCTAATATTTTTATGGAGTTACTATGCGTAAAACATTGATCGCCACTACTATTGCTAGTGTTTTAGTATTATCTGCCTGTACATCAAACGATTCAAACAACATGGCAAAAGAGAGCGCTACACAAGTGCAAAACATTAACGCAAACAATGTATTGTTCAAATCAAGCCCATTACAATATATGGCACCAGAATTTAATAAGTTCTCTACTAAAGATTACGAAGCTGCTTTCGATGCCGGTATTGCTCAGCATAAAGCACAAGTATTAGCAATTGCTAACAACCCTGCCCCAGCTACATTTAAAAATACGTTAGTTGAAATGGAGCTGTCGGGTGAGTTATTAAATCGCGTATCTACTGCATTTTATAACTTATCAGGATTAATTTCTGACAGTGAATATCAACGTATCGATGAGAAAATGGCGCCTGTACTTTCAGCGCACTCAGACGATATTTACTTAAATGGCGCATTATTTAAACGCGTACAAACTATTTACGACAATAAAAGCAAACTAAATGCAGAAGATCAGCGTCTTGTTGATTTTTACTACAAACAGTTTGTTAAAGCCGGTGCCAAATTAAACGACGCTGAAAAAGCAAAAATGCGTGAAATTAACTCTGAGCTTGCTAAGCTTTCAACGGCATTTTCGCAAAACGTTTTAAAATCGTTTAAAGAAGATGTAATTGTTGTTACCGATAAAAGTAAATTAGCCGGTCTTTCTGAAGGCGAAATTGCAAGCCTAGCCGATGCAGCTAAAAAAGCAGGCAAAACCGGTTACATGATCACTTTAGTAAACACCACGCAGCAGCCAATTTTAAGTAGCCTAGAAAACCGCGACTTACGCGAGCAAGTGTTTACAGCTTCAACTAAGCGTGCGGCTAAAACTAACGGCCCTATTATTATTAAAGAAACCAACCTTCGCGCTCAAAAAGCAGAGCTTTTAGGCTATAAAGATTGGGCTTCTTATGTAATGACTTCGCGTATGGCGCAAACCACTGAAAATGTTTACGGCATTTTAGATGACCTTGCACCTAAAGCAGTTGAAAAAGCAAAAATTGAAGCTGCAGCAATTCAAAAAGTAATTAACGATTCTGGCGAAAGTTTTGAACTTAAACCGTGGGATTGGGCTTTTTACGCTGAAAAAGTACGTGCTGAAAAGTACAACCTAGACCCAGCCCTAGTTAAACCTTACTTTGAATTACAATCGGTAATTCATAATGGTTTATTCTTCGCTATGGAAAAACTATACGGTATTACTTTTAAAGAACGTAAAGATCTGCCGGTTTACCACGAAGATGTAACTACCTTTGAAGTATTTAATGCTGATGGCAGTGCAATTGGTTTATTTTACATGGACCCATACGCACGTGAAGGTAAGCGTGGCGGTGCTTGGATGAGTGCATACGTAGGACAAAGTGGTTTAAAAAATACTAAACCTGTTATCTACAACGCGCAAAACATTCCAAAACCAGCAGCAGGTCAGCCTACATTATTAACGTTTGACGAAGTATCTACTTTGTTCCATGAGTTTGGTCATGCGGCGCATGGTTTATTCTCAGATGTTAAGTACCCAAGTCTAGCGGGCACAGCAACAGCGCGTGACTTTGTTGAGTTTCCTTCTCAAGCAAATGAAGATTGGATGATTGAACCGACTGTATTAGCTAACTACGCTAAGCACTACAAAACTGGTGAGCCAATTCCACAAGACTTGCTTAACAAAATGTTAGAATCACAAAAATTCAACCAAGGCTTTGGTACTACTGAGTACTTAGCTGCGGCATTGCTTGATATGGAATGGCATTCATTTGGTTCTGATAAAAAAATAGCTGATGTAGAAGAGTTTGAGCAAAGCGCGCTAGAAAAACATGGTATTGCTTACTACCCTGTACCACCGCGTTATAAATCAAACTACTTTAGCCACACTTTTGCCGGTGGTTACTCTGCAGGTTACTACGCGTACCTTTGGACTGAAGTATTTGCAGCCGACGCCTTTGCCCATATGGAAAACAACGGTGGCTTAACGCGCAAAAATGGCGATAAGTTCCGTAAAGAAATCCTATCTAAAGGCAATAGCCGCGACTTAATGCAAAGCTACATTGAATTTAGAGGTCAAAAACCAACTACCGACGCACTTCTTAAGCGCCGTGGTTTAGTAGACTAATTAGTTAACTAATTAACACCTTTTAAAGAGCCCGCTTGCGGGCTCTTTTATTGCCATTAACTTAACCCACTTTTATAACCTTTTAACTCAAAGAAAATACCACTTTAAACAACTATGTTAATCTGAATAAAAAATTCAGGTGCCGCTATGAAACTCATATTAATACTCCCCATCACGCTTATTTTAGCTGCTTGTAACCAAGTGACTCAAAAACAACAAGCCGACATTATTATTAACCACGCCAATGTAATTAATATGATGACAGGGCAAATTACGGCTAATCAATCCATTGTTATCAAAAACTCTACTATTGTAGCCCGCGGCGGCAATGAGCTAAATTTACGTTACAGCGCTACGAGTCAAATTGATGCCAGTGGTCAATATGTAATGCCTGGGCTTTGGGATATGCATGTACACTTTGGCGGCGGTGAGCAACTAATAACAGAAAACAAACAGTTACTGCCGTTATATTTAGCCTATGGCATAACCACAGTGCGCGATGCAGCCGCTGATTTAAGTGAATCGGTATTACAATGGCGCGAGCAAATTAATCAAGGCACATTAATAGGCCCTACTATTTATACCTCAGGGCCAAAGCTAGAAGGTAAAGACTCAATTTGGCCTGGCGACTTAGAAGTAGAAACCAGCGCAGAAATGCACGCCGCCATTGATAAACTTGAGGCCATGAATGTCGATTTTATTAAAATTACCGACAGCGCTTTAACGCCACAGTTATACTTACAAGCAGTAAAAGAAGTTAAAAAGCGCGGTTATCAAATTTCGGGGCATATTCCTTTTTCGCTTTCGGTAACCGATGTGTCAAACGCAGGGCTTGATGCGATTGAGCATATGACCTACATGTTAAAAGCCGCCGCCGATAACGAACAAGAAATTTCTGCTAAGGTAAAATCAGGTATACTGAGCTACTCCAGTGCGCTGCCAATTATTACTGAGCATGTTGACAAAGCCACAGCAATGAAAAAATATCGCGTACTCGCAAAAAATAATACCGCTGTTGTGCCTACCTTAATTGGCGGCCAAATTACGGCCTACATTGATGAAAACGACCATCAGCAAGACGAGTACCTAAATTATTTAGGCAAAGGATTAAAAGCCACCTACCAATGGCGAGTTGATCGCGCAAATAAAGATACCCCTGAGCAAATAACACAACGCAAAGAGCGCTTTATAAAAACGGCAAAATTACTCCCTTGGGTGCAGCAAGCTGGCGTATCAATTATTGCAGGTACCGACGCCGGTTTTTTAAATTCTTATATTTATCCGGGATTGTCGTTGCATCAAGAACTCGCTATTTTTAGTGATTATGGGCTTACCCCGTTACAAACACTACAAAGTGCCACAATAGCTGGGCCTAAATTTTTAGGAAAAACGCAGCAATTTACCAGTTTAGAGGTAGGTAAAGTGGCAGATATTATTATTTTAGCGCGCAATCCGTTAGTTGATATTCGTAACACGCAATCATTACAAGGCGTTATTAGCCATAACCGCTACTACAATAAAAAAGCGCTAGAGCATTTAAAACTACAAGCAAAGCAATTTGTAAGTTCACAATAGTTACTTTTTAGTCCACTTATTTATCAAGTGGACTATTACCCTTTTTTATTATCTAGGTTAAACTCGTTGTTTTATTTGGAGTTATAAAAACCATGGCTTACTTGTTTGCCGTCACCCTATTATGGGCGTTCTCGTTTAGCTTAATTGGTGTGTATTTAGCAGGCCAAGTTGATGCATGGTTTAGTGTGCTAATCCGCATTGCACTGGCTGCATTAATCTTTTTACCGTTTTTAAAGGTTAAACAGACTCCTAAACCATTGGCGTTAAAATTAATGCTTATTGGTGCAGTGCAACTTGGTGCTATGTACAGCTTTTACTATCACTCATTTTTATATTTAAGCGTGCCTGAAGTACTACTATTTACAGTGATGACCCCGCTTTATATCACCCTACTAAACGATGCTTTAGAAAAACACTTTAACCCTCGCTTTTTTATTGTTGCTATTATTGCTATTGGCGGCGCGGTAGCCATTAGGTATGAAGGCATAAGTAGCGACTTTTTGCTTGGCTTATTATTAGTCCAAGCGGCTAACCTGTGCTTTGCCATTGGCCAAGTGGCCTATAAACGCTTAATGAGTAACAGTACTCTTGAGCACAAATCGGTGTTCGGTTGGTTTTTTATCGGCGCTTTGTGCGTTGCTTTAGTGTGCTACCTGCTGTTTGGCAATACCGATAAACTACCGACAACCACAACTCAATGGAGCGTGCTTATTTATTTAGGAATCGTAGCGTCTGGGTTTGGTTATTTTGTTTGGAACAAAGGGGCTACCTTAGTAAATGTGGGGGCGCTGGCGGTAATGAATAACTTACTGATCCCTGCTGGTATTATTGTTAATGTGCTTATTTGGAACAGAGATGCCGATTTATTCAGGCTAGCTATTGGTGCTGGAATTATTTTAGCTGCATTATTGGTGAATCAATACTTTAATAAAAGTGCCATAAAATAGCGCTACACTTACAGCATCTTAATAATTTAAAGTTGTTTTAAATGCTCGGTAAAATAATTTTAGTCGCCTGTTTTATTTTTATAATTACTGGCTGTAGCAATACCCTAATTAACAAACAAAATACTCAACTGGGTACGCGTCCTTATTATTTAATTAACGATATGGACGCTGGTGATTTAAAGGCACAATTAGAATCGTGTAGTGAAGGCCCTTTTTATCGCACCGACTTTTCAATTGGGCATCGCGGTGCGTCTATGCAGTACCCTGAGCACACTAAAGAAGCCTACACTGCTGCAGCAAGAATGGGCGCAGGTGTTGTAGAGTGCGATGTTACATTTACAAACGATAATGAGCTTGTATGTCGCCATTCACAATGCGATTTACACACCACAACCAATATTTTAGCCATTCCTGAATTAGCTGCTAAATGCAGCGAACCATTTATCCCCGCCGACGCTGAAAACGCAGTAACCGCCTCTGCAAAGTGCTGTACTAGCGACATTAGCTTGAGCGAGTTTTTAACGCTTAAAGGCAAAATGGATGGTGCAAACATTCAAGCAACTACTGTTGCACAGTATATGCAGGGCACACCTAGTTGGCGCACCGACTTATACGCAACTAATGGCACATTAATGACGCATAAACAAAGTATTGCGTTATTTAAAGCACTCGGGGTAAAAATGACCCCTGAGCTTAAATCACCAGAAGTTAGCATGCCTTTTAAAGGCATGACGCAAGAGCAATACGCGCAAAAAATGTTAGATGAATACACTCAAATGGATATACCGGCGTCGCGAGTATACCCGCAATCATTTAATCTTGATGACGTAAAATATTGGATAAACAACAATCCTGATTTTGCTGATCAAAGTGTCTATCTTGACGGGCGCGATAGCGATGCTGGGTTCGATCCAAGTAGTCCACAAACATGGCAACCTAGCATGGATGAACTGGTTGCTAATGGGGTGAAAATTTTAGCCCCGCCTATTTGGATGATGTTAAAAATAGATAACGAAAGCAATATTGTGCCATCACAATACGCAATTGCCGCTAAAGCTGCAGGCTTAGAGCTTATTGCATGGAGCCTTGAGCGATCAGGTCCACTTAACCAAGGTGGTGGCTATTATTATCAATCAATTGCTGATGTAATAAATAACGATGGCGACATGATGAAAGTAGTTGATGTACTTGCGCAAGATGTTGGCGTAATGGCTATATTTTCCGACTGGCCAGCAACCGTAAGCTACTACGCAAGTTGCAATAAAATGCCTGCTAGTCTTTAACTAGTCGTATATTTTATCGCGCTCAGTTACCATATAAATTTATATAACTGAGCGCAATTATGATCATCGAACAACATAACGCCGACTTGCCTACCCCTACAGGGTTGATGCGAACCACTATATACCGCCCTCAGGCGCAAGGGTTGTTTCCTGCACTTATTTTTTACTCTGAAATTTTTCAGCAAACCGCCCCTATTGCCCGCAGCGCCGCTATTTTAGCAAGCTATGGCTTTGTAGTATTAGTACCTGAAGTATTTCATGAGTTAAATCCTATTGGCACTGTGCTCGCTTACGACGACGCAGGTAAAGACAAAGGTAATGCCGACAAATGGGCTAAACCTTTAGAGCATCACGATAGCGACACCCAAGCCATGATCGACTTTGTAAAACAACAAAACTATTGCACAGGTACGCTTGGTGTAATGGGTGTATGTATTGGTGGGCATTTAGCATATAGAGCCGCATTAAACCCTGAAATTAAAGCTGCATTTTGTTTATACGCAACCGATATTCACAGTAATACATTACCGGCAAAAGCAGGTAATAATTCATTTGAACGTATGGCTGATGTACAAGGCGAAATTCACTTTATATGGGGTAAACAAGATCCACATGTGCCGCAAGAAGGCCGCACTAAAATTTATCAGCAATGCGTTAATACGGGTATAAATTACCAATGGCAAGAAGTAAACGCACAACATGCCTTTATGCGCGACGAAGGTGAGCGATACGACGCAGCGCTTGCAATAAGTATGTATCAACAAGCTGTGGCATTATTTAACCGCACTTTATAAATTAGATGATTAAATTAATCCAAACGCTGGATAATAAATCTTTTAACCAGCGTTCATGTTAAATATTTTTTAGCATGCCTAAAGCAGTATGTTGTTTTACAAAGTAGGCTTTTAAATAATCTATAAATAGCCGCAATTTTTTAGAGCCTGCTGCGCCTGGCGGAAACACCCCATAAAGCTCAATATCTTTGCTTTTGTAATCGTCTAATATAATTTCTAGCAACCCTGCTTGCACTTTAGGCCACGCATCGTACAGCGGTATACGGCCTATGCCATGCCCGGCTTCAACAAAAGCAGTACGGGCAGCAGCGTTATTGGTACTTAAACCGCCTTGCATTGTAATGTCGTATTTTTTACCTTCTTTTGAAAAGGTTAACGTTTTACTGCCCAATTGATACACCACCCATTGATGCTGAGCTAACTCAACAGGGTTTTTAGGTTTGCCAAAATGAGCAAAGTAATCTGGCGAGCCACAAATACAGGTACTCATTGTTGTGAGTTTCGTTGCTTGTAAATTAGAGTCGCTTAGCGCCACCCCACGAATGGCAAAATCAAAACCATGCTTTATAATATCAACTACATCATCGCTAAGTTGTAGGTCTATGTTAATTTTGGGGTATTGGCGTTTAAAGCTATTAATAGCAGGCACTATTAATTGCATCCCTACATTTACCGGACAACTAATTTTGAGCAGCCCCTGAGGCTCACTTTTTATATTTTCTATTTGTTGATTTGCCGCATTGGCTTGCTCAGTAATTATTCTGCAGCGCTCGTAATACGCCACTCCCGCCTCTGTTAATGCCATAGTGCGTGTTGAGCGATTTAGTAGGGTAATTTCAAGTTGGGTTTCTAATTTTTTTAAATGGTAACTTGCCACCGCACGCGTTAAACCTAAATGCTTAGCCGCAGCGGTTAAACTACCCTGCTCTACAATTTGTGCAAACACCACCATACTTTTTAACTGCTCAAACGACACTTTCATAACATCTCCTAAATCCACTGTATTATTGTATCAATTATTGAATCAATAAAGTTAAATTTATCATCGTTGTTTAAAGCATTATTAGTGCATATAGTAGTTGGTAGCAAAGTTAACTAATTTAAATCATCAAAAGGAATATCCTAATGGCTAAAAAAATACTTATGGTTTTAACCTCACATGCAGAATTGGGCAACACAGGTGAAAAAACAGGTTTTTGGGTAGAAGAATTCGCAGCCCCTTATTACGCATTTAGAGATGCAGGCGTTGAAGTCACTCTTGCATCGCCAAATGGCGGCCAGCCCCCGATAGACCCTACAAGTACTCTTGCTGATTTTCAAACTGATGCAACTAAACGCTACGACGCAGACAGCGCCGCACAAACATTAATGGCCAATACCAAAGTGCTTAGTGAAGTAAATTCGACAGATTTTGACGCGGTATTTTACCCAGGTGGCCACGGCCCACTATGGGACTTAGTAGAAAACACCGACTCTATTGCACTTATTGAAAGCTTTATTAAAGAGCAAAAGCCAGTAGCGGCTGTTTGTCATGCCAGTGCCGTATTTTTGAATACTAAAGATGCCGATGGTAATGCACTTGTTGCTGGTAAAAAAGTAACTGGTTTTACTAACAGTGAAGAAGCGGCAGTACAACTTACCGACATAGTGCCGTTTTTAGTAGAAGACGAACTGATTAAAAAAGGCGGCGACTATCAAAAAACGGATGACTGGGGTGTACTTGTACTCGAAGATGGCCTAGTAATTACCGGTCAAAACCCAGCAAGCTCAGAACTTGCTGCTAAAAAGCTACTAACCAAACTAGGTTAATAACGATTTATAAGTAAAAAGCACAGCATTTAATGCTGTGCTTTTTTAATTGCTTTGCATTAGCAAATACAATTCCTATACTGGCAACTATTAAGCTCAACTAGGACGATTATATGGCAACCAAGCCAACCACACGGTCATTACTAACAAGCAAACGCTTCGCTATTTTTAGTATTGTTACAATTTGCTTTGTGTTACAGCTAATTAATAGCTTACCTGGCATTAATCTTAATGGTTTTGGCATTTATCCGCGCAGCATTAATGGCTTAATTGGCATACTGAGCGCGCCATTTTTACATGGCAGTTGGTGGCACTTTGCCAGTAACATGCTGCCTTTTATGGTTTTAAGTTGGTTGATTTGCCAATACAGCGTTAAGCGTTTTTATAACGTATTTATTTTTACCGCATTAGTAGGTGGTTTTTTAGTATGGGCATTTGGTCGTAGTAATATTCATGTTGGCTTAAGTGGCGTTATATATGGGTTGTGGGGTTTTATACTTTGCTATGGCGTAATTAGACGTTCATTTAAATCCATTGTTATTGCTGTTGTCGTTGCCCTACTTTACAGCGGATTTGTTTGGGGTGTACTACCACAGCGCTTGCATATTTCGTTTGAAAGCCACTTATTTGGAGCATTGAGCGGATTATTTTTAGGCTATAAATTAGCAAAATCCGACAAAATTAAAAGTCAAAAAACTCGCCTTTAATTTATTTTAATGGCCACATTTATTAATACATATATTTTTTTATATGTATTTCATTTAAACAGAGGTTATTTTTATGAGTGATCAAAATCAATACACCCCACCCAAAGTTTGGACATGGGACAGTGAGAGTGGCGGTAAATTTGCCAGCATTAATCGCCCCATTGCCGGCGCAACTCATGACAAAACCTTACCTATTGGCGAGCACGCATTTCAGCTTTATTCGCTTGCTACACCAAATGGTCAAAAAGCCGCTATTATGTTTGAAGAGCTGTTAGAGCTGGGCTTAACCGATGCAGAATACGACGCATATTTAATCAGCATAGGTGATGGTGATCAGTTTGGTTCTGACTTTGTTGATATTAATCCAAATTCAAAAATTCCAGCGTTAATGGATCATTCAACCACGCCGCCAACGCGTATTTTTGAATCGGGCTCTATACTGCAATACCTAGCAGAAAAGTTTGATGTGCTTATACCTAAAGATTTAAAAGCTAAAACTGAATGTCGTAACTGGCTATTTTGGCAAATGGGCTCAGCGCCGTACTTAGGTGGTGGCTTTGGCCACTTTTATAGTTATGCACCCACTAAAATGCAATATCCTATTGATCGTTTCACCATGGAAACCAAGCGCCAGCTTGACGTGCTAAACCGCCATTTAAGTGCAAACGAATACATGGCAGGAGCTGAGTACTCAATTGCCGATATCGCAATTTGGCCTTGGTATGGCTCTTTAGTGCTTGGCGACATTTATGATGCAGCTGAATTTTTAGATGTTGCCTCATACACTCATGTTGTACGTTGGGCTAAACAGGTTTCAAAACGCCCTGGCGTAAAACGTGGTCGTCGCGTTAACCGCACATGGGGACCTGAAGAAGAGCAACTAGCAGAGCGCCACAGTAGTAGTGACTTTTAACCTTGCTGTTATTGATAAACTAAAAAATCAGCTGTAATAGCTGATTTTTTAGTTTAGGTGTTGCCTTATTTATAATTACGCTTTAACACTCAGTATCGAATCACCTTGTGATAAAGCAAACTTTTCTTGAACCGCCGATAAAATAGAACTTTTATCTTCGTCATTTAACTGGCTTGAATACTGCGCTAACAACTCATCTAAATAACTAACTACATCTTTAGTATTTACTTGCTCAATTGAATTTTTAGGCGGTGGTGGCGGGCGCTGACCTTCAGGTCGAGCATCATCACCTATGCTTTTAGCGTCAAACTCCAACTCGCCCATTAGCTCAGCCAACTCTTTTGTTGGCGCTATACCTTGCTCTTTAAGTGCAGCTTGAATACTTAGCGCGTTTTCTGCCGTTAAATTTTCGGCATCGAATTCAGCGAGTGTTTGTTTTACAAAGTCACTTTGTGCTGTTGTTAACTTTGCGGTTTGGCTACTTTGTTGCTGCACCAGGCTTGCAGAATTACTGCTAATATTATTAATCATTACAGTATCCTTTCAACGCTTACGACGAGGTGGTTTATGATCATTTACTTCTTGCTCACTAATTTCGCCATTACCATCTGAATCTATTTCGTCAAAAATTGTTTGTGCGTCTTCGCCGTGTGGTGGTTTTTTAGCGCTAAACTCTGCATTGCTAATTACGCCATCGCCATTGGTATCCATGCTTGAAAAATCAGGTTTAGGTGGTTTGCTATCGCTGCCTCTTGCTGCAACATTTACTGAAAAAGCAACCGACAATAGTGTAATAATTGTAAGTGATGATAAGTGTTTCATGCTCGTAACCTTTTGTTTAATTAATAACAAAAGATTACGCTGTAAAAATGCAAATAATGTGCAAATAATGAGGAAGTTAAAATAATGTATATCGCTAATGCATAAATTTAAAATGATAGCGAAATGCTAATGCGAGTAAATAGCTAAAGTGGCTATTAATTACTTACGTTAACGCATCGTATTATGCTAATTAATCAAACATTTTGTTGTTAATTACACTGCTGTGGATTTACAAAGCGATAACCAACACCATAAACCGATTGAATAACGCTGTCGGTTTTGGTTAATTCCTCCAGCTTTTTACGCAATTTTTTTATATGACTATCAATAGTACGCTGGCTCACAATACGTTGATCGGCGTACATAGTATCCATTAAGCTATCGCGCGAATAAATACGGTTAGGGTTGTTAAACAAGGGCTTAAATAACTGAAACTCAACATTGGTAAGCTCAATACTTGCTGCTTTGTATTTTACACTGTAGGTGCTTTCATCAAGTTGCATAACATTGGTTTTGGCTCAACGTTATTCAAGCGCCTTAAAATAGCTTTAACACGCGCCACCAGCTCCGCATAACTAAAAGGCTTACAAATATAATCATCGGCTCCTAATTCAAGCCCAAGTAATCGGTCAATCTCCTCTACCTTTGCCGACACCATAATGATAGGCACATTAGAGAACTGCCTAATTGCTTTACACAATTCAATTCCGCTTTGACCAGGTAGCATTATGTCGAGCAAAATCACACTAGGCTTGTTAATTTCAAGCCAAGGTAGTACTTCATTACCATGATGTATTTGATGCGTTATGTAATGATGGCTTGTTAAAAAATCGCTTATTAAGTTAGCCAGCTTAACCTCATCTTCTACAATCAGTATTTGCTCTTGCATAGTGTCCTCTAAGCTTTAAATAAGGGTAATTTAATAATGATAGCAAGACCGCCTAAACTAGATTTTTCAGCTTTAATCTCGCCTTTATGACCTTTAACTATGTGCTGACAAATAGATAACCCCAAACCCGAACCGCCCTCTTGGCGATTTCGCGAACTATCTACTCGGTATAAATACTCAAATAAGTGCGATAAATGCGATGGCTCAACCCCCACGCCATTATCTTCAATAATAAGCTGTAAATACATTTGCCCTTTAATACTTATATTACTCGCCGTTAATGAAATAGTAGAGCATTGTGCGTAATGCACTGCGTTCATTAAAATATTATCGAATAACTGTAAAAGGCGTGTTTTATCTGCTTGAACGGTTATATTTTTTGCAGCATTTAATAGGTAAAGCTTTATATTATGTTGCTCAAGTATAACCTGATATTTTTGCTCAATAGTATTTAATAACAATGCCATATCAGTAGCTTGCATAGTGTAATGCATGCCCCCTAACTCTGCGCTATTGAGCATATGCAAATCGTCTATTAAGCGCTTTAAATGCAGGGCTTCGTCGTTGGCCGAGTTTATATTTTTTGCATTTGGCTCGCGTATGCCAAGTAGCATAGCTTCAAGCTCACCAAGCAAAATGCTCATTGGCGTTCTAAGCTCATGAGAAATATTGGCAAGCCAGCGTTTACGTACTTGCTCGTCTTTGGCAGCGTAAATGCAAGCGTATTAAAATCCTCGCTTAACTGCCCTAGTTCGTCTTTTCGATCTAGGGTCAGCTTAGTCTCGTAATTGCCTTGCGTTAAGCGGTGCATACCGTTAGCTATTTGTTTTACTGGGCTAACTAAATGCCGAGATAATAAAAAGGTAACCAGTAATGTAAGCAGTACCGCCGCTAAAGCAATAAACCATAAGTAGTTTGTTTGCTGCTGTAAAAAATCAAGTTCGTAGCCATCAACTAAGCTATCTCTTTTGGATACAGCTAAATAACCAACCGCTTTATTATTCACTGTAATGGCTGTAGTCATATAGTTTAAATTACTTAAATACCTGCCCACTATTCGCTGTTTATTTTCGTCAAGCAAAGCATAATGAGCAATATTTTCAGGAGGTGGTCGGCGCGCGCCTAAAACAATATGCTCGGATGGTGGTGGCCGGCGCATCATTCGCCCTCTTGGATCAGGGCTTTTTGGTAACTTAGATAAAAACTGGCTGTTTTCTAGTTGCGATTCTATAAGCATTCTAAAGTTTTTGTCGCCGCCAATAACTAACTCCCACGAGGGCGTTTTTTGATACTGCTTTGCAAGTTGTAGCGTAAGTGGTTCTAATGCTTTTATCTCTTTTGCATTAACAAAATCAATAACGCCTTGCCCTATACTCCACTGTATAAGTATTACCATCCCTGCAATAACACTAAAGGTAAAACTAAATAGTATTAAAAAAAGTTTATTATGAATTTTCATTAATGCGTATTTTTAACCTTGCTAGGAAAGCTTTCAAATCGGTATGTTATAAACTCTTTGGTTTGGTCGTTAACATACAGCGTAGCAACTATTTTTTTACCTTGAGCGGTCCAATACATATGACCATGATTATTTAAAGTAACCGATACGGTATTTATACCCGTTTTAAATAAGTTAGCAGGTAAATGCAACGCTTGTCCGTAAATTCGCTGTATTTTAACCCCATTAATGTATAAATGAGCATGACCTTGTAAAAAACCGGTGTCTTGGTTTGTTGTCGCAACCATCATTTGTTGCATGTTCATCGTGCCCTCTGGCGGCACAGACAAATCATAACGCTGTGTATCTAAAATTAAGTTATAACCCGACATACTATCTTTTAATAACTTAAGGCTCAGTGCCGGTGTGGGTGCAGCGTTTGGTACTGCAATAGGCATATGGCTATGATCCATCATTTCCTGCTGCGCAAAGAGCTTAAAGCTCAATAGCACAGCAGTAGTTAGGATCAATGCGTATTTAAAATAACGCATAGTTACTCCTTACCTTCTTGGTGGTGGACCCATTGTTTCGCCCGTATCACAGCGACCAATTGAATTATCAGCTAATTGACCTTTAAAACGTGGCCCAATTTGATAAGGGAACGAAGGCTGTAATTTACCATCGCTGTCTAACGAAAGTGTTATGTGGTAGTGATAACCTTTATCATCGTTGGTATCGTGGCCGTTATGCTCATCAAGTTGTGCACCTGCTACTGTTTTTTGGGCGTAGTAATAATCTTCAAAATAATAACCGTCGTCGGCATTTAATGTATTACCTGAAAGTGTTGTTACTTCTGCGCCAATAGCTGGGCCTGTATCGCTTATTTGTGTACCTTGGCTAATATCGTATTGATTGACTAAAGTACAGCTTCGCTCACCTTGCGTACCACAACCGCCCTCGCTTGTTGATGCACCATAATCGCGCATTTCCCAACCGCTTAATGCAAGTTGCCCGTTACTTTCATAAGGGCCATAAAGTGGGTAGCCATCAGCTGCAAAACCATAAATTGGTGAATGCGCATCGCCATCATCTTCAAGTAAATCAGCTAAGCAGCTCGTGTAAAAATGATGATGATATTCTCCGTTAGCAGCGTGTCCGCCACATACATCCACATCGTATTGTTCGGCAATTGGCGCTAACGTATACCAAACATTATTACCGTAGCTCATACCATCGCCCCAATTAAATATGCTGGTGCCATTAACCATTAAACCAACTGTACCTAGGCCAGTTTCACAGGTTTCGGTGTCAGGTAAATCGGTGGGTGTTATTGGAAAGTACGCTTCTACAGCTTGTTCAGTCGGACAACCAGGTCCTGGAGGCCAATAGCCTGCACCGCCTGTATCATTACAATTTTCAGTGCTGCTGTTATAACCTATGTCTTCACCAAAAGAGATTGTTTGCCCTACTGCTGCTGAGGTTACACCGTTATAAAAATCGGTGGCTACACGTGGGCGGTTATTTAGCGCGTCTACTTACTCTTGTGTAAGCGTTACGTCATATTTTGGAATATCTGTGGTTTGCACGTACATGTATTCAACGTCAGCATCATCTTGTGCAACGCTAACAACTTCAACTGATTGCACATCTTCAACCACTGCACCATTATTTTGTATATAAGTAGAAGTTGTATCCTTGTTAATTAGCCAACTAGCAAGCTTTGCACTGGTATTGGTATTGCTAGTATAATCTGATGATGCACGCACAGTAATTGTTACACTATCTATAACAACATCATTAGTGCCATCATCTGCACTGAGTTCAAATATCAGTGCTTCGTCGGTTAATACCTCAGGTGCTACAAACTCTGTTGACGTTGCAGTACTTAAAGATAAACTAACGGTTGTGCCCGATGTTTGCGACCAGCTAACCGATACTTCACCATCATCTTCAACCGTAGCGTTTAAATAAACGGTATCACCCGCATTAACTATTTGATCAATACCCGCATTAACTGTTGGAGCTGCATTACTGACTATTTCGCCTTCAATAGTTGCACTTGTTGAATCGCTATTACATGCGCTTAAAGCGATGCAAAGTGCACTTAATGCGAATAACTTAGCTACATTCGAGGTTTTTGTTTTAGAGTGCGTTTTCAATGTTTGAACCTTTACATTAACGTTTAATAAAACAAAGTTAACAAGTAAAAGTGCAAACAATGTGCACAAACTAAGGAAGAATCTACATTAAAATTACAATTGTGGCCTTTTGAGCACAAATTTATCTTTGGTTGTACTAAAGTAATCGCCGCCCATTTTGCCCACTGCATTTAATAATTCAGGGTCAATATAGCCATTACTCATCACGCTATCGTTTATACAAATACCCACTACATCCAATAACATCATTTTTCCGCCGCCAGGCTCATTGGAAATGCTAATAACCTCGCGTAACTTACATTCAAACCGTACTTTTGAACCGGCAACACTTGGCGCGTTAACTAACAGACTTGGAGCTTGGGCGATGTTAGCTGCATCAAATTCACTTATATCACTAGGATAATTTGCACAACTTTGATTCATTTTTTCAACTAGCTCTTGGCTAACTATATTAACCACACATTCTTTAGTTGCCATTAAATTACTGAGCGTATCTTTATTCGTTTTATCACTTGGGTTTACTTGCGTAACGCTTAAAACAGGTGGTTTGCAGCTAGCCACAGTAAAAAATGAATAAGGCGCAATATTCGCAATACCTTCACTATTTAATGTGCTTATCCATGCAATTGGTCTAGGGCTTATTGCGCCTACTAAGTAGGAGTAAACATTTTGACTGGTGTTTTCGGTTAGATCTAAAAACATACTTTTCCCTTTAATACATTAAAACTAAATCTTAATTCAAAGTAGTTACGTATAGGCTTGGCTGACTTAGCTAAATAACAAACTAATTTTTATCTCCATTTAAAGCAATAAACAAATTATATGAAAATAAACATAGTGTGGTTTAAACGCGATTTACGTCTTAGCGATCATCAACCATTAAAAAATGCATTTAGTAACGGCTTACCTACCCTACTACTTTATAACTTTGAGCCATTAATGCTTGAAGATGCACACTACAATGAGCGGCATTGGCGCTTTGTATATCAATCAATAGTTGAGTTAAATAATCAACTAACACGCTTTAATGCCTGCGTTTATATATTTAATTTAAACATGGGTGACTTACTTGAATCGTTAAAGACGCAGTTTGAAATAGTTAATATTTTTAGCCATCAAGAAATAGGTTTAAACAATACCTTTGAGCGCGATAAAGCCATTAAAGTGTGGTGCCAACATAACCGCATTAATTGGCAGGAGTCGCAAACAGGCGCAGTAATTCGCGGCAAAAAAAATCGTAATAATTGGAACGAGCGCTGGCAGCAAACAATGCAAGCACCTATCGCGGTTCCTAATTGGAAAAGTATAAAAACAATTACCCTCAATAATTACCAAGCACCTGAGCTGCCAAGCGCTTACACCCAAAATCACGACAGTTTTCAACAAGGCGGCCCGCTGCAAGCACGCACTGTATTACAGAGCTTTTTTGCCGAGCGCGGTAAAGGTTATCAAAAAGGAATATCAAGCCCAAGTTTGAGCCAAGTACATTGCTCTCGGCTCTCGCCGTATTTAGCCTGGGGGAACATTAGCCTTAGGCAAGTGTACCAAATGGCCTTTGACAAATATCATTCAAAACATCCTGATAAAAAAGGCTGGAAGCGCCCACTTGCTGCGTTTGTATCGCGCTTGCATTGGCACTGCCACTTTATGCAAAAGTTTGAAAGCGAATGCTCTATGGAGTTTTTAGCACTTAATCCGGGTTATCACGTATTTCCGTATCGTGATGACGAACATGTAAAAAGCGATATTGAACGCTGGGCGCAAGGTCAAACAGGTATTCCAATTATTGACGCTTGCATGCGCTGTTTAAAAGCCACAGGTTATATAAACTTTAGAATGCGCGCCATGCTTGTAAGCTTTGTAACACATCATTTAAATATAAGCTGGCAGCAAGCAAGCTTTCCTCTTGCTAATTACTTTTTAGATTTTGAACCAGGAATTCACTACCTGCAAATTCAAATGCAAGCCTCAGTAACTGGCATTAATACCATTAGGCATTACAACCCAATAAAGCAGTCGGAAGATCAAGACCCAACAGGCGCGTTTATTAAAAAGTGGTGCCCCGAACTTGAAAAACTCCCTATTGAATATTTACACCAGCCTTGGCAACAAACTCCTATGGAAGCGCTATTTAACGATTTTAAGCTAGGGGAAGATTACCCCGAGCCCATGCTTGATTTAACAGCAGCCTCAAAAGCAGCGCGCGAACGTTTATGGCAATACCGCGAGCGAGCAGATGTTAAACGCGCCATAGGAAGTATTCTTAGAAGGCACGTAGCAATTACAGCAAAAACAAGCCAAGTAAAAAATAAAACCACTAACGATGGCTCATAAAAAGCAAAGCTTACCTCAAAAAACATGCCCCATTTGCAATAAACATTTTACGTGGCGTAAAAAATGGCAACGCGACTGGGACAATGTTATTTACTGCTCAAAGCGCTGTAAGTGCAATAAGCAATAATAGCTGGCGCTCATCTTGCACTAACCTTATAAATACAACGCTTTTTAGCTATTTTGTGATTATTTTTGCAAATAACACTCACCTAGTATGAAAAGCTTACCGCCAATGCAATAAGGAGAAGATGATGACAATTAAAAAATCTGCAAACTCAAAATGGTCTGGTGATATTAAAACAGGTAAAGGGAGTATTTCTACGCAAAGTGGCGCGCTTAATAATCAACCCTACGGATTTAATACCCGCTTTGAAGATAAACCCGGCTCAAACCCTGAAGAATTAGTAGCTGCGGCGCACAGTGCATGCTTTAGTATGGCATTATCGCTAGCATTAGGTGAAGCAGGGTTTACCGCCGACAACATTGATACCAAAGCGGTAGTTAGCTTAGATGAAGTAGACGATGGTTTTGCTGTTACCCACATTGCGCTTGAAGTTAATGCTAAAATTGCTGATATTGCAAACGAGCAGTTTCAAGCTTTATGCGATCAAACCAAAAAAGGCTGCCCTATTTCTAAACTAATGAATGCTGAAATATCACTCACAGCAAACTTACTTTAAAGCCCTTAACCTAGCTTGCTAGTAATTACATAAATAATTACACCAATAGGCCAAGCATTATGCTTGGTCTACTTCCTAGTTAATCACCTTATTAATTAACCTTTTGATTAATTAAACAATTAACTCACTAAAGTAGTAAATACCTTTTCGTACTTTTATTATGTTTTGCGGAGTTATAATTGATACAAGGTAGATTTACTTAAATAAAAATGATCTTTCTAATACTGAGTAAATTTGTTACTTTTTATTAAAGCTGTTTTCGAATAACCTTCGTATATAGCAATTTTTATTACACTTGCTCCACCAGCTCTTCTACAGATAAAAGCATAACACAGTAATTACCCCCTCTAAATTGAAAGGACTATAATAATGGATGATAAAGCAATAAATTGTGAAAAAGTCTCATGTAGTAATTGCGCAGATTTAGATGAGCTCGGATTTGATTTTACCATGGCTTTTCAACCTATTATTAACTGTAAAACCCAAAGTATTTACGGTTATGAAGCATTAGTTAGAGGGCTAAATAATGAGTCGGCTTATTCTATTATTTCTAAAATTACAGTCGATAATCGCTATACGTTTGATCAACTGTGCCGTATAAAAGCCATTGCATTAGCGGCAAAATTAAAAATAGACTCCATTTTAAGTATAAACTTTCTTCCTAATGCTATTTATAAACCTGAGCGTTGTATTCGCACTACATTAGAAGCCGCTGAAAAGTATAACTTCCCAACAAAAAATATTTTATTTGAATTTACCGAAGTTGAAAAAATTGAAGATACCGCCCATGTAAAACGCGTTGTTAACTATTATCAGTCTCTTGGGTTTAAAACAGCCACTGATGATTTTGGATCGGGTTATTCTGGCTTAAATTTATTAGCCGATTTTCAAACCGATATTATTAAGCTTGATATGGCACTTATACGCGATATAGATAAAGATGCAAAACGCCAAACAATTGTGACTCATTGCTTAAATATGTTTCGCGATCTGGGAGTTATAACATTGGCCGAAGGCATTGAAACATTAGAAGAATATACATGGCTTAAAAATGCGGGTATTGAGCTTATGCAGGGGTATTTGTTTGCTAAACCGGGATTTGAAAGCTTACCAGATGTAAACTTTGCTAACTTAAATTGCCAAGCTTAAATACCGGCTAATATTTATATTTAGCCGGTATTTTTATGCTCCTTTTATACTAAGGAGAGAGTAAAGTTACATATTACCTAGCTCTATCATCATCGCTGTGTACATGCGCAAGTTAAGTTTAAGCTGCTCAAGGGTAATAAACTCATGCTCAGAGTGCCCGGTGTAACGCTTACCTGGCATTGATGGGCCAAACGATACCGCATTATCAAATAACTTAGCGTTAGTACCGCCGCCAATAGAGACAAAACCCGCTTGTTGATCACCCGTAAAGTGCTTAAAAATATCAAGTAACTTTTGCGCATGCGGCGCGCCATCAAGTAGCATAGGCGTACCAATAATGGTTTTAACATCACTTAATGTTACATCGTTAGTAGCTTGCCATTTTGCTAGTGCACTGTCTATTTGTTGCTTTAACACCAACTCTTCTTTGCCCATAGGGCGGCGCGCATTTACACTAAGCGTTAGGGCATTTCCCTCTCGTTCAATCACAGTAGGTGCCACTGTCATTGGCCCCATAAAATCATGTTTATAGGCAATATCGCCAAACTGTTTGCCATGAATATCTAAACCAATTAGCTGATTTACAAAGTTAATTAACTGCCCATCGCTATTATTTTCAAGCACTAGACCTTTAAATATTTCGGCTAAATAAGCAATTGCGTTAACACCCGACTCTGGCTCTGATGAATGCGCCGATACGCCTTTTACACTAATTGCGACAGCAGTATCGCTTTGCTGAGCAAAGTTAAACTCTACTTGCTTAAGCGTACTGGCTTTGGCTTTTAATTGAGTAAGTAACTTAGCATCGGCATTATGCAGTACTAGGCTGGCGTCTTCTGGTATTTGGCTTACAAATGCACCACCTGCAACATCACTAACATAAACGCCTGTTTTTGCCGAGGTAGCATTGAACGTTGGCGCAATTAAACTCCAACCTTTTTCAGCCACCACTACCGGGTATGACGCATCAATTGTTACTGCGTACTTTGGCTGCTCATAGGTTTTCATAAACTCAGTAAGCGGGCCCCAATCAGACTCCTCAGCAAGGTAAATCATTAACTCAATACGGTTATTAAGCGTTATGCCTTTATCTTTAATGGCTTTCATGGCGTAAAGCGCTGTCGCTATTGCGCCTTTATCGTCTTCGGTACCGCGGCCAATTAAGCGCCCAGGCTCTGATGTTGTATCAATAATAAATGGGCTTTGCTGCCACTTACTCGCATTAGCTGGTTGCACGTCGCCGTGTGTTACTACGGTTACTTTATCGCTTTGTTCCCCAAGTCCAATTAATACTGTGTAGCCTAAATCCTGATAATCTAAACCCAGCTCGGCCGCTTTCATTTTGAGTAAGGCTTTAAAACCAATAAAGTCGGGATTTTGTGGTGCGCTAATATCGCTTTTATTCACAGTAGGAAATGATACTAAATTGGTTAGTGTATGTACCTGGGCGCTTTGGTAGGTATTTACGGCATAATTGGCAACACTATCAATATTTTTATTTAACTGTGCTTGGGCACTAAACGCAAATAATGCAACACTGGCTAACGCTAACTTTTTCAAAACAATTCCCATTTAATTAATCACTAAGAAACATAATTATAACCTTGTGCATCTCACACAAACAGCGCTTTGCGGTAAAATCACATAACAACCAGTGCAATTAGTTAAATATTTATATAGTTGCTTTTATACTTGGTGCTATATAATGCGCGCCTTAAAATTATGAGTATTAAACATGAACCGTCGCAAAAAAATCGTTACTAAATTTCAAAAGAAAGACAAGCGCACCAATGCCAAATTACATAAAAGCAAAAAGCCAGGTTATGTATCAAAAGCTGAGCGCGAAAAACTTGAAAAACTTACTGACGAAAAAGTAGAACAAACAACTGAGCAAACCGCTGAACCTGAAGCTGAGCAACAATAAGCGCTTTTAGGCGCTTATTGCTTTAAGTTTTTACGGATCTATTGTGGTAAAAGTAGCGTATCGCTCAATAACCTACTACCACAGTGGTAACTATTAATTTAAAAGCCATAGTAAATTTATATAGCCTTTCTATTTACCGTTTCAACCTTAAAACGCGTAGCTTAATGCTAAATTTAATGATCTTCCTTGTCCTGCTAATTGTGTAAAGCCGGTTGCGTTATCTTGTTTAAACCCAGCAATGCTAACCCCACCTAATGGTAGTTGGTAATACTGATCAAATAAATTTGTTACCTCAACACTTAGCGTAAATGCATCCCACACTGTTTTAGAACTTAAATTAACTAAATGATAGCTATCGGTTTGGTTTTCAAAGCGGTTGTTATCTACTCTCGTTTTAGTATCGACCCATTGCCATAAAAGTGAGTTTTCAACATTACCAACTTGCTGGCTAATACCAAGCTGGGTTTGCAATGGTTTAATTTGATAAAGCGGCTGAGTGCTAGAGTTACCGTCGCGTTTGCCACGGGTGTTAGTTATATTTGCTTTTAACTGCCACTGACCTAACTGTTCAGATTGATAAATACTGGCACTTAAATCTACTTTAGCGCCATATAAAATGGCGTCTACATTAGTAAACTGCAAAATATTGCGACTATTACCGTCAATGCCTGAACTATTAAAGTTCCTTACTATGTCAGCATCAATATAATCACTCACATCGGTATACCAAATATTAGTGCTTAAACGCCAGCTGTCGTCTTTTGCCAATTTAGTATAAGTAGCACTCATTGTATGTGCGATTTCAACGCCAAGATCTGGGGTGCCAATATAACCATTACCATCGCCGTACCAGCCAATCATGGTGGTTGCCATATTGCTAACCCCCCAACTGTATCGCTCGTATAAGTTTGGCGCGCGATTTTTACGAGCAATACCAAGTTGCAGTTCATCAACGTTAGTTATTTGGTAATTAATTAATACGTTTGCATCAACTACAGTATCGGTTTTATTTCTACTCCCTGCATTAAACGTATTTGCTGCCATAGCGTCACTTGGCCCTATATGCATACCGCCCATGTGCATACCTGTGTTATATGCCTGTACTTCACTTACTTGGGTATTTATATTTTCAATACGCACACCCGTGTTTAACCATAGTTTTTTACTATTTTGGCTTTCATATTCTGCAACAAGTGCAATGCGTTCACGCTTTCCATTATTAATATTTTTATAGTCGTTTGGCCCCATCATGGCCGAGCCTGTAATACTTGGCCACCAATCATCAATACTATAATGGTAATATTCTTGAGCTAGCAATATGCTGCTATCGTTATCTAAATTTATACGCCATTTTAACTGGCTGCTTATATCTTCTGCGTCGGTTTTCATTGGCATCATGCCGATTTTTTCTGCGCTAAAAAATCCCATATCGTGTTTTACGCTATGCCAATTTACTTGTCCTGTAAACTCGCTGCTCGCAAATGCTCGTTTGTATTGCGCTGTAACCCCGTAACTGGTGTTATCTCTCATATCCATATACTGATTAGCAAAGCCTTGATACGGAATTTTTTGATGACTAAGCTTAACTACAACCTGCTGTTTATCGTCGCGTATAGCTGCGGTTAAACTGTGATTTTGGGCGCGATACAACGTATCAAGCACTACATCGCCGTTACCGTCTTCATAGCTGTTTGCATCACTAAACGAGCCCTGATAATTAACGCTAAGTGTATTACTTGCTAAACGTGCACCTACTCCAAAATTACGACCATTGTCAGCAGTGCTGTACTTTGCCGATACATAACCAGAATGCCATGCTAAATCGCTATTTTGAGTGTATTGCGGTGCAATAGAGTTAACACTTATTACACCTGCTATATTATCGCCACCTGCACTTACCGGTGATACACCGGCAACCACATGATAAGACGTAACTTGGTTCGCCGAAATGTAAGACAACGGCGGATTCATTTGATTAGCGCATGCCGCCGTTATTTCTGCGCCATCAACTAATACTTTTACTCTGTCGCCCATTAAACCATTTAAAATAGGTAAATTAGATACGCCACCAGCTGCTGAAAAATCGACACCTAAATCACTTAATAGCGACTCTGTAGAGCCAAGTACTAAATGTTTATTTTGAGCATGCCCATGTACTTCAATCACTTCTAAAGATGTATCGTCGGCAAATACTAAAGGAGATAGCACACTACTAATAAAAAGTGCAACAGGGGTAAGTAGGTATATTTTTTGAGTTTTACTTTGATAAACCATTGTTAATTTATGCCACTGTAATAATTGGCGTAATTATATAATGAGCTGTAAAAACAAAAGCGCGACATATTGTCGCACTTTATCAATTTAGAATGTTATTAAGCGTGTTTGAGCACTTAAGAGGCGGCTTTAAACGTAAAAATTATGTAATTGATTAACTAAACATTCAATTTAGATACCGTTTGAGAAACAATATCTGCCCCAAAGCCAATCTCTTTAATAACCTCGGACACACTCATAATAAGCTCTCTTCCTTGTTCTGATGAATCTGAAACTGATGTTATTTGTTTTGATATATTGTTAGTTAACTCTTGATTGTTTTTAACAACCGTTGCTATTTCATTAGTTGATCTACTAGTGCTTGCTGCAAGTTGCCTTACTTCATCAGCCACTACAGCAAAACCTCGCCCGTATTCACCTGCACGCGCCGCTTCTATTGCCGCATTAAGTGCTAGTAAATTGGTTTGATCAGCAATGCTATTAATTGTAGAAACAATGGCACCTATTACAGCTGACTGCTCATTAAGATTTTTTATTAAATCTACCGATTTAAGTACTTGGCTTACGATTTCGTCGGAATTCACAACAGATTTTTGTAATATCTCAGAGCCTTTTTTAGCTGTTTGCACTGTAGCAACTGCCGACTCATAGGCTATCGCAGCAGCTTGCGTTACCGCACTATTATTTTTAACTCGAGCTGTAATGTTTGACGCAAATTTAACTATTTTAGTTACTCTGCCTTTGTTATCTAAAATTGGATTGTAGGTTGCTTCTAGCCAAATTTCTGAACCATCAGCACTAATACGCTTAAACTTTCCTGACTTAAACTGCCCTTGTGCTAACTCACCCCAAAAGTGAGGGTTTTCCTCATAAAATGCTTCAGTACAAAACATCTTATGATGTTTACCTATTATGCGGTTTAAGCTATAGCCTATTGTTGCTAAAAAGTTTTGATTTGCATTTAAAATATTACCTTCGGGAGTAAATTCGATGGTAGCTAACGCTTTATCTAGTGCACTGGCAATAGCTTCTTGCGACTCTCTTTGTATATAGCTAGTGGTAATATCTGAGGCTATTTTAATAACCTTGGTTACAACACCGTTATTCTTTACTGGAAAATAGGTTGCCTCAAGCCAAAGCTTATCACCATTAGCTTTGTACCTTAAAAAAGCGCCTGCTTTAGAATTACCCGCCTTTAATTCTTGCCAAAATCGGCTATATTCAGTTGAGCTTGCATAATCGCTCTCGCAAAACATACTATGATGCTTACCAATTATTTGCTCTTTTCTGTACCCAATCGTTGTTAAAAACAACTGATTCACGTCTAATATTATTCCTTCAGGTGTAAATTCTATATAAGCAACATGCTCATTAATTGCCGATAAAACAGACTGTTTTTGAATTAATTGAAGCTCCATTTCTTCAATTTTTGCGTTCATTTTAGAAATGCCAAACATGTAAAATCTCAAAGAATAAATCAGCATTAATATTAACAATATTAATGAGATAGAAACACAATTTATGAGCGTTTTTTTATTTTACACACACTAATCAATGCTTTTTTCTAGTTAAAATATTAAAAACCAACCAAAAACAACTAGGCCGCACTTGTCTGTCGAGATTGAATTTTAAACAGCTCATTTGTATCTCAGGTAAGGTAGGGGTTATGTATATCACTCCTATAAATAAGCGACAACTATGTATAACCAAAAGCGCAGCAGCTTTGCATATGTAGCCAGTAAAATAATGCAGGAGCAGTTATAACTCACAAAATTACAAACCTTACACTGCGATAAAATGGTTTCTTGATAAAAATTTAATCCTAAAAGACTAATACGCTCTTGTTTATGCATGACTCTGTACTTTTTTTAACTTAGAATGGCGCCCTCACAAATTACCCTCTCACATCAAAATTTAAGCATACACATTATATTTTCTATTCAGAATTTATTATGCATTTACATTTTTAAAATTAAACCTTAAGGGCTCATATATGACCGCAGATGTAGCGCCGCCATCTAATCAACTTAACCGAACAGCTATATTAATCGTGCTTGCGCTCGGTACTTTTATTTTAGGGTTATCTGAATTTTCGATGATGCCTATGCTGCCACTGATCAGTGAAACTTTTGGCTCAACGCCTTCGCAAAGTGGCTACGCTATAAGCGCTTATGCTTTAGGTGTTGTTGTTGGTGCGCCCATTTTAATGTTAACTACTGCAAACATGAGAAAACGCAAAGCGTTGCTTATATTTTTAAGCTTAATGTGTATTTCTAATAGCTTAAGCGCTTTTGCAACGTCACTTGAGCAATTGGTATTGTTTCGCTTTTTAAGTGGCTTGCCCCATGGTGCTTATTTTGGTGCAGCTATTTTATTAGCCTCTGAAATTGCCCCTGCAGGTAAGCGTGCAAGCTTTATGTCGAAAGTTTTTATGGGTTTGACCATTGCCACCATTGTTGGCGTACCTGTGGTAACTTTAGTAGGGCAAAACTTAAGCTGGCGTTACTGCTTAGCCGGTGCAGGTGTTTTAGCTTTTATTGCTTTTATTTTTGTATATAAAGTTGTGCCAAATATTGAAAACACTAAACCATCTAATTTACTTAATGAGTTTGGAGTATTAAAAAACAAGCTGGTTTGGTCTATTTTGGGGATTGTAATTATTGGTTTTGGTGGGGTATTTTGTATTTATACCTATGTTGCCGATACTATTTTAGAAGTAACCGAAACAGCGCCCTACACCATTTCGATTGCTATGGTGATGTTTGGTATTGGCTCAACATTAGGCAATTATGTATTAGGTAAAGCGGCAGATAAATCTGCAATTAAAACAACTGGCTTAGTACTGGTTTGCACTATTGTATTTGCCTTTGCTTATGTAACCGCAAGCTATAACATTTGGCTGCTTTATGGGGTTATATTTTTTATTGGCTGCAGTTTAGGTTTAGCAACGCTAGTACAAACCTTACTAATGGATGTGTCTCCTAATGGGCATGCCATGATAGGCGCGTTAGTACAGTGTGCTTTTAATGTTGCTAATGCAATTGGCCCTTGGGTTGGAGGCATTGCAATTGCGCAAGGTGCCGCGCCAAATCAAACAGGCTATGTTGCCGCTGCTCTTTTTGTTGGTGGGTTTATTATGTGGTTACTTAGCTACTTACAAATGAGCAATAAATCGTTTGTAGCAAAAGAGGCTTAATAGTTAACTAAAAAGAGCCGCTAATTTGCGGCTCTTTTTATTTTTAATTACTAAGTGTAATTAAACACTTAACGATGCCATATCAATAACAAAACGATAACGAACGTCAGACTTTTCCATTCGCTCATAAGCTGTATTTATTTCATCAATATTGATCATTTCACATTCGGGTAATACATTATGCTCGCCACAAAAATCAAGCATTTGCTGCGTTTGTGCAATACCACCAATAAGTGAGCCTGCAATACGGCGACGCCCCATTAATAATGGCACTGTGCTTAGCTCATCAACCGGGCCAACCTGACCAACAATAACCAGCGTACCATCAATATCTAGCAGTGGTGTGTAAATAGATAAATCGTGCTTTACCGGTACGGTATCAATAATAACGTCGAAGGCTGACTGCGCACTTTTCATTGCATCATCGTTTGACGACACTAAATAATGCTGGGCACCTAGTTTAACCGCATCGTCTTTTTTAGACTCACTACGGCCAACTACCGTAACGCTTGCGCCCATAGCGACAGCGTTTTTAACCGCCATATGGCCAAGACCACCTAAACCAACTACAGCAACACGACTGCCTTTTTTAACGCCCCACTTATGTAATGGCGAGTAGGTAGTAATGCCTGCACACAACAGCGGTGCAACACGCGACAGCTCTAAGTTTTTAGGTACTGAGAGTACGAACTCTTCACGCACTACAACATGTTTAGCATACCCACCTTGGGTCATATCGCCGTTAACACGATCTGTTCCTGCGTATGTGCCTACCATGCCTTCACGGCAAAACTGCTCTTCGTTATTATCGCACTGATCGCAACTTTTACATGAGTCGACCATACAGCCAACAGCAACCGTATCGCCTTGCTTATATTTTGTAACGTCGCTACCTACCGACATAACCTTACCAACAATTTCGTGTCCGGGTACTAACGGGTAGCGACTACCGCCCCAATCATTACGTACCGCGTGCAAGTCTGAATGACAAACTCCACAGTATAATATTTCAATTTCTACATCGTTATTTCGTAAATCGCGGCGCTCAAAAGAAAACTCGGTGAGTTCTGAACCTTGGCTTTTTGCTGCATATCCTACTGTTTTCATAATAACTCCATAGTATGTTAAAAATATAAATACCAAATAAGTATACTTGCTTAGCTGTGAACACTAACTGATGATAAAAAACCCAAGCCGTACGCTTGGGTTCCATTTGATTGTTGGTAACTTAATTGTTAGTAACTTAACATTTAGGTTTGCCCTAATTATTTTGCCAGTACCGCGTTTAATTCATCTACAAATGTATGAATACGCTCTGCATTTTTACCTAAATCACTGCGACCAATACGCGACTTACTACGAATATCAACAAAACGCTGAGAGCCTTCATCTTTAATACGCACCACTATATCGTCTTTAAAACCAAACCAGGTGGTAGTCTCGGTTGCTTCAACAATCCCTTGGCTAGCATCGCTATTAACTAACTCCCAACCCAAATTTTTAATCGCTTGCACTGTAGCCACTACTAGCTCACTTTTTGGGTAAGCATAATTAAGGGTAGTCAGTTCTGGGTAAGCTTTAAGCTGTTGCGCAGCCGTTTCTGCCCCGGCATAAGCCACTGGGTTTGGCGCATCGGCACGCAGTGGTGCAATAGCTACAAACTTTGGTGGATTAACTACATCTGTCGAAATATCATGAATTGGCGGCACACTTTTCGCTTTATCCATCATATTAAGTGGCATAAAAATAGCAATACCCGCAAATACAACGGCCACTATAGTACTACTTACAGTGGCTGTTTTACGCATAAATATGACCTGCACTAAAAGTAATACAAGCGCAGCTCCCCCCACGTAAACACCAAACCTAAATCCAGCAAACGCAGTGCCTAATTCAACAACGCCAAATTTATATAATGGCCCGGGCAATACAACCATTAAAAAGGCGATTAAACTCACCAAACTTACTAAAACTTTCATTAATTTACTCCATTACATGAATTTTTTATTCGCAAACAGTTTTATACTGTTTGCGATGGAATTTGGGTTAATTAATAACGAATTAAACCATAAAATCTAATGTCGACTGATTAAAGTATCTTAAGTTTGGAAATATATCACCTAATTCTGATGCAGGAACACCAAACCACTTAGCTAGTGTGGCAAAATATTGCTCATTTGCAACACTTGGTATTAATCGCCCTCGGCCGGTATCTTGTGGTCCGCCTAAATGTTGAGTTAATAACTCCCCATATATATTGGCGCCTTTAACTGCGCCTCCCATAACGATTTGGTTTCCTGCCCAACCATGATCCGTGCCATCGCCATTAGATGTTAGCGTACGGCCAAAGTCCGACATAGTAAACGACGTTACTTTGTCAGCCATATTCAGCTCATTCATCGCACTATTAAACTCGTTAAGTCCTTGTGCTAGTGTGCTAAGCAATGCAGGGTGAGTATTCAATTGATTATCGTGTGTATCAAACCCTCCCATAGAAACAAAAAACACTTGGCGCTGCGTACTTAACTTTGCTTGCACACTAATCGCCTTAGCTACCGCAGCTAGTTGCTTCGACAACCCTGTATCGCTAAATGAGGTAATAAGTTCAGGGGCGGCTTCAAGCGCACTATTCATTGTTTGGGTATTTCTTATCGCTGAATTAAAACTATTAGCGTAAGCACCCGTTAATGGATGATTCGTATTACCCATTATACGGTTCATAATATTGGTTACATGCTCAGTTCTTGGCTGATAACCGCCAAAAGCGTTTACTTTACTGATACCGCTTTTATTAAGCGAAAACGCCTTAGTTTGAGCGCCTGTTTGCCAAAGATTGGTGCCATCGAGCGATATGTTTGCAGCAAACTGATCTTGCTGATTTAAGCGCTCTAGCAAACGCGCTCCCCAACCATTATTTAGCGATTCCTTTTCACGACCATACATCCACGCTGCTTGTTGATTGTTGATTGTTATGTGAAAACAAGTGTTGAGGCAGCGGTACTGCTTTATTTTTATAATCGTCAAGCGTGGTTGGTGCAAGCAAAGTACCTACTCCGCCAACAAATGCCAAGTTAGCCGAATCAAACACACTTTGCATGGGTGCAAGCGCTGGGTGCAGCCCTACACCACCAGCAAACGACGAATTAGTATTAAGCGCAATAGGCGAAGCAACCGCCAAGTTTTGCCTGCTTTTTTCATACAAATTTCGTTGCTCGCCCTCTAACGGCATTAGCATATTTAGTGAATCGTTACCGCCATATAAAAATATACATACTAGGGCTTTATAATCCCCCAATTCAATAGCATTTGTTGAACCCGTTAATGCTTGAAGTTGTAAGCTGGTTAGCGCCGCTGCCGACACCCCGCCTTTTAAACATAATGACAAAAATTGCCTTCTATTTATGCTCATTATGCCTCTCCTAATACTGCAAATTAAATTCAGGTGAAATAGCAATCATATAAAGTAAATACGATACCCGCTGACGATCTTGATTATCAATAAAATAGGCACTTAAATCGAGTAACGCCTGGCGTGTTTCGTGGCTCATTGAACCGGCAAAATACAACACATTGTACTGATCAAGTAACGACTCTATGCCATAATTTTTTAGATGGTTCATATCGTTTTTAATATAGACGTATAGTAATTTTGGACTTAAAGATGTTTTTCCTTCAGCCGCATTCCACACTAAATCTGCAAAGTGCTTATTCATTATGCCAGTTATTGTAGAGTCATTTGCTATTTGTAACTCTGGAGCAACTAAGCCATCACTACGTAAATAAACAGGTTGGTAATCGGGCCTGTAAAAGTTAAATACTGAGGGCGACTTCATTGGCCCCTGTCCATAGGTATTGTATAAACCCCACGTGTTCTAATATTAGCATCTAGATTTCGCCAAAACTGTATTGTGGTTATCAGTGGCTCTTTTAGTTTCCCTTGATAATTTAAAACACTGCCAAAATGGCGTGCCTCATCATCTAAATAAATAGCCTTTATTACCGCGGCTAAATCTCCTCGTACTCCAGCGCCATTATCATTAAAAACACGAGCAACACGGGTAACATATTGCGGTGTTGGGTTTGAGGTAATTAAACGCTGTATGAGTTGTTTACTAATAAATGGCGCTACATTATTATGATTAAATAGGTTATCGAGCGCTATTTGCAGTGTTTCTTCTGGTCCGTAGCCCTCGGGGATAATTTCGCCATTTAACAATGTTTTTTGTTTACTAGAGTGATACTCGCTAAACGCTTTCATTGGATTTACATAATCACGTTTTTTTTCTTAAAAGTTTCACTAGCTGCAAATGTCCACCCAGTAAAAACGCGCGCAAATCCTTCTATTTGAGCCTGACCGTAGGTGGCAATTGTATTACCTTGCGCATCAAGCTTTGGAGTAGCGTCTAAATTTAACTCTTCAAGGCCTATTGTAAGTAACTGCATTACTTCGCGGGCGTAGTTTTCATCTGGGCGAATATTAAGCTCATCATTTGCCTTTTCATTCCCTAAATGGCTTAAAAAAGTACCCATAATTGGCGACAGCGTTACGTCTTCTAGTCGCTCTCTATAGTTACCAAAAGCATGTTTAAGCAAAATATCGTAGTAAGTGATCATGCCCTCGGGCTGATTACCTACATTACTACTTGCATCCGATACAACCAATATTTGACTCAATGCAAAGGCAACACGTTGGCGTAGTTGATCGTTGCTATGCAACCCCCCCTTCCACCACGCATCAATCCTATTAATATACTGAAATTTGTTTCCATCAGGGCTTTTCACTAAATAACCACGATGGTAGTTAATTGGTAACGCCATTTGTTGCTCAAGCCACTGCTGTTCGCTTAACCCTTGAGCTTGGCGTATTTCACTTAATGTGGGGCCCATACTGCCTTGCTGTAATATACGTGCGGCAGCAGTTTCATCCATACTATTACGCGCAAAAAAAACTCACAGTTTTAACGTTGGTAGCCCTTCATTATCGGTTGCCGTTACGCTAAAAGCGTACTCCATTGCTGCATGGCTTTGCGCATCTGGTAAAGTAATAGTGATACTACTGGCATTTACAGGTGCATTAAGTACTTTAAGCCCCGCAGTTTGTTCCCACACAACACTACTGATAACGCCATCGGCATCGCCAACTGTTGCATTTAAGTCAATAGTTTGACCTTTAACTATATCGTTTTTGATATTGGTTATTGATAGGGAGGGGATTTTATTTGTGCTTATAACTGCTGTCTCATCTGAGCCAGAGCCACCGCAAGCACTGATAAACAAAGCAGAGCTTGCTAGTAAAAAAGTTCTATAGTACATGTAAATTTGTTCTCACCTTTAATTAAAGCACAACAGTGCTTACTGCAATTAACACATCAATTGAAACATAAAAATTACATGTTTACTCTTTATTTTTTGTAACCGAAACTTGACTAATTAGCAAAAATGCACAAACTACGGGGGTTAAACTAGCCAGAGCCTTATTATTTATGAAAACAGAAATTAGCTATCGTTTTGAATCTTCTCAAGTTGCCAACCGATTTATACATCTACTTAAAAATTGGCCCATTAATGATGTAAAAACAAAATTATTTAATGGCGGCAATTGCGTAAAGGTTAATTATGACTATGACGAGAGTGGTTTTGACTACACAGTTGCAGAGCTTGACGATTTAGCCGAAACACACGGCGGTAAAGAAATTTAAAAACAATGCTTATATATTTTGAAGTGTTTTTGGCTGGATCTACTTTTTTTAAAACTGATGGATTGTTGATTAGTAACTATAAATTAAACAAAAAAAGCACTATGGTTTAATTAAACCATAGTGCTGCTGTTTATCGTTATTTATCGAAATGAATAACAGTGCGAATACTTTCGCCTCTGCGCATTAAATCGAACGATTCGTTAATATCTTCAAGTCCCATTGTATGGGTAATAAAGTCACTTAACTTAAATTCACCCGCTAAATAACGTTCTACATAATCAGGTAATTCGCTGCGACCTTTAACCCCACCAAATGCTGAGCCTCTCCATACTCTACCCGTTACCAATTGGAACGGACGGGTTGAAATTTCTTGCCCCGCACCAGCAACACCAATAACCACAGACTCACCCCAGCCTTTATGGCAGCACTCTAGCGCAGAGCGCATTAGGTTAACATTACCAATACACTCAAACGAGTAATCAACACCGCCATCGGTCAACTCTACAATTACATCTTGAATTGGTTTGTCGTAGTCTTTAGGGTTAATAAAGTCGGTAGCGCCTAGTTTTTTTGCTAATTCAAACTTACTTTCGTTAATATCTATAGCAATAATTCGGCTCGCTTTAGCCATAGTTGCGCCAATAACTGCCGACAAGCCTATGCCACCAAGGCCAAATATAGCTACTGTTGCGCCTTCTTCAACTTTTGCAGTATTCATTACCGCGCCCATGCCGGTTGTAACACCACAGCCTAATAAACACACCTCTTCTAATGGTGCAGATTTATTAACTTTTGCTAACGAAATTTCTGGTAATACCGTGTATTCAGAGAAAGTTGAACAACCCATATAATGAAAAATTGGCTGTCCGTCTTTGTAAAAACGAGTGGTGCCATCAGGCATTAAGCCTTTACCTTGAGTTTCACGAATTTTTTGACACAAGTTAGTTTTACCCGATAAACAAAACTTACACTCGCCACACTCTGGTGTATATAAAGGAATAACGTGATCCCCAACTTTTACACTCGTTACGCCCTCGCCAACTTGCTCAACGATACCACCGCCTTCGTGGCCTAAAATAACCGGAAAAATCCCTTCAGGATCATCGCCAGATAAAGTAAAAGCATCGGTATGACAAACTCCAGAGGCAATAACTTTAACTAATACTTCGCCCTTGCGCGGCAGCATTACGTCAATTTCTTCGATAGATAAAGGCTGTTTTGGACCCCATGCTATGGCGGCTTTCGATTTTATAAACTTATCTGACATCTCGTTCTCTCTTAATTAATAAATTATTTAATATAAATGAACGTAAACACGTATTTTAGTTTAGTTCAGTTACCTTAATAATGCGCTGCTGCATATTATTTTTGGCTTAGAATTATGCTATTCATTTTAAAGCAATTAATGGCTATGCCCTTGCGATAGGTTAATCATTGCAATGCCTATGGCCACCAATGCCATTCCTAACCAAGTGGATAGATCTAAATGCTGTTTATATACAAGGGTAGATAGTAGCGTAACGGTAACAATAGCTAACCCTGCCCACATCGCATGCACAATACCTACAGGCATGCCTTTCATTGCTTGGCCTAAAAAAACAAACGCAGCCAAATGGCCCAATAACACCACTATGCTGGGCAGTAACCTAGTAAAGCCATCTGTTTGTTTTAATGCCACATGCGACATTGCTTCTGCAATAACACCTAAAAATAAAAATACCCAACTCATATTTTTTCCTATTTATTTTGCGAGCTGTTGTATTAATGTCGATAACGTTATATCGACGATTTAACTTATTCACAGCATCTTTGTGTTGATGGCTGCTATTATATTTGTTTCTGTAAAAATGATAATATGCTATTTTTGAAATTAACTTGTACATATAGGTAACAATCATGCAGTGGGAAGGTATTAGTGAATTTGTACACG
Source organism: Pseudoalteromonas sp. 120-MNA-CIBAN-0494 (assembly GCF_040308885.1). Lineage (NCBI taxonomy): Bacteria > Pseudomonadati > Pseudomonadota > Gammaproteobacteria > Alteromonadales > Pseudoalteromonadaceae > Pseudoalteromonas > Pseudoalteromonas sp. 120-MNA-CIBAN-0494. The sequence goes on from NZ_JBEOOE010000001.1 coordinate 230,501, forward strand.
TTGCTGAAAATGCCAGCTTTACGCAAGCCTCAAAAAAAATGGCAATATCTACAGCGCAAGTAAGCAGGCAAATTAGTGCGCTCGAAAACCGGCTGAATGTGAAGCTGTTTTATCGTACTACGCGCAAAGTGTCGTTAACTGAAGAAGGCCGAGTGTTTTATCAGCATTGCCGCAGTGTGCTTGATGGCTTAGATGCTGCAGAGCGGGCTATAACTAATTTACAAACAACGCCCCAAGGTAAAATAAAGCTTACGGCTTCGGTAACTTATGGAGAGCAGCAAGTACTGCCTTTGGTTTCTGACTTTATGCTGCAATATAGTGAGGTCGCGGTTTCTGCTTACTTGAGTAATCAACAAATTGACTTAGTTGAAGGCGGATACGATTTAGCTATACGTATTGGTAAGCTGGCCGACTCGTCAATGATGGCAAAAAAACTCGGAACCAGAACCAGTTATGTGTGCGCATCGCCAGAATATCTGGAAAAACACGGCATACCACATGCAATTTCTGAACTGAGTAAACATAGTTGCCTACTAGGCACGCTTGATTATTGGCACTTTATGGAATCGGGAAAAGAAAAAAACATTCGCGTTGCCGGTAAGCTAAGATACAACAGTGGCTATAGCCTAGCGGATGCAGCATTAAAAGGATTAGGAATAGTACAACTGCCCGATTACTACGTGCAAAATCACCTGCAAAGTGGTGAACTAATTACCTTATTAGATAGCTATCGGGTGCCTGATGAAGGCATTTGGGCCATATACCCTCATAATCGTCACTTATCGCCAAAAATAAGGTTGTTGGTCGACTATTTAGCAAAGCATCTTAGTTAGTATTTACGTATTTGAATAATATTAATCTCGAATTTAACTGTGAGGTTAATATTATTACTTCAACTAAGTACACGCTCACATTTTACTTTTCACTTTGTTAGTTGCAATACTGGTTGCAGGGCTATCGGGCCAAAAATGCTTGGGGTAACGCCCTTTCATTTCTTTTTGTACATCGCGATAACTGGTATTCCAAAAGTGCGCTAAATCTTGAGTAAGTTGCAACGAGCGTTTCCCCGGCGACAATAACTCCATCAGCAGTGGCAATTTCCCCTGCGCCAACAACGGCGTGCTGGTCATACCGTATACTTCTTGCATACGTACACTGAGCTTTGCAGGGCCTTCAAGCTGATATTCAATCCTAATATTAGAGCCGCTCGCTACCGTTAAACGCAGTGGCAGTAAGCTTTTTAAGGCACTTTGTTGTTGCCAGTCAAAACAATTTTGTAATGCCTCAAAGTAGTTAAACTTTTTAAGCTGCTCCAGGGTTTTAATATCTTGTAAAAATACACCTAGCCACTGCGGTGCCGTTTGAATAAGTTGTTGCTCGTTAATTTTCGGAAACTTTTCGCTCATTAGCTTACTTGCTAAGCTCATTCTAATTAATAGTTGCTCAGCGTCTTTTTGTTCATTAAACAGTGCAAAGCCATGTTTAGTAAATAAATTTAACCATGCTTTGGCGCGCTCACTTTTATCGAGTTTTTGCGCACTTGGCTGGCTAGTAAGCGTAATAGCGCCAAGTTTAACTTCGTCTTGATGGATAAAGCGTGCGGTTTTTTCATCAAACTCACAGCGAGTTTGCATGCTAAATAAATGCGGCAAATAGGCTTGCAGCTCAAATGGGCTAAGTGATGTGGCACTAAAAATACGCCCGCCTTTGTGCCCGCCCATAGTGGCAATTGCAAGGTAGTCGTCGTTATGCCAGTAATCGCGGTTTAACTCAGCGCCTGCACCATTGGCAAGTAAGTAACCATTGCCACGCTTTTTCGCGATTCGATCGGGGTAAGCAAGCGCCACCAGCAAGCTTAAGTGCTCGGTATTTAAATCGCCATTTGATTCTTTTACTTTTAAGCGACTTTGCCAATATTTTAATTGCTGCTTGAATACCGGATGTAGCCGTTGTTGTTGGCTATGCAGCGCTAAGCTTAGCTCATTAGCAGTATTAACTCGGCTTTCAAGTAATGCCACCAAATAAATAGCGAGTCGATAAATACCGGGGAGTGCTTGCTCTAATGCCTGCGCTTTTAATAGCATATGCGCCAAACGAATATCAGCGCCAAAGCCTAACATTTTACTGCCCAGCGGTGTGAGCTTACCTTTGCTGTCTATGGCTTCAAGCATGCTAAGTAAGTTACTTGCCTGTATGCCTTGCTGCTCGGTAGGCTTATCAAGCAAGGTTAGCTCCTCAATGCTTGTCCCCCACTGCTTAGCTTCTAGCATTAGTTGGCTAATGTCTGATGTGAGTATTTCAGGATTGTCGTGACTATTACGGCGCTCAAAAGTTTGCTTAGAGCCAAGCCTATAAACCACACCTGGCTCTATTCGCCCTGCACGCCCTGCACGCTGCACTGCCGATGAGCGCGATATGCTTTGTGTTGTGAGTTCAGTAACACCGGTTTTTAAATTAAAGGTCGCGGCGCGGCGTTTACCGCTATCAATCACAATCCTTATGCCTTCAATGGTTAAGCTAGTTTCGGCCACATTGGTAGTAAGTACCACCTTGCGCATCCCTTCAGGCGCAGGAGCAATAGCTGCTTGCTGGTTGGCTTTATCTTGCTCGCCAAATAGCGTTGCCACTATACAATTGTTTGGTAAGTCAGTGAGTGCTTGTTGTACCCTGAGTATTTCGTGCTGCCCTGGTAAAAACACCAACGCGCTGCCTGTTTGCTCACTCAGTGCTTGTTTTATTATAGTGGGGATTGCATCAAACCAGCGGCTTTCATCTTTTATGGGTATATATACTTCATCTATTGGATAGCTGCGCCCATTTGATTGAATTACAGGGCAAGCAAAAAACTCAGTGTAGCGCTGGGTATCAAGGGTTGCCGACATCAACATTATGGTTAAATCTTCGCGCAGCGCACTTTGAGTCTCTAACGCAAATGCCAATGAAGTATCGGCTGCAATAGAGCGCTCATGAAACTCATCAAACATCAGTAAATCAACATCGCTAAGCTCAGGATCGTTTTGCAGCATACGAGTAAGCATGCCTTCGGTAACTATTTCAAGGCGCGTATTAACACTTGCTTTGCTCTCACCTCTTATACGCAGGCCAACACTTTGGCCAACACTCTCGTTTTGACACTTTGCCAAGTAACTAGCAATATTACGCGCAGCTAAACGACGCGGCTCTAGCATTACAATACGTTTAAAGTGCCCATCACGCATAAGTTGCAGCGGCAACCAAGTAGACTTACCTGCACCCGGCGGCGCTTGCAGTAGCGTAATTGGGTTGCTTTGTAATGTTATTACGAGTTGTTGATATATGTTTTGAACCGGCAGCACAGCTATTTACCCTAAATTGCTTTACCGGCATTGTAACAAAAAACCGCAGCGTGACTGCGGTTGATGTTTAATAATTAATACTCTTTTACAAGCAACTAAGCTCAATAGGTTGCCCATTAGCTACCCACTTTCTACCTATTAACTCTCTACTAGCTACCCGATACCATTCTAATTCGCTCTGCGGGTACGCGCAATTGCTGCATTAAATACACTTTAAACGACTCTGCATAAGGCTGATCATCTACGGCTTTTTGCATGCATAATAGCCAAGCTTCACTTTCGGCAACGCCTACCGCCAAATGTTTATGCGCCTGGGGAATGTTAATGCTGCCAAAATGCTCCGCGTACAGCTTAGGTCCGCCCATCCAACCTGACAAAAAGTAAGCTAACTTTTTACGCGACTGCGACAAGTCTTTACTGTGCATATCTCTTATGTGCTTAGCCTCTTTTAACTGTTGCATATAATCATAAAATGCATCAACCAGCTGGGTAATACCTACTAACTCCCCCGCCATTTTGTAAGAGCAATCTCCTACGCCATATTCACACACTTTAGTATCCATAACTCACTCATACCGTCTGTTTTATCGCAACATAATAACTTAAAACCTATATTGGATAAGCAATTATTACAAACTGCTATGTATATTTTGTATGCATTTAAAGAAGGACCACATAATTACACCCACCTTTTAGCCTTACTCTATTTATGATTGATATTAAGCTACTGATATTAATTACAAAAAATATTTATACTTTTTTTTTGGTATACGACTTGCTACTTTATAGTTGACTGTTAATTTCACTAATCTAAAGTAAGGAGCTACTTATGAACAGCGATCGTATCAAAGGTAATTGGAAAGAACTTAAAGGTAAAGCGCAACGTAAATGGGGCGACATAACCGACGATGATTTAGATAAAATTGAAGGTAGCCGCAAAGAGTTAGTTGGCAAAATTCAACAGCAATACGGTAAGTCGAAAGAAGAAGCCGAACGCGAAGTTGATGAATTTGAAAAAGACCATTCATTTTAGCTATTAGCTACTTAAAAATAACCGCCTTTGTTGGCGGTTTTGTTTTTGGCTAAACATTAATGAGCACTTATCACATCTTCAGCTAATAGTAGCTCATCGCCTTTAAATACTTCGAGCCAACCTGGCGGGGATGTATCGCAACCAATAATAGTTACCTGTAACACATAACTATAACGACCATTTTTAAACGTATAATTATGATTGCCACCACTACCTTCAAATGTAATATCGCCATTTAGTAAAACCATATCAGGCTTGTCGCTTGGCTTTTTATCAATACCCCACACTGCATAACGAAAATTATGATCGCCTAAATCATCAACACGAATATGGTAGTTAGCTGTTTTCCAATCAAGTACTGGCTTTTCAAAAGTATTGATACTTGCATGCAAAGATTGCTTACCTTGTTTTATTAAGCTTTTAGCAAGTGCCTGCTCTTTAGCGTTTTGGGTATTTACAGCAATAATTTTACCGTCGGTATCTACCCACATAACGCCGTTATTGAGCATAATACCGCGCCAACCTACACTATCCCAATCGGTATCAATGCTTGAACTGGCAATAACTGCGGTGAGTTCATCGTCAAACACTTCATCAAAGCGGTTAATAAGCTCAGCCTCATCTTTAATGTCAGGTATGGGGTATCGTCGTTTTAATGGGTAATAAACAAGCGAGGCAATAGCTGCTTTATCGTCACCCTCAAAGGCAGCAATAACAGGTAAAATGAACTCGTGATATTTTTGCTCAAGCGCGAATGTGTTCGATGTAAAAAGTAGAGATAAACAAAATACTATGTGATTAATAAATTTCATTTATAGTCCTTTAATTTGATATTTTTCCGTTTCTAACAATTAGCAATATTATAATGAAACGAAGCATAAAAAACATAGAATGACACCCATCCTAATAATTAATCCTTTTGGTGTTTATCTAAAAAAACATTGCTGAGCTTAAAATCCCCTTAGCTTTGACAATCTCTCTGCTTATTTAAATAATATTCAAATAACGCTGTTTTTATTCATTTTTAGGCATGCGAAATACTGTGTTTTCACAGAGCATAGAAAACATAGAATGACACCCACCCTAATAATTAATCCCTTCAGTCTTTATCTAAACAAACATTGCTAGGCTTAAAAGCATCCTTAATTTTTAAAATCCCTCTGCTTATTCAAATAACGCTGTATTAAACTGCTTTTTTATTCATTTTTAGGCATGCGAAATACTGTGCTTTCACAGTGAGAGGGAATTACGGAGAGTTTTTGAAGTGAAGGTTTAAGCCAGTAGTTTTTCACAGTTACTCACGTTGGTGCGCCGCTTTCTGTTTAGGTGTTCGCAGTATCCTTCGTGCGACGCTGGGCGACCTACTGCACCATGAAATACGCGACTAAATTGTGTGGTGAGTTTTAGCCAGTTTTCGGGGGTAATGTTTACTCTTTGTAACAGGGGTAAAGTGCTGCTTTCGATATAGCCTGCTTTACCTTCGCGTATACAACGTCCGGTTAATTCTACTAGTTCAAGGTAAGATTTAAGCTCAAATGGTAATCCTTTTGCCATTTGCTTTTTTGGTTTACCTGAAAAGCGTAGGAGTTGCTTCGGTTGCTTACCCGCAGTGGCACTTTCAATGCGTATTTTTACACTGGTATGGTCTGATGTTTCAGGTGTTGCTGCTGCCTTTGCTCTTATTGGGTTTAAATCAACATATGCCATACAGGCGATTAATGCCGCTTCATCTAAAAGGGCTTGTGATTTAAAGCGTCCCTCCCAAAAGCGGCCGGTACAGTTATCTTCTTTATTAGCTCTGCGCGCAATGTCTTCATTTAATAAGCGCATAAACCAACTGATATTAGCTAAGCGTTCTCGGTATTCACTGATTGTTTCATTTAGAAAGAGCCATTCAATTTTACTTAGCTCTTCACCTTGCAGATATTTGTTAGTGAGAACAGTGCCTTTACAAAGCCTGTGCCACCGCTGAATAATGGCTTTATCGGTTAGTCGCTTGGCTTTTTTATCATCAACATAGAGTACTAAGTGGGTGTGATTACTCATTACTGCATAGGCACACACATCGATACAAAATACGTTAGCGAGGGCAAGTAATTTGCTTTCAACCCACCCTCTGCGATGTTCATACGATTGATTAGTAAAGTTGTCTACGCCGCATAAAAATGCACGGCGTACACAGCGCGAAATACAGTGATAGTATTTTGTATCGACCAAACTTACCTGACGCTTTCTTGCGATAGCCATGTGACACCCTGCTTAATTATTGCACTAAAAAGAGCATAGTTAATTACACTGATATTACAAATGTTAAGGTGGGTGTCTGTTTAATTTTTACCATGGTATTATTTATAAGATCTATATAATTATTGGAAATTAATTTAATGTTAAGATGCTTCACCGCTATATCTACAATATTGTTACTCTCTGGTTGTGCTAACAATGCAATTGTTGAGCTTCAAAAACTAGATTCAAAAAGTTTAACAAACAAAAATATACAAATAATCGATGATGGTAAAACTAAAGATTCAATTAAACATATCATTGCTGGCAAGTTAGATAAATACGGCTTTAAATATCAAATTGTCGATATTTCACAGTCTAACTCTAACGTAACAAATAACCCTAAGCTGACTTACTCTGCAAACTGGTGGTGGGACATGGCTAGTTATATGCGCTATTTGAACATTGAGATAAAAGACAACAGCCAAACTATCGCACTGGTAAAAATTGACACCGTGAAGTGTGGTGGTTTTGACAAGTTTGGTTCAGCCCAACGACGCACTGAGATCACCTTAGATTTACTCCTAAGTGACTTGAGCAAAGAAGAAGCCAATGAACTGATTTGTCTTGGTGGCCAACCTAAAAACTAATCTAAAAAATTGAATAATAAAATTAATGTGTTGTGGCCAATTAATTCTAGACACTGAATTAATTGGTCACAATAGTTGTTAAAAACGAGCCAAATTTGGCTCGTTTTTGTTTTACTGATAACTGACCGCTCCGCTCTATTCCGGATCATACCCTAAGTTAGGCGATAGCCACCTTTCAGCTTCCTCTAACGTCATATTAGTTCGTTTAGCGTAATCTTCCACCTGATCCTTTTGTACTGCGGCTACGGCGTAATATTTAGCTTCCGGGTGCGAAAAGTACCAGCCCGAAACGGCCGCACCTGGCCACATGGCGTACGAGCTTGTTAGCTGCATGCCAATACGTTTTTCGGTGTCGAGCAACTGCCAAATTTTCTTTTTCTCGGTGTGCTCTGGGCACGCTGGGTAACCTGGCGCAGGGCGAATACCTTGGTAGTTTTCGCGTATTAGCTCATCGTTTTCTAGGTTTTCATCTGGTGCAAAACCCCAGTATTCTTTACGTACTTGCTCGTGTAGGTACTCGGCAAACGCTTCGGCGAGCCTGTCGGCAACGGCTTTAATCATTATTTTGTTGTAGTCGTCTTGCTGGGCGTCAAACGCATTAGCTAGGTCGTCTTCTTCCAACCCCCCCGTTACTGCAAATGCGCCAAAGTAATCTGGCGTACCTTTGGGTGCTATATAATCAGCTAGGCAGTAGTTAGCAAAATCGGTTTTTTCGGTTTGCTGGCGTAAATGGCACGAGGTAGTTAACACCTCTTTGCGTGTTTCGTCTGTGTATATTTCTATGTCGTCGCCAACGCGGTTTGCCGGAAATAAACCAATTACACCCAGTGGTTGCAAGCTGCCTGCTTTTTCAAGGTCGTCTAACATGTCGTTGGCGTCTTTAAATAAGCTTTGCGCTTGCTCGCCAACTACTTCATCGGTCATTATGCGCGGGTATTTACCAGCAATTGACCAGGTCATAAAGTATGGCGTCCAATCTATGTATTTACGCAATGTAGTTATAGATACATTTTTAAACTCTTGCACGCCAAGCTGTTTAGGCACTGGTGGTGTGTAGTTATCCCAATCGAGTTTTGCGGCGTTATCGCGAGCACGCTGAATTGTCACTGGTTTTGAGCGTGGTTTTTTACGCGCCTGTTGCTCGCGTACTTTCACGTATTCGGCTTGTGTTTTTTCTAAAAAGTCACTTTTGTGCTCTTTCGATAATAAGTTTGAAACCACACCCACCGCACGGCTGGCGTTACTCACATACACTACGCCTTTATCGTACTGAGGCTCAATTTTAACAGCGGTGTGCGCTTTTGATGTAGTAGCACCACCAATTAACAGCGGCAGTTCAAAACCACGGCGTTTCATTTCTTTGGCTACGTGTACCATTTCGTCAAGCGATGGGGTAATTAGCCCCGATAAACCAATAATATCGGCTTTTTCATCGATTGCGGTTTGCAGTATTTTATCAGCAGGCACCATTACGCCTAAGTCGATTACTTCGTAGTTATTACATTGCAGTACTACGCCAACAATGTTTTTACCTATATCGTGTACGTCGCCTTTTACTGTGGCCATTACAATTTTGCCGTTGGTTGAACCTTCTTCTTTTTCAAGCTCAATGTAGGGATCTAGGTAAGCTACGGCGCGCTTCATTACACGGGCTGATTTAACTACTTGTGGTAAAAACATTTTACCTGCACCAAATAAGTCACCTACTACGTTCATGCCGTCCATTAACGGACCTTCAATTACGTGAATAGGTTTAGCGGCAGCTGCGCGGCACTCTTCGGTGTCTTCGTCTATAAAGGTAGTTATACCTTTAACAAGGGCATGTTCAAGGCGTTTTTCAACGCTCCAACTGCGCCATTCTAAATCTTCAACGCGCTCAGCTTGTGCCATGCCTGAGTACTTAGGCGCAAGCTCTACTAAACGCTCGCCTGCACCTGGATCGGTGTTGAGTATTACGTCTGTAACGGCTTTGCGTAGTTCTTCTGGTATGTCGTCGTAAACCGCCAGTTGCCCCGCGTTAACAATCCCCATATTCATACCCGCTTGAATAGCGTGATATAAAAATACTGAGTGAATAGCTTCACGTACTGGGTTATTACCGCGAAACGAAAACGACACATTCGACACCCCACCCGACACTTTACAGTGCGGCAAATTTTGCTTTATGCGCCGTGTGCCTTCAATAAATTCGACCGCGTAGTTGTCGTGCTCTTCTATCCCTGTGGCTACAGCAAATATATTTGGGTCAAAAATAATGTCTTCGGGCGCAAAGCCAACTTCTTCTACTAATATTTTGTAGCTACGCTCACATATTTCAAACTTTCTATCGGCGGTGGCGGCTTGGCCGTCGGTGTCAAAGGCCATAACTACAGCCGCTGCACCAAAACGTTTAATGGTTTTGGCTTGACGAATAAACGGCTCTTCGCCTTCTTTTAACGAAATTGAGTTAACAATGGCTTTGCCTTGAATGCACTTTAAACCGGCTTCTATTACTTCCCATTTAGAGGAGTCGACCATGATAGGTACGCGAGAAATATCGGGTTCTGAGGCAATTAAATTTAAAAACTTAACCATGGCGGCTTTTGAATCCAACATGGCTTCGTCCATGTTTATATCAATTACCTGCGCGCCGTTTTCTACTTGTTCGCGAGCAACTGTTAACGCGGTTTCATAGTCTTCTTCCATGATCAAACGTTTAAACATGGCGGAGCCGGTTACATTGGTACGTTCGCCGACATTAGTAAATACTGCTATTTTTTGAGTCATGTTGGCGGCTCCTTAATTTAAGTTACAGGCTTCGAGGCCCGATAAACGCATGCGTACTTCAATTTCTGGCAACTGGCGTGGTTTAACGCCTTCAAGCCCTTTTGCAAAGGCGCGAATATGCGCAGGTGTGGTGCCGCAGCAACCACCTACAATATTAATAAAGCCCGACTTACCCCAATCAATAATTTCGGTTGCCATTTCTTTTGCTTCTAGGTCGTAGCCACCAAATTCGTTAGGCAAGCCTGCATTGGGATGCACCGAGGTAAAGGTTTCGCATACACGCGACAACTCTTGCACATATTGGCGCAGTAAATCTGGGCCTAAGGCGCAGTTAAGGCCAATAGAAAGCGGTTTAATATGGCGAATAGAGTTATAAAAGGCTTCGGTAGTTTGCCCCGAAAGCGTACGCCCAGAGGCATCGGTAATAGTGCCGGAGATCATAACTGGTAATGTGCGCCCTGCTTGCTCAAACGCTTCCTCTACTGCAAACGATGCAGCTTTAGCATTGAGGGTATCGAATATGGTTTCGATTAAAATAATATCGGCGCCACCTTCCATCAGTGCCAAGGTCGATTCTACATAGGCAGTAACTAAACGATCAAAGGTAACATTACGATAGCCCGGATCGTTTACATCGGGCGACAATGAACAAGTTTTTGACGTTGGCCCAAGTACGCCCGCTACATAACGTGGTTTTTCGGGTGTTTTAGCACTAAACTCATCGCAAAGTAGCCGTGCCAATTTTGCCGACTCTAGGTTTATTTCACGGCTTAGATTAGCCATGTCGTAATCTTCCATCGAAATGGTGGTGGAGTTAAAGGTATTGGTTTCGATAATATCGGCACCGGCAGCTAAAAAGCTACGATGAATATCGGTAATTATTTTAGGCTGCGTAAGGCTTAGTAAATCGTTATTACCGCGAATAAGTACATGCCAATCTTTAAAGCGCTCACCGCGATAGTCTTGCTCTTCTAATTGGTGTGCTTGGATCATAGTGCCCATAGCGCCGTCTAAAATTAAAATTCGCTCTTTTAACGCTGCACTTAGTTCGTCGTGCTTATTTTGGTCATTATTAAGAGGGTTATTCGGCATAGTTGTTAGTCCTTACGTCTTGGCTAACTAAATTAATATCATAGGGTGTAGTTTGGTACACGTAATAATTTAACCAGTTCGAAAAAAGTAAAAAAGCATGGCTTTGCCACGTTTTTGAAGGTTGTTTAGTTGCATCGTCATCTGGAAAGTAATTTTCGGGCTTGGGCGCATTGTCGCTTTTTTCGCAATCGCGTTGGTATTCAGCTTTTAACGAGTCGGCGTCATACTCTGGGTGGCCGGTAATAAACACTTGGCTGCCCGACTTATTTTTAACTAAGTAAGCACCTACTTTCTCAGAACCCGCTAGCACGACTAGTTCATTGCAAGCATTTATTTTATTTACATCTACATGGCCATAACGCGAATGCGGCACTAAAAAGGTGTCGTCAAAGCCGCGCGTTAACGCCCCATGTTCAAAGTAACATTGGTGCGTAAATACGCCGCACAGTTTATCGGTTTTTAAATCGCGCTTTATTTTATAATGATGATAAAGCGCTGCATGCGCTGCCCAACACGAAAAAAGTGTAGACGTAACATGCTGCTCAGCCCAATCTAAAATTGCGGTAAACTCATCCCAATAAGCTACATCCTGGTACTCTAAATGCGCTAGCGGCGCGCCGGTAACTATTAATGCATCGTAGTTATTGTTTTTTACTTCTGAAAAATAACGATAAAAGGTGTCTAGGTGCTGCTCTGAATTACTGCTACTGCGATGAGTGTCTAGACGCAGTAGTTCTACATTTACTTGCAAGGGCGAATTGGCAAGCAAACGAATAAACTGTACTTCGGTTTCAACTTTATTAGGCATTAAGTTAAGAATAGCCAAACGCATGGGGCGAATTTCTTGCGTTTTTGCACGAGTTTGTGGCATTACAAATACGTTTTCTTGGCGCAGGCGAGCAATAGCTGGTAGTTCGTCTTTTACTGTAATTGGCATCCTTTTACTCCTATTCATCAAAACCGAAAACTTATTATGAACAGATAAGAAAAAATATCAACCAATAGATGTATAGATGTCTAAATATCCAAATGAATTTTTTTCATCCTATTTTATAATCGTTTTTGTGCACTTTATAGTTTGTTTGTCGGTTTAAAATTGGCCATTCGTTGACTGCCTCACCCGTCAACCACTACAATAGAGCATTGTAATTTTTATTATTATTTGAAGGTTTTTTCCATGGTTTTACCTGATAAATTTATATTCTCGATGAGTCGAGTTTCTAAGGTTGTGCCACCTAAGCGCACTATCTTAAAAGACATCTCGTTACACTTTTTCCCGGGCGCTAAAATTGGTGTGCTTGGTTTAAACGGCTCTGGTAAATCAACATTGCTACGTATTATGGCCGGTGTTGACCAAGACTTTGAAGGTGATGCCTTTCCACAACCAGGCACTAAAATTGGTTACTTACCGCAAGAACCTGTTTTAGACGAAAGCAAAACCGTACGCGAAATCGTTGAGCAAGCTGTTGGCGAAGTTAAATACGCGCTTAAACGCCTTGACGAAGTGTATAACGAATACGCCATGGAAGACGCTGACTTTGACGCACTTGCAAAAGAGCAAGGCGAGCTTGAAGCGGTTATTCAAGCGCACGATGGTCATAACATAGACAACGTTTTAGAGCGCGCTGCCGATGCACTACGTTTACCTGAGTGGGATGCTAAAATTGAGCACCTTTCGGGTGGTGAACGCCGCCGTGTTGCTATATGCCGACTGTTACTTGAAAAACCAGACATGCTTATTCTCGATGAGCCAACTAACCACTTAGACGCTGAGTCGGTTGCCTGGTTAGAGCGCTTCTTACACGATTACGAAGGCACAGTTGTGGCGGTAACGCATGACCGTTACTTCCTAGATAATGTAGCAGGTTGGATTTTAGAGCTTGACCGTGGTGAAGGTATTCCATGGGAAGGTAACTACTCTTCGTGGTTAGAGCAAAAAGATGCGCGCCTACAACAAGAGCAAAAATCTGAAAAAGCACGTCAAAAGTCAATTGCGCAAGAGCTTGAATGGGTTCGTTCAAACCCTAAAGGCCGCCAAGCTAAGTCAAAAGCACGTATGGCGCAGTTTACCGAAATGCAGCAGTCTGATTATCAAAAACGTAACGAAACCAACGAAATGTTTATTCCGCCTGGCCCACGTTTAGGGGATCAAGTGCTTGAAATAACTAACTTACGTAAAAGCTTTGGCGACCGTGTATTAATCGACGATTTAAGCTTTAGCATGCCAAAAGGTGCCATTGTGGGCATTATTGGTGCTAACGGCGCGGGTAAATCAACACTGTTTAAAATGATCAGCGGCGAGCAACAGCAAGACAGCGGCAACATCACCATAGGTGAAAGCGTACACATTGCAACGGTTGATCAGTTCCGTGACGGTATGGACGAAAGCAAAACTGTTTTCCAAGAAATATCTGACGGGCAAGACGTACTTAAAATTGGTAATTTTGAGTTCCCAAGCCGTGCTTACGTTAGCCGTTTTAACTTTAAAGGTAACGATCAGCAAAAGTTTGTTAAAGACCTATCGGGTGGTGAACGTAACCGTTTACACCTTGCTAAGTTATTAAAAGCTGGCGGTAACGTGTTACTACTCGATGAGCCAACTAACGACTTGGACGTTGAAACACTACGTGCACTAGAAAACGCTATTTTAGAGTTTCCTGGTTGTGTAATGTGTATATCGCATGACCGTTGGTTCCTTGACCGTATTGCTACACATATTTTAGATTACCGCGACGAAGGCCAAATTAACTTCTTTGATGGTAACTACACTGAGTACGAAGAGTGGCTTAAAAAGACCTTAGGTGCTGAGGCAACTCAACCTAAGCGTATTAAGTACAAAAAGATTGGTTAATAGCTAATTTTAAGCTCTAGGCAATAATTAAGCCCTGCATTTATGTAGGGCTTTTGTTTTATAACTATAACTACAAATAGAATTTTATGACCCTAAATCCTCACTTGCCGTTAGTTTATCATCCTAATTACTCGTTTAGCTTTGATCCTAAACATCGCTTTGTAATGAGTAAATTTGCACATTTATACCAGCACGTTAAGCAGTTAGGATTAGTTGGCGATAACTTAGTACAGCCGTTATTAGGTACGCCAGAGGCACTAGAATTAGTACACTGCGAAAACTATATTCACGACCTATATCATAATCAATTAGACGAAAAAGCCATGCGCCGTATTGGTCTACCTTGGTCAAAAGAGCTAATGGCGCGTACCTTTACAGCCCCACAAGGTACACTACAAACCGCTCGCTTAGCCCTTAAACACGGTATGGCATGCCATTTAGCAGGCGGTACACACCACGCGCATACTGATTTTGGCTCAGGCTATTGCATGGTTAACGACTTGGCTTTTACTACGCAAACATTAATTGAGTCGGGTGAGGTTACTAATGTACTTATTTTTGATTTAGACGTACATCAAGGCGATGGCACCGCGGCCATGCTGCAACATCAGCCTTATGCGTATACCTGCTCGATTCATTGCGAAAAAAACTTTCCGTTTCGTAAATCCCCTAGCGATTTAGATATTGGTTTAACTAACAATATGCAAGACGCTGAGTATTTAGGCATAGTTGACGACACCCTGCAATTTTTGCTCAAAGAGCTAAACCCCGATTTAGTGTTGTACGATGCGGGAGTTGATGTGTGGCAACAAGACGGTTTAGGCAAACTCGATATTAGCTGGCAAGGTATAGAGCAGCGCGACCATCTCGTACTTAAACGCTGCCTTGAGCACAACACTCCGGTAGCTACGGTTATTGGCGGCGGTTACGACAGAGATCACCAGCGTTTAGCTCAGCGTCATGGCATTGTAGTTGAGCAAGCAGCACGTTTTTAATAGTTTTAGAGTTTTGGTATAAATACATATTGCAGCGGGCGTTAAAACGAAAAAAGGCTCCTCGAATATCTCAGAGCCTTTGTTAACTTTGGAATTAACTCGGTACTATTAACTCGGTACTATTAACTCGGTACTATTAACTAGGTGTATTAATTAGGTATGATTAAATTAACTAAGTACGAGTAACTGCGGCGCTATGCTTTGATAATCTACCGCCATAGCAATACTAAGTGCGGTAATATTAATAATTGAAAACGCGAATACTTGACGCGCCCAGCCGCTTATATCTATATTACGACGATAGCCCCGCAGCGCCATTAACAGCCACCAAAAACTAGTAATACAGGCAACCGCCATAAAAGCAGCACCGGTATAACCACTAATAGGTAGCAGCATTACAACCAAGGCATATATGGCAATATAAAGCACAATATGGCGTTTTGCTTTATCAATACCTTGCGCTACAGGTAATACAGGAATACCCGCTGCTTGGTAATCTTTAAAGCGAAAAATAGCAATGGCGTATGAGTGCGGCATTTGCCACAGGCTAAACATTACCAGTAAAATTAATGCCCCCATATCAAACTCCCCTGATACTGCGCAGTAACCAACAACCGGTGGCACAGCCCCCGATAAACTGCCAATAAAAGTGCCATAAACTGAGTTACGCTTCATGTAAAGGCTATAAACCCCTACATAAATAAAGTAACCAAAGACGGCAAAAAATACTGCTGCAGGAGTGGTATAAGCTATTAATAAACCAAAGCCTATAATCCCCAATACCACCCCATGACATAAAGCAGCCATTGCAGACATTTCGCCCGTTACTGTTACCCGGGTGCGAGTACGCGCCATGGCAATATCTATATCTCGGTCAATCACATTATTAATAGCACAACCTGATGCAACCACTAGCGATAAGCCAATTAAGGTAGCAACCATTAGCCATGGGTTTATATCACCGCGGGAGGCTAGTAAAAACCCGCCCGCTACGCTGATTAAGTTACCCATAATAATACCTGGCTTAGTTACTGATAAATAACGACGAAACATCTTTAGCTCCTAATACATCATCATTGCGTTAGATTCGTAAATAATCCAAACAGATAGCCCAACCACCATAACAATAATTAGGGCACTGAATAAAAACGAGAAGGTACTTGCACGGCCATCTTCGGTAATAAAATTAAGGTGTAAAAAGTATTTTAAATGTACCCAAATTTGTACTACGGCTAGAGTAATAATGCTGTAAAGCGTGGTTGCTTTTGAAAAGTCGCCACTCATTACCATATAAAATGGTATAGCGGTTAAAATTACCGACAATACAAAACCAATTAAATAACTTTTAACACTGCCATGAGATTCATCGTGGTGATGCTCATTTTGCATTTGCTTTAAAGCATGTGTTTCGCTGTGGCTCATTACATTGCTCCCATTAAATAAACTAGGGTGAATACACAAATCCACACAATATCTAAAAAGTGCCAAAACAAGCTTAAGCAGCTCAAACGCGTTACGGTTGCTTTACCTAAGCCACGTTTAGCAACTTCAATCATCATTACACTCATCCAAATTAAACCTGCGGTTACGTGTAAACCATGCAAGCCAACTAATGCAAAAAACGAGGTTAAAAAAGCACTTTTTTGTGGACCATTGCCATGCACAATTAGGTGATTAAATTCGTAAACTTCCATACTAATAAACACCACACCTAAACAAAAAGTAACCGCTAACCATATTAAGGTCAGCGCCTTTTTTTGCCCTTGCGCGGCTATCATTGCAAAACCAAAGGTAATACTACTAATAAGCAGTGCGGCAGTTTCTACTGCTACAAAGTCGAGCTCAAAAATATCTTTACCCGATACGCCGCCAGCGGTGTTCATAAACAACACCGCGTAGGTAGCAAAAAACGAGGCAAACAATAGGCAATCGGTCATTAAGTAAAGCCAAAAACCAAAAGTAGTATTACTAGAGGTATCATGATGCGCGTGAGCATCATGATCCTGTTTGGTATTTACAATTGCAGAGTTTAAAGTTACTGACTCTTGACTAACAGACAAGGTACTCATGCGTTTAGCTCCTTATCAGTGGCTAAAATAGTGGCACTTAAGTTATGTGCTTGTTCAATACGTGCTACTTCGTCGGGCTGCACATAGTAGTCAACATCGCTTGCATAACAACGTTTGATAAATATAGCTATGCCTCCTACTAAACCTGCCGCAGCTAACCACCAAATATGCCAGATCATGGCAAAACAAAATGCGGTTAAACTAGCAGCCATAAGTACCCCTGCCGAAGTGTTTTTAGGCATATGAATTGGGCTATAGCTTATTTTACCTTGATAAGCTTGGCCTTTTTCTTTCATGTCGGTCCAGGCATCAATATCGTCAACATGCGGTATTTGGGCAAAGTTATAAGCCTGTGGTGGTGACGATGTTGACCATTCAAGCGTGTGACCGTTCCATGGATCGCCGGTAGCATCGTCAAGTGCTTCACGGTCTCTAAAGCTCACATACAATTGAATTACTTGGCAAATAATACCAAACATAATAATGACTGCGCCTACTGCAGCTATGTATAACCAAATATTCCAATCTGGGTTATTGGTGTGATTTAAACGACGGGTCATACCTAAAAAGCCTAATACGTACAGCGGCATAAACGCGACAAAAAAGCCAATAATCCAACACCAAAATGCGCCTTTACCCCAGCCTTCATTTAGCTTAAAGCCCATTGCTTTAGGGAACCAAAATGCAAAGCCAGCAAGGTAGCCAAATACCGCGCCACCAATAATAGTATTATGAAAATGTGCGATTAAAAACAAACTGTTATGCAGTACGTAGTCGGCACCAGGTATTGCTAATAGCACCCCGGTCATGCCACCTACGGTAAAGGTAACCATAAAGCCAAGCGTCCACAATACGGGTACGGTTATACGTAAACGGCCACGGTAAATAGTAAATAACCAGTTGAACAATTTAACCCCGGTTGGTACGGCAATAACCATGGTCATTACCCCAAAAAACGCATTAACGTTGGCGCTCGAACCCATGGTAAAAAAGTGATGTAACCACACAATAAAGCCTAAAATAGAGATAGCACCACTGGCGTAAATCATCGACTTATAACCAAATAGACGTTTGCTGGTAAAGGTAGAAATTATTTCAGAGAACACACCAAATGCTGGCAGCACTAAAATATAAACCTCTGGATGACCCCACGCCCAAAATAGGTTGATGTACATCATGGCGTTTCCGCCCAGATCATTGGTAAAGAAGTGAAAATCGAGATAACGGTCAAGCGTTAGCATGGCCAATACGGCTGTTAAAATAGGGAATGATGCGGCAATTAAAATATTAGCCCATGTACAGGTCCAAGTAAAAACCGGCATTTTCATTAAGCTCATACCTGGTGCACGCATTTTAAACACGGTAACTAAAAAGTTCACTGCGGTTAATAATGTGCCAAGCCCTGATATTTGCAACGCCCATATATAATAGTCGACCCCCACCCCGGCACTAAAAGTTAGCTCCGAGAGCGGTGGATAAGCCACCCAACCTGTTTTTGCAAACTCACCAAAAATAAGTGACAAATTAATTAAAATAGCGCCACTGGCAGTAAGCCAAAAGCTTAAGTTATTTAAAAATGGAAAAGCGACATCACGTGCGCCAATTTGCAATGGCACTATAATATTCATTAAACCTATCATAAATGGCATGGCCATAAAGATGATCATAATAACGCCGTGTGCGGTAAATATTTGGTCGTAATGTTCTGGTGGCAAATACCCAGGAGCTCCACTGGTAGCAAGTGCTAACTGAGCACGCATCATAATGGCATCAGAAAAACCACGAAATAGCATAATTAACGCTAATAAAATGTACATTACGCCTAAGCGTTTATGATCAACCGAGGTGATCCAGTCGCGCCACAGCACGCCCCATTTTTTATATTTTGTAATAAGCCCGGCAATAATAAGCCCAGCTAATGCAATAACGGCCATGGTTACCATAATAATGGGTTCATGAAACGGAATTGCATCCATTGAAAGTTTACCTAAAAACAACATGGTTATTCCTCGCCTTGGCTGTGAGATGAGTGCGTTGAATGCTCGCCCATTGCAGGGTGCTTTTTATTCATATCGCCGTGTGCGCCCATATATTTCATCACTATGGTATGAAATAAGCCTGCTTCAACGTCGCCGTAATAGGCCACCTGGTTGTTTTCGCTCGCTTTAGCCAGCTCAACATAATTTGCATGAGTAAGGTTATTACCTTGTGCTTTTATATCGCTTACCCATTTGTCAAAACCGGCTTGGGTAGGAGTAGCAATGGCATTAAACTTCATACCGGTAAAACCTGCACCACTGTAATTGGCCGAAAAACCTTTAAAAGTACCCGGTTCATTGGCGATTAAATGCAGCTTGGTTTCCATGCCAGCCATTGAGTATATTTGACTCCCCAATTGCGGAATAAAAAATGAATTCATGGTGCTCTCTGAAGTGATTTTATATTCAACCGGTACATTTGCCGGAAACACTAATTCGTTAACCGTAGCAATGCCTTGCTCCGGATAAATAAATAACCACTTCCAGTTTAGCGATACCACTTCTACAGTGAGGTGCTTGCCTTTGCCTTCAATTGGCTTGTAAGGGTCTAACGCTTGTGTAGACTGCCAAGTAATAACACCTAAAATAACAACAATAACAATAGGAACAGCCCACACAACAGCTTCAATCTTATTAGAATGAGCCCATTTGGGAGCGTAAATTTCATGAGTTTGTGTGTCTCTATATTTCCAAGCGAAATATAAAGTCATCACAATAACGGGGATCACTACCAGTAACATAAGCACAGTAGCTATGATGATTAAGTTTTTCTCATCAATGCCTATCTGCCCTTTTGGATCGAGTATCCCGCCTTTACAGCCTGACAACGCCAGTACTGTACTAGCTAAAGCAATATTACAGAGGTTACGAATTATCAAGGGACTATCCTACAAACCTAAAAGTTCTAAGGTGCTGCTTTAAAATAGCGCTAAGCAACGGTTTATCGGTAAACCCAAGTTAACTAATATCAAATTATAAAAAATAAGGGGGCTATTCAAAATCTAAAGCTCATGCCAATAAAGACCTAGCAACAAACCCAGCTTTCTAAACGCATTTATATAACGTAATAAAAGTTAACTTGGGTGAGTGGTGGTTGGCTGAAATGTGTTTAAAAAACACTGAGCTACTTTGTTTACAACAGGCTAATTATTTACAGCAAGACAAAATAATTAAACCAATAACAAGGGGTAACCTTACAGACAACCTGTAAAGCTAGGTGGAGCACGACAACCATGTGCGGCTTGCACTGGTTGGCTAACTTTAGCCTCGCTAAAAGCAAAGGCTGCTTTACGGAGGATTATTCCAGCACGACGTGCTGAAAATGTATGAAACAATAACCAACAAAGGCCAATAAGTAACTGGCTAGAAATAATCGGATAAGCTAAAAATTCAGCAATTGTTAGTAATAACGGCTCTACAAAAGTGTTATCGCTTAACAAAGCTTCAAGGCTAAATGCATCCTCTGCAGCTCCGCTTAGCAGCATTAGGGTATTAAATACGACTAATGTTATAGCCACGCACACGCCTTTCCCAGCCTTATTCAAGCGCCCACACAATGCACTCTCGCCAAAGGCAAGCTGAACATTAGTATGATTACAAGATAGTGCGTTCAAAGACATTAACCTACTTAAATGACTAATAACAAAAATAACTCAATACGCAAATAGTGAAAAATCACATCTGCTGTAAGCCTAAAATCAGCTGCTAAATACAATTAAATCCGATTAGCACAAATTAGCTAAGTGGCAATTGATTTGCATCAATCAAACTTTCAAAACTTACTGAAAGTTCGAACGTGAGTATAACAAAGCGAGTGTGCGGCACAAGAAAAAATTAATATTTTTTAAAAAGAGCTTTCTTTAAACTCGAGTAACATAATACCCGTGTGCATAACTGTTTGAGTTCGTATAAAAAGCAGATACTAAAAAGCCCCCAATAATTAAATATTGGGGGCTTTTTAGTACGTATATTTTAAATAAAAACACGTTACATAATTTGGTTTTCTTTCCAAACTTGCTCTTTTGCCATGCGCTGTTTGCGTTTATCACACGGATCATCGCAATCGCAGGCTTTATCAATACCTACGGCACCTAGGCCACCGCAACTGCCAGCCATAGATTTTTTTTGTACAATCATGCCCACAGCCATCGCTGCCACAATCAAAATAAGTAAAGTAAAAGTAAGAAGAAAAAGTGACATTGCTTAGCCCCTATTGTTCAGCAATAAATTAGGCTCAAACATATTTGAGCAACTGTTATTATATACCTTAGTGATTAAAATATAAACCTAAGCGTTATAAATAAGGCTTAAATGCAGGGCTTGAATATGTTATTAAACCCTTGTCTGACTTTCCTATTAAATACACTGGTAAATCATGTTTTTGTGCATATGCTTGGGCTTTTTTCATACCCATTACGGTTAATGCCGTTGCAAGCCCGTCTGCTGTCATAGCGCTTGGGTGCAATACTGTTACCGATACTAAATCGTGACGGCTAGGCATACCGGTTACTGGATCAATTAAGTGGCTGTATGTTTCACCTTCCATTTCATAAAAAATACGGTAATCGCCCGATGTAGCAATGCCATTGGTACCTGGCGCTAAAACTCTGTGCACTTCGCGCTCACCTGGCTGTGCATCTGGTTGTTCAATGGCTATTTTCCAATCTTGATTATTGGGTTTAACACCGCTTATACGCAGCTCGCCACCAATTTCTACCATATAGTTACTAATATTATGGCTTTCTAATAGTTGCGCTACTTTATCTATGCCATAACCTTTAGCGGTTGCCGAAAACGTCAGCTCTAAGCCATCAACGGTTTTAGCCAAACCTTGCTCGGTTAAAGTAAGTTTATCAACGCCAATATTTGCCAACATTTTTGCTAGGGCTGCATCGCTTGGGCGCTTAGTTGGTTTTTTATTAGGGCCAAAACCCCATAAATCAATGAGCGGCCCCATAGTAACATCGAGAGTTTTAGTTGATTCGCCTAATCGAATTGACTCAGTAACAACCGCTCTAAAGTCTGCACTTATTGGCATTACTTCATTGGCTGGTAAACGGTTAAAAGTGTTTATTTCAGAGTCAGGTATGTACGTTGACATAGACTGATTTATATCGTGTAAAACAGCGTCAACTTCCTCTTTAAGCACTACTACGTCGCGCTGAGGCTGCTCATCGTAAAATTTAATATGGTAAGTAGTACCCATTGTTTTACCTTCTAGGTAAAAGCTCTCTGGCTGTGGTTTTTCATTACATCCACTAAGTAAAAAAATCAGCGATATTAAAAACAAGGCCATTATGCCTTGGGGAATACTTACACGATTCATCACAACCCTACTTCCATTAATTTAAGAATAAAACTTTATGAATAAAAAAGCCTCGTAGCATAATATGCTACGAGGCTGATATTTTAACCAAAACTAAGTTGTTTTGATATAGATCTTGTTGACCTTTAAGGATTGAAATAGGTTCAACCCATTTAGCTATTAGCCACCGAAATCATCTAGTAAGATATTCTCGTCTTCAACACCTAAATCTTTAAGCATAGTAATAACTGCCGCGTTCATCATTGGAGGACCACACATGTAGTACTCACAATCTTCAGGGGCTTCGTGATCTTTAAGATAGTTCTCAAATAACACGTTATGGATAAAGCCTGTGTAGCCTTCCCAGTTATCTTCTGCTTGCGGATCTGAAAGCGCGGTGTGCCAAACGAAGTTATCGTTTTCAGCAGCTAGGCCGTCAAAATCTTCAACATAGAACATTTCGCGTCTAGAACGTGCACCATACCAAAAGCTCATCTTACGCTTAGAGTTCAAACGTTTAAGTTGATCAAAGATATGAGAACGCATTGGCGCCATACCAGCACCACCACCAACGAAGATCATTTCTGCGTCAGTATTTTTAGCGAAGAACTCACCAAATGGACCAGAAATAGTTACTTTATCGCCTTTAGTTAGTGACCAAATGTACGAAGACATTTTACCACATGGCAGGCTTAGGTTTCTTGGCGGTGGAGCAGCGATACGCACGTTAAGCATAATGATGCCTTCTTCTTCTGGGTAGTTAGCCATTGAGTAAGCACGAATTGTTTCTTCGTCTACTTTTGACTCCAGGTCGAAGAAACCAAAATGATTCCAATCACCACGATATTCTTCTGGAACATCGAAATCAGCATATTTAACATGATGAGCTGGCGCTTCAATTTGGATGTAACCACCCGCACGGAACGGCACTGACTCGCCATCTGGAATTTGTAGTACAAGTTCTTTAATGAACGTTGCTTTGTTATCGTTAGAGATAACTTCACAATCCCATTTTTTAACACCGAAAATTGACTCTTCAAGCTCAATTTCCATGTCATTTTTAACATTTACCTGACACGCTAAACGACAGCCTTCACGGGCTTCACCTTTAGAAATGTGATCAAGTTCAGTTGGCAGAATATCGCCGCCACCTTCTTTAATGTGTACACGACACTGACCACAAGAGCCACCGCCACCACATGCAGAAGATACGAAAATACCTGACTCAGATAGCGCGCCTAATAGCTTGCTACCTGCTGATGTTTTAATGGCTTTGTCTGGGTCGCCATTAATCCCAATGATGATATCGCCACTTGCAACTAACTGAGATTTAGCACCAATGATCACTAAAACTAGTAGTACAACGATAGCGATGAAAACACCAACTCCTAAGAAAATATCAGTATAACCCATGATTTATCCTCGCTACCTTTACAGTGAAATACCAGAGAATGACATAAAGCCAAGAGCCATTAAGCCAACAGTAATAAAGGTAATACCTAAACCACGTAAGCCATCTGGAACGTCTGAATATTTCATTTTCTCACGGATACCTGCAAGTAATGTAATTGCAAGTGCCCAACCAACACCAGCGCCAATACCATAAACCACAGACTCGCCGAAGTTATAGTTACGCTCAACCATGAAAGATACCGCACCAAAAATTGCACAGTTAACTGTGATTAGTGGTAAGAAGATACCTAACGCGTTGTAAAGTGCTGGGAAGAACTTATCTAATGCCATTTCCAAAATTTGCACAAGTGCTGCAATAACACCAATGAAAGTTAAGAAACGTAAAAAGCTAAGATCTGCATCTGGGTAACCAAGCCACGTAAGTGAACCCGGTGCTAACACTGCATGGTAAACTAAGTTGTTAACTGGTACCGAAATACCTAATACAACAATAACCGCTACACCTAGGCCAATTGATGTGGTTACTTTTTTAGATACTGCTAAAAAAGTACACATGCCTAAGAAGAATGATAACGCTAAGTTTTCAATAAAAACGGCTTTTACAAATAAACTAATATAATGTTCCACTGTGTGCCCCTTACGCTTTAGCTTCTACTTGGTCTTTCTTATAAGTACGTAGTACCCATATGAATAAACCAATGATGAAGAATGCACTCGGTGGTAATATCAATAGACCCATAGGTTGATACCAACCACCATTTTGTACTAATGGGATAATATCAACACCGAATAGTGAACCCTTACCAAATAGTTCACGAATGAAACCAACGGTAAGTAGTACTACTGAATAACCTAAACCGTTACCAATACCGTCAAGAAACGACATAAGTGGCGGTGACTTCATTGCGTATGCTTCAGCACGACCCATTACAATACAGTTAGTAATAATTAGACCGATAAATACCGAAAGCTCTTTTGCCGTAGCGTAAGAAAATGCTTGTAGTACTTGGTCAACAACAATTACCAAAGATGCAATAATCGTCATTTGTACAATAATACGTACTGACGATGGGATCTGGTTACGAATAGTCGAGATAAAGAAGCTAGAAAACGCGGTTACCAAGGTCAAAGCAATTGACATGATTAATGCGTTTTTTAAGCTAGATGTTACCGCTAGCGCAGAACAAATACCAAGTACTTGTAGTGCGATTGGGTTGTTAGCTAAAACCGGACCAAATAGGACCGCTTTCATTTCTTTAGTATCAGCCATTATTTCAATGCTCCTTTACGTACTTCCGCAAGGAATGGACCAAAGCCATTGTCACCAGTCCAAAAGTCAACTGTATTATCAACACCGTTAGACGTTAAAGTTGCACCCGATAGACCATCAATTTGATGCTCATTGCTAGCGCCACTTTTTACAACATCGATAGGTAATTCTTTACCTTCCCATTTTGCAGTCCACTGTGGATTTTGGATTTCGCCACCTAAACCAGGTGTTTCACCATGCTTATAAAAGATAATGTTTTTGATTGTTTCGCCATCGTTTTCAAGCGAAAGGAAACCATACATTAAGCCCCATAAACCGTAACCTTGAATAGGAACAATAATAGTGTCAACTGACCCATTATCTGCTCTAGAGATGTATACAGGTGCCTCTGTCGTTACGCGCTGAATGCCCGCAATGTCAGTAATGCCTTTTTCAGCAAGCGCAAAGCTTAGCTTAGGGTCAAATTTACTTTTTTCAAAGTCAAATGCATTAACCTTAGCCTGAACTTCTTCACTTGAGTCGCTTGCAAAAGACTCACCCGTTTTCATATTAACTAAGCGTACTTCGATTTTGTTGTTGAATGTTTCAGAAACATTTTCAACTTTTCCGATTCCCGCTGCAACTAAGATATTACTTTGAATATCTTTCGCTTTATTAGCTTGCTGTAAAGGACGAAGCTGTACAGCAGCAAACGATACGATAATTGCACACACTAAACATAGCGCAACAACTACTGCTAACGTTTTACCGATTGATTCGTTATTACTAGACATTACGTGCCAACCTCCGTTTGATATTAGCTTGCACTACAAAGTGATCGAACAGTGGAGCAAATAAGTTAGCAAATAAGATTGCTAGCATCATACCTTCTGGGAAAGCAGGGTTCACAACACGGATCATAACAACCATAAAACCAATAAGCGCGCCATAAGCTAACTTACCTTTATCGGTAAATGCAGCAGACACAGGGTCGGTAGCCATAAAGAACATACCAAACGCAAAACCACCTAGTACAAAGTGCCAATGCCAAGGCATAGCAAATACTGGGTTAGTCTCAGAGCCAACTGTATTTAGCAGTAATGCAGTGATTACCATACCGAAAAATACACCTAGCACTATACGCCAAGAAGCGATACGCACGTAAATAAGGAACAAGCCACCCACTAATAATGCAAGTGTTGATGTTTCGCCTACAGAACCTTGAATGAAACCGTAAAACGCATTCCACCATAACTCCATGTTTGAAAAATCAAGTGTGCCAACAAACGCTTGACCAAGCATAGTCGCACCAGAGAACGAATCTACTGCTGTCCATACTGTGTCACCTGAAATTTGTGCAGGGTATGCGAAGAATAAAAACGCACGACCAGCTAACGCAGGGTTTAAGAAGTTACGACCTGTACCACCAAAGATTTCTTTAGCAATTACAACACCAAATGTAATACCAAGCGCAACTTGCCATAAAGGAATAGTTGCTGGCAAAATAAGTGCAAATAACACTGATGTTACGAAGAAACCTTCGTTAATTTCGTGTTTACGCACTGAAGCAAATATAACTTCCCAAAAACCACCTACAGCAAAAGTAACTGCATAAATTGGTAGGAAGAAACACGCTCCGTAGAACATTTTAGCGCCCCAGCCTGCATCAGCGGTTAATTGACCGCCTAACAGTTGAAACAAATCAACTTGCCATATATTAGCTAGTTCAAAACCTTGTGCTAAAGCACCAGCGGCCTGATGGCCAATATTGAACATACCAAAAAACATAGCAGGGAACGTTGCCATCCACACTAAAATCATCATGCGTTTTAGGTCGATGTTGTCACGAACGTGTGTCGCGCCTTTATTTACGTAGCCTGGTGTATAAAAAATAGTTGCTGCTGCTTCATACAGAGCATAAAACTTTTCATATTTACCACCGGCTTCAAAATTCGGCTCGATATCTTCAAGATATTTTTTTAAACCCATCTCTCTAGCCTTCCTTCTCGATCGTAGTTAAGCAATCGCGTAGGGCTGCGCCATACTCGTATTTGCCCGGACAAACGAAGGTACATAACGCTAAATCTTCTTCATCTAGTTCAAGCGCGCCTAATGACATTGCACTGTCTACATCGCGTGACAATAGGTCGCGTAATAATAGAGTTGGCAAAATATCTAACGGCATTACACGCTCATAGCTACCAATTGGTACCATGGCACGTTTTGAACCACCTGTTGACGTTGTCATTTTAAATAAACGACTCGGTGCAAGGTGAGAAATAAAGGTACGCGTTACGGAAAATTTATCACTACCTGGTGCAATCCAACCAAACAATTCTTTTTCGCGACCTTCAAGTAAAACAGATACTTGAACGTGGTAACGACCTAAGAATGCATGAACACCGTTTGAAATAGAACCTGACAATACTG
Source organism: Pseudoalteromonas sp. 120-MNA-CIBAN-0494 (assembly GCF_040308885.1). Classification (NCBI taxonomy): domain Bacteria; kingdom Pseudomonadati; phylum Pseudomonadota; class Gammaproteobacteria; order Alteromonadales; family Pseudoalteromonadaceae; genus Pseudoalteromonas; species Pseudoalteromonas sp. 120-MNA-CIBAN-0494. Next base: position 257,950 of record NZ_JBEOOE010000001.1, read on the forward strand.
AACCAGAAATAACACGGTTATCACCGTCTTCTAATTCGCCAGCAACTAAATCATCCAATGAAGCACCTAATTGTGTTTTCACTAAACGAGGGTTTTTAACGCGAGGACCTGCAAGAGAAATTACACGATCAGTGTAAATTTCACCGGTAAGGAATAAGTGACCAAAGGCGATAACGTCTTGGTAACCAATATGCCAAACCTGCTTGCTAATAGATACTGCATCAAGATGATGGATATGTGTGCCAACAAGGCCAGCCGGATGCACACCACCAAACTCATGTACTTCTACTTGAGCTATAGATGAGCTAGGAACTTGGCTACCTGCTTGTTTACAAACAAATACTTTACCGTCGGTTAAACGCGACACAACAGCTAAACCTGCTTCGAATGCTTGCACATTTTCAGCAATAATTACCGCAGGATCTGCAGCAAGTGGATTAGTGTCGATTGCGGTCACAAAAATAGAGCTAGGATTTGCATCCACTGCCGCTACTTTACTGAATGGGCGAGCACGAAGTGCTGTCCACTGACCAGACTGTATAAGTACTTCTTTGGCTTTTTCACGATCTAAGCTCGAAAGCTCGGCATCAGAAAAAGTACCAAAGGTGATTTGCTCACTGCCGTTAACTTCAATAACAACAGATTGCAGTACACGTTTAGCACCACGATTAATTTCTTTTACTGTGCCAGAAGCTGGAGCAGTAAATAATACACCTGGGTTCTTTTTATCTTCAAAAAGTACCTGGCCTTTTTTCACTTGGTCATCCACACGAACATGCATGGTTGGACGCATACCGATAAATTCTTCACCTAGCACAGCTACACGTTTGACGGTAGAACCATCATGAATAACTTGCTGAGGAGCGCCCTCTATGGGTAAGTCCAGACCTTTTTTTATATTGATCATACGCACTTGCACTACATTAACGGAAAGAAACTGAAAAATCGTATCAACCACGTCGCCATATTAACTATAACAAGTTGTGTAAAACTAACTTGCTATAAATACTAAACAAGCAACGCAGTAAAACTCCTCACATATTGCTATGATTTTAACATCATTGTGCAACACTATGCGAGTGTATTTATAAAAATTATACCAGAGAAAGACTTATTTACGCTTGATGTAGCTATTTAATAAAATTCAAGCTAGACCAAAGTTGTACGTTTACTAAGAAACATTATTTTTATAAAAAAATCAGTAATAAAAAAGTCGCACTAGGCGACTTTTCAAACTGTTTTGTACAATTGATTAGTCAATCATATTCGCAATAGGCTGAACAGGGTCAACCTCTTGCTCATAATCTACGCCTTGTATACCAAAACCAAACAAGCGTAAAAACTCATTATGATAACCAACATAATCGGTTAGTTCATCAATGCTACTAGTATCTACTTTATCCCAAATAGCTTGAATACGTGCTTGTACGTCATCTTCTAGCTCTTTATAGTTTTGGAATAAATGACCGCCTTCGTCAAAACGTGGCGTGTCGCCGTATAAGTTTTCGCTAAATAACGCCTGTATTTGCTCAATAGTACCTTCGTAGGTGCCATCGGCCTTCATCACTTTAAATAAAGCAGAAATATACAAAGGCATAATAGGAATAGCCGAGCTAGCTTGTGTTACTACCGCATTAAGTGACGATACATACGCTTCGCCATTTAAATCACTAGTCGAAGCTTTAATAGCAGCCGTTGCACGATCCAAATCTTCTTTTGCTTTACCAATCGTTGCATGCCCGTATATTGGCCATGTTAGCTCTTTACCTATGTAGGTATAAGCAGTGGTTTTGAAGTTATCGGCTAGCACATCGGCTTGTTTTAGTGCATCAATCCACATTTCCCAATCTTCACCGCCCATTACTTTAATAGTATTGTCGATATCATCTTGGTTTGCCGCTTCAACGGTTATTTCATCAATTTCACGCTTTGAGGTATTCAGATTTTTAGTTGTAACTGCATTACCAATTGGCTTAAGCGTAGATGAGAACACTTCACCGGTATTAGGATCGGTACGACGCGGAGACGCTAAGCTGTAAATAATTAAATCTACTTTGCCTAAATCGGCTTTAATAGTATCAATTGCTTTTTGCTTAATTTCGTTTGAGAACGCATCGCCATTAATATTTTTTGACCAAAGGCCTGCTTCGTCTGCAGCATTTTGAAATGCAGCTGTATTGTACCAACCTGCAGAACCCGTTTTGCGCTCAGTGCCTTCTTTTTCAAAGAAAATACCTAATGTTTTAGCACCGCCACCAAACGCCGCAGTAATACGCGATGCAAGGCCATAGCCTGTAGAGGCACCAATAACTAATACATTTTTAGGCGCATTTTTTAATGCACCTTGTTGCTTTACATAATTAATTTGTTCTTGAACATGTTCGCTACAGCCCACTGGGTGGGCATTGGTGCAGATAAATCCACGAATTTTAGGCTTAATGACCATTGATCATCCTATATCTTTACAATAAAAATTAGCGCTAGTTTAAAGGCTAATACTAAAAACACTGATCTGATCAGTTAATCTTGAGTGTAAACATCAATCAAATCGCTATTAATTGTTTAAGCTGACTTAGAGCCACCCATACAATTGGGTGAATCAGGCGCTTCACCATTATGTTCAGCAAACTCATCTGGCGTATAAGTATGAATAGCCAGTGCATGAATATGATTGGCTAATTCATCTTTTAAAATTTCATTAATTTCGCGATGGCGCTGTAATAAGCGCTTACCAGCAAACTCTTCGCTAACCACTATCACTTTAAAATGCGAGTCGCTGCCAGCACTGTGCATATGGCTTTCGTTAATTACATTTAAATGCTTACAGGCAATTGCATCGCTGATTTTTTGTTGAATTTGTTGCTGCATGACATAAACCATTATTGTTACTTATTTATAAGCCCACTATAGCAACTTGCTAAGCCTAATGGCTAACGCTTTATCAAGCGAAAGGTTAAACTTATTCGCGGATGAGCCAAGGTAGTTTGCTTAGCAATAGCGTGTTGATAGTCGCGCTGACTATTGCCACTCATAATTAAACAGCTGCCGCTATGTAGCTTTAAATTAGTAACTTTATTGCTAGCTTTGTGTTTTAGTTTTAATACTCGCTCAGCCCCAAGCGATATACAAACGATAGTAGGTTGATGGCCAAGCTCTGCTTCATCGTCGCTATGCCACCCCATAGTATCGTTACCATCGCGGTAATAATTTACTAATAGTGAATTTAATGGCTGGTTTAAATGCCGCTCTAAACGTTTGCGCATCGCCAGTAAAACATCAGGCCAAGGCTCTACTATTAACTTACTGTGAGAATAACCATACTCAATATTGTTTTCACTGATAAAACACTGCAGCCGAGGAATTGGCCCCGTTTTATTGTAAACCGTAACATTAGGCTGCTGCCAACACAGGTTTTGCTGTAAATAGTAGAACAAATCGAGGCTTTTTTGTGCACTAAGCGCCCTACTTTGATAAGAAAAGCCATTTGGTAACAGTTGGGGGTTGGCGTTTGGCCGTTGCATGTTAGAATTTACCTATCATTTGATTACTGATCACTAAACTATTATGACCATGCAAGCACAGCTCGGCGATAAAACCTTTACTCTTGAACGCTTTCCTTTGGATCAAAAAAACCGCAGCTTACAAGCTTGGGATTCAGCCGACGAATATTTAATCGACTATGTTAGCGAACATCATCCTGATTGTCGCTCTTTGCTGATTTTAAATGATAGTTTTGGCGCGCTTTCTTGTTATTTTAGCCACAAGCAATTAACGGTTTGTTCAGTAAACGACTCTTATATTAGCCACCAAGCAGCAGCTTATAACTTAGCAGAGAATAAAATACCTGCTATTACCTTTAGCCAGCTCGATAGTTTATCGGCTTTACCTGAACAAGTTGATTTGGTACTTATTAAAGTACCACGCACATTAGGCTTTTTACAGTATCAACTGTCTGAGCTTAGCGAAGTGCTTGCACCCGGAACGCCTGTTATTGCCGCGGCAAAAACAAAAGATGTGCATAATTCAACAATTAAAGCGTTTGAGCAGTTTATTGGCGAAACAAAAACAAGTTTAGCGGTTAAAAAGTCACGCTTAATTATAAGCCACGCACAAGGTGGGTATAAAGCCGCTGATTTTCCGGTAAATTGGCCACTTGAAGGCACTGACTTTACTATTAGTAACCATGCAAATGTGTTTTCGCGTGATTCATTAGATATTGGCGCACGGTTCTTTTTTAACTACTTACCAGAAACCAATAAAGCTAAAAGCATTATTGATTTAGGCTGTGGTAATGGCGTGGTGGGTTTAATGGCATTATCGCGTTGCCCAAATGCAAATATTACTTTTGTTGATGAGTCGTATATGGCCGTTGAATCGGCACGCTTGAATGTAGAGCTCAATATGGAAGCTAAATATGAGCAATGTTCATTTGTTGAAAATGACTGTTTATCGGGATTTGAGCGCGACAGTGTTGATATGGTGCTATGTAACCCGCCATTTCATCAAGCTCAAGCGGTTACCGACCACATTGCATGGCAAATGTTTAAAGAAGCAAAAGATACTTTAAAAGAAGGTGGCGAATTGCGTATTATTGGTAACCGTCATTTAGATTACCACGACAAACTAAACCGTATGTTTGGTAACTGCAAGCTACTAGGTTCTAACAAAAAGTTTGTTGTACTTAGTGCCACAAAAAATACCGGAATGTTATAAATGCAAATTATAAAATACCTTTTACCTTGGTTGGTGTTTTTGGCACTGCCTGCATGTAGTAATCAGCCAAATCAGATAATACTTAATCCTGTTTATAAAAATGGGCAAATAAGTTCAATCAACAACAGCTTAAGTACCAGTGTAATTGATTTAAGAGGCGATACTGCCACCTTAAAACTTATAGAGTCTGACAAAACTAAAACTTTTGCCAGCCATGGTATTACAGCCTCAGTAAAAAGTGCGCTCGACAGCGCCCTAAGTCGTAACGGTGCCAGCATTTCTAACTTAGCCACGGTGCGCTTTGAAGTAGATATTCATGCTTTGCAAGCAGTTGTTACCGAAAAACTAATGAGCCACACCAGCGCGGCTTCTATAGAGTTTGGCGTGCGTGTTATTCGCGCTACCAGTAACTTTAGCAAAGTATACCGAGGCAATGCTAATTTAGCAGGGCCACTGGGGCACGACAGAGCAAAAATAGAAGGTCAGCTTAATAAGTTGACTGAGCAAATTATTACCCGCATTGTATCTGACCCTGAATTAATAGAATTTTTAGAAGGTTAACAATGAAACGACTTTTTTTAATCTGCTTAAGCCTATTCTTTAGTACCACTACGCTTGCTGCTCAAGAAGGCCGTTTTGTACAAAAAGATAATATTTTTCCGCGTGTTGAAATAGTCACTTCACTGGGTAGCATAGTGATTGAGCTTGACCGCTCTAAAGCCCCCATTACTGCAAATAACTTTTTAACCTACGTAATGGATAAAAGCTATCAAGGCAGTGTGTTTCATCGTATTGAGCGTGATGTAGAAAACGACCGCGACTTTGTTATTCAAGGTGGCGGCTACGATAAAGACTACGATGGACTACACGAAAACGATCCTATTTTTAACGAAAGCGGTAATGGCTTAAAAAACGATATGTATAGCATAGCTATGGCGTATCAAGACCGCCAACCTCATTCAGGAACGCGCCAATTCTTTTTTAATATGGACGATAACGACCATTTAAACCCTGGCAGAGAATGGGGGTTTGCGGTATTTGGCAATGTAATGGACGGCTACGACACGCTAGATAAAATTATGGCGGTAAAAACCGGATTTAACGAAAAAATTGGCTACGACTTTGTACCCAAAGAGCCTGTAGTTATTTTAAATATTAAATTACTTGAACAAGTTCCCCTGTAACAATTAAAAGAGCAGCCTAGCTGCTCTGTGTTAAAGCCAATGAAGGCCCTATGAGCAAAACACTCTCTATTCGCGAATATTTTTCTTATTTTAAAGACAAACGCCTTATCAATATTTTTATATTTGGTATGAGTAGTGGTTTTCCATGGGTGCTGATTGGCTCTGTAATGTCGGCATGGCTAAAAGACGAAGGCTTAAGCCGCAGTATGATTGGCTTATTTGGCATTGTGTTTGGCGCTTACAGCATTAACTTTTTATGGTCGCCGTTAATTGATCGTACCAAACTACCCTTTTTATACAAATGGTTAGGCCAACGCCGAAGCTGGATACTGTTTTGCCAAAGCTTTATTTTACTTGGCACACTGCTATTAGCAGGGCTTGATTTAAAAGCCAATTTAGCGCTCGTCGCCGCACTTTGTTTATTAATAGCCATAGCCTCTGCCACTCAAGATATTGCTATTGACGCTTTTAGAATAGACGCCCTGGGCGAAAATGAATCTCACAAAGCGACCGCCGCCGCTGCCATGGCAACCTCGGGTTGGTGGTCGGGTTATGCGCTACTTGGGGCCATTCCGTTTTATATGGCCGATATACCTTCGATAGATTGGCCGCAAGTATACTACTTTTTATCCGCCATAATGCTGCTACTAATGAGCTGTGTATTTTGGGCAAAAGAACCCGAATCAAACCGCGAAGCAGTGCACGCTGAGCTTGAGCGGGTATACCTTGAAAAACTTGCCGCCAGCAAGCAAACACCATTAACTAAAACACTCGCTTGGCTTGCAGTTACTGTGGTTGATCCGTTTAAAACCTTTTTTGCTAAAAATGGCGTTAAAACCGCGTTGGCACTGCTTGCATTTATTTTCTTATTTAAAATTGGCGAAGCGTTTTTAGCTCGCATGTCGATTGTATTTTATAAAGAGGTTGGCTTTAGTAATACCCAAATAGCCAATTACTCTAAGCTAGGCACCGGATTAATTACCATCGTATTTGCCTTTTTAGGCAGTATTTTTAATCATAAATACGGCATTGTTAAAGGCTTATTTATTAGTGGTGTGGCAATGGCGGCATCTAATTTAATGTTTTCTTGGATTGCACTTGCCGGCCCACAAGAGCATTTATACGCCATGGCTATTGTGGTTGATGGTTTTACTCAGGCATGGTCGCTAGTAGCTATGGTGGCATTTATATCTATGCTATGCGATAGAGCATTTAGTGCAACACATTATGCGTTACTTGCGTCGCTGGGTAACTTAGGGCGTACTTTACTGTCGAGTTACAGTGGGGTAGTAATAGATGATTGGCTGGCGGGTAACTGGTCGCTATTTTTTATTCTTACGGCATTAATGGTGTTGCCATCGTTGATATTTTTATACTTAATTCGTCATAAACTGTATCAGCTAGAGCGTAATTATCACCAAAATACTTAAACTCAATACTTAAAATAAATTATTTACTTGGCATATTTAAAGGTGCATTAAAATATGCCAAGTAACTTGCGGCTATTAATCAACTTTAAGTAAGTTTAATGCCTCATGCGGATCAACTTCGAGTGCATTACAGTAGCGCACAAATTCAATTACATCTAAGCGGCGCTCTTGGTTTTCAATTTTGCCGATAAACGAATGTGGTGTGCCTAATAACTGCGCTAAACTACGCATTGTATGCCCTTTGTCATGACGTTTACTTTTAAGCCATTTGGTCAGTTTTGCATTTTCTTCTGATGAAACTGTTTTACCCATCATGTACATCTCCTACTTAATGCGGTGTAAATACTAATTGATGCAATTTATTAATAGCGCTCAGTGAGTACACTGCACAACAGCCTAATTGGGCATTGATTGCAGCTCAGCTTTACTAATTACAAATTACAAATTACTCATTGTGAGCTAAAAAACGCTATAAATAATACTTACTTATTGTGGTGGTGAATGAAATTTTGCCCGTCTCATTCTTATATATTGTATACTATTAACTCATTGGTAAAATGGCTAATTACATTCGGCACAGGTTAAATAATGAATATATATTTACCAAGCCTGAATAGATAGCTTAAACCATTAATAAATATTTGTAACAATTTTGTTCCATTTTAGTGTTACATGTTTATGCTTAATCAATAACGAGCACCCTAAAAGGCTAAATAATGTTCAGGCTACTTTTTTTACTTCCTATTATACTGTGCTTAGGCTGGTGTTTTTTTCTTCGCCACCATGGTGTACCTATTAAAAAAGGCAAAAGAGGCTTTGTATATATACTCGCGTTTTCTACTTTTGTACTTGGCTTTTTTATATTAATGATGCAAATAACCGAATTCACTCCTAGCGAATTTTAGGCATTAAAAAAGCCGCAAAAGCGGCTTTAATATTTTATTGTTTACCCAGGGTTTGTTGACCTTTGCGGGTTAATATTTGTTCCAACTAGGGGCAATTTAATCGCGGCGCTAGGTTTGTAACCTAGTGGGCTAAGTAAAAACCGAGCAACAAAGAGTTAATTGCCCCTAGGCAGAACCCTTCGGGCAGCGCCTGTTTGGCATTGATGCTACGTTATCGCCTATTTATGGGGAATAACCACACCACATAGGCTCTGCCTTGCCTAAACACCAAACAGACTGCTGCAAATTTAACCTTGAAAGATCAACAGACCCTTGTTAAATAGTAAAGCTTGAACCACAGCCACAGGTTGTAGTTGCATGAGGATTAGTTACAAAAAAGCGTGCGCCTTCTAATCCTTCAGTGTAATCAACTTCGCCGTCTACTAAATATTGTAAACTCATCGGATCAACCACCAGCATCACGCCATTTTTGACGATTTCTAAATCACCTGGATTGGCCTTTTCATCAAAGGTAAAACCGTACTGAAAACCAGAACAACCACCACCCGTTACATATACGCGTAATTTAAGTTCTGGATTTTCTTCTTCATCGATTAACTGTTTAACACGATCGGCTGCCGCGTCAGTGAACTTAATTGGTAATTCTTCAGACATTTTAAAAACCCTCAATATCGTAATGCCGTGATTATCTAATACCCGAGTGTTTTAATCAAGTATAGTAAAATAAAGGTTGCAGGCACTCGCTCCTGCTAGCAGCAAACTAAACCTAATATTGAGTCCAACGTCGCTTATTTGCGTATTTTAACGTTAACTTTTCTATAAATGTAATTATTTTACAAAATCACAACGACTTAGCGTTTGGCTTTTGCTAAAATGGCCGCTGAAAAATGCTGCGGGGAAATAAAGCATGTGGCTTGAGCAACTCAGGCGTCGATTAGCCAAACCTAAAACATCCGTACAATTATGCTTATTAGGCGTAAGTGCCGGATTAATAGCTGCATTTTTTATTATTTTATTTCGCTTAACGATTCTTTTTTTTCAAAGTATATTTTTAGAAACTCCCGACGACTTTACCACCCTCCCCACTTTAGAACGCGTATTAATGCCCCTTATTGCGGCACTCTTAATTGCGCTTTTTGCGGCTTTTACTGGCTTTAAACATTATCGCTTGGGTATTCCGTTTGTAATTCATCGTATTAAACGCCATTACGGGCAAATGCCACTGTATAACACCCTAAACCAATTTGTTGGTGGTGCATTGGCCCTGATCAGCGGCTTTTCGGTGGGGCGCGAAGGACCTTCGGTGCATTTAGGTGCAACTGGGGCAAGTATCTTAGCAACTAAACTGCACTTACCTCATAATGCCATGCGTACCCTTAGTGGCTGTGGCATTGCAGCTGGTATTGCCGCCTCGTTTAACACGCCGTTAGCAGCGGTTATTTTTGTAATGGAAGTAGTACTTCGAGAATACAAAGTACATATATTTGTGCCAATTATGCTTGCAGCTGTTACTGGCGCTTTAGCAACCCAATTTGTATTTGGCGAAGGCTCAGAGTTAGCACTTATAAGCATTGCACCGCTAAGTGGCTGGCATTACCCGTACTTAATATTGTGTGGCATGGCGCTGGGCGCAATAGCCTATAGCTTTAATCAAAACTTAATGTTAATTATTAAAACGTTTAAACCACTTAGCATGTTTCCTCGCTTACTTATTGCTGGCTGTATTGCCAGCTTAATTGCGTATACCGTCCCCCAAGCTATGGGGTCGGGTATGAGTGCAATTACTATTGCGGTTGAATCCCCTGAAGACATGCAATTATTAACTACTATTTTAATTGCTAAGTTACTCGCCACATTATTTGCGATAGGTTTGGGTATTCCCGGTGGTTTAATTGGACCGGTTATAGGGCTGGGGGTTTTAATTGGTACTTTAATGGCCTTTTTTGCCCAGTTTATTAGCCCAGGTACAGATATAGCAGGCACTTATGGTGTACTTGGCATGGCAGGATTATTAGCAGCAACGCTGCATGCACCGCTTGCGGCTTTAACCACAGTGATGGAGCTCACTTCGTCTCCAGAAATAATAGTGCCTGCAATGATAGTTATTACCACCGCTTATGTTACCGCGCTGCAAGTGTTTGGTAATCGCTCGATATTTTTACAACAGCTGGATTTTCAAGAGTTACCTTACCAGGTATCTCCCGCTACTGAGGCACTACAAAAAGTAGGGGTAATGGATGAAATGGATGAAGACTTTAAGTTGCTTTACTCCGACGATAAACAGCAAATAAAAAACACCCTTGATGCGATGGACAGCCAAACCCCATTAATTGTATTCGATGAAGAAAATGGTTACCGATTGGCTGAATATGACTTGAGCTTAATGTCGGATCAAGCAACTAACCTTAGCTATATTAGCTTGGCCGGTATTAGCAGCCAAGCCACTTTAGCTGATGCCTTTGAGCTATTAAATGATAAGCGCAGTGGCGCATTGTATGTATATAACTTATTAGATAATCAACAAATTATGGGATTACTACGTTGGGATCAAATCCATCATATTTTAACCATTCGTAACAGCTTACTTTAATTTAAATGAGGGTAATATGAGCGCATTATTAATTTACAAAACCTTGCATATATTTTTTATGATTGCCTGGTTTGCCGGTATTTTTTACTTACCACGGTTATTTGTGTACCACGCTATGAGCGAAGAAAGGGCATGCAACTCTATGCTTAAAGTAATGGAACGTAGGCTGCTTTTTTTTGTCACTCCGTTTGCCGTGTTAACCGCGGTATTTGGTGTACTCACTATAGTTGAATATGGCCGCGATTGGTTTAAGTACAGCATGTGGTTGCATTATAAACTAGTGCTAGTAATTATTTTATACCTATACCATGGTTACTGTTTTAAGCTTTTAGCTGATTTTAAACATGACCGTAACACTAAAAGTGACCGTTTTTATCGTATTTTTAATGAGTTACCCGTTATAGCACTATTAATAATAGTGGCACTGGCGGTAATAAAACCCAGTTTATAATAAAATGTTTCTAGGTAATTTACTCTGCCAACTAGCTAAGTAACTTTGCTATAATATGCGCGATTGCGTGCTCCTTTAAGGATTATCGCGCCTTTTTGAATAAGTAGGAATAACCCCATGTTAAGTTTCCAAGGTGAAAATATACTCTCAGTTAATCAACTCGACAGAGACTGTATTGAACGTATATTTGCAGTAGCTAAAAAAATGGAACCCTACGCTAAAAAACAAAAGCGTACTAACGTGCTAGAAGGTGCCATTTTAGCCAACTTATTTTTTGAACCTAGCACACGCACACGCGTAAGCTTTGGCACCGCTTTTAACTTACTCGGCGGACTCGTTCGCGAAACAACCGGCATGCAAAGCTCAGCGCTCGCTAAAGGCGAGTCGCTTTACGACACCGCCCGTGTTATTTCGGCGTATGCCGATGCTGTCGCTATGCGCCACCCCGATGCAGGTTCGGTAAGTGAATTTGCAACAGGCTGCTCAATCCCTGTGATTAATGGTGGCGATGGCCCTAACGAGCACCCCACTCAAGCACTGCTCGATTTATTAACCATTGAGCGTGAGCTTAACCGTTTTGAGCAAAACATAGATGGTATGCACATTGCGCTAGTAGGCGATTTAAAATATGGTCGCACTGTGCACTCTTTATCAAAACTATTATGCCACTATAAAAACGTGAAATTCTCGATGGTTGCACCCGATGGTCTACAAATGCCTAGCTATATATTAGATGCAGTAGATAATGCAGGTCATAAAATTGAATTGGTAAACAAAATGGAAGGTAACTTAGCTGCCGACATAGTTTATCAAACGCGTATTCAAGAAGAGCGCTTTCCTTCGCAAGAAGAAGCCAACAAATACCGTGGTGGGTTTAGAATTAGTCAATCAATTTACACTGCACATTGCAAACCTAATTCAGTGTTAATGCACCCGCTACCACGCGATAGTCGCCTAGAAGCCAACGAGCTAGATAACGACTTAAACGCAAATGACAATTTAGCTATATTTCGCCAAGTACAAAATGGCGTATTAATTCGTATGGCACTGTTTGCTTTAACCCTCGGCGTAGAAAACAAAGTCGAGCAGTATGAAGTAGACGTACCTTGGTTTAGCCGCAAACGCGATAGCTAAACCCACTTTTTTTGTGACAAAACAATAGGATTTTTCATGACAATTAGCCAAGACTTATTTGCACGCGCTCAAGCTTCTATTCCTGGTGGCGTAAATTCACCAGTACGTGCTTTTAATGGTGTAGGCGGCACACCGCTATTTATCACTAAAGCTGAGGGTGCGTTTACATTTGACGCCGATGGTAATCGCTATATCGATTATGTTGGCTCTTGGGGCCCTATGATCATGGGCCATAACCACCCTGCAATTAAACAAGCAGTACACGACGCGGTAGAAAACGGCCTAAGTTATGGCGCGCCTACCGAAGCCGAAATTTTAATGGCTGAAAAAGTAAAAGAGCTAGTACCATCAATCGAAAAAGTACGTATGGTTAGCTCAGGCACAGAAGCCACCATGAGCGCTATTCGCTTAGCGCGTGGTTTTACTGGCCGCGATAAAATACTTAAGTTTGAAGGCTGTTACCACGGCCATGCCGACTCATTATTAGTTAAAGCGGGCTCTGGCGCATTGACTATGGGCGTGCCTAATTCACCGGGCATTCCTGAAGATTTTGCAAAGCATACGCTTACTGTATCGTTTAATAATTTAGATGAAGTGAAAGCTATTTTTGCTAAATATGCCGACGAAATTGCATGCATTATTGTTGAGCCTGTTGCTGGTAACATGAACTGTATTCCACCGGTTCCGGGATTTTTAGAAGGTTTGCGCGACGTTTGTGACGAATACAAATCGGTACTTATTTTTGACGAAGTAATGACCGGGTTTCGAGTTGCACTTGGCGGTGCACAAGCCTACTACAATATAAAACCAGACTTAACCTGTTTAGGTAAAGTAATTGGCGGCGGCATGCCAGTTGGCGCTTTTGGCGGCAAAACCGAAATTATGGATTATATTGCACCGGTTGGCCCAGTTTATCAGGCGGGTACATTGTCGGGTAACCCAATTGCCATGGCTGCAGGTTTAAAATCGCTAGAGTTATTAAGCGAGCCAGGATTACATGCAAAACTAGAAGCAACCAGTAAAGCAATTTGTGAAGGTTTTGAAGCCGGCGCTAAAAAAGCAGGCATTGCATTAACCACTAACTACGCCGGTGGCATGTATGGTTTTTTCTTTACTGATGCTGAAAAAGTAACAACTTACAAACAAGCTACTGAGTGTGATTTAGAGCGTTTTAAACGTTTTTTCCACCTGATGCTTGAAGAAGGTGTTTACTTAGCCCCCTCTGCTTTTGAAGCAGGCTTTGTATGTGCAGCGCACAACGAGCAAGAAATAAAAGATACCATTGCAGCCGCAGAGCGCGCGTTTGCTAAGCTGTAAAACATCAGTTTTATTCAGCCAATAAAAAAAAGCCCTAACGGGCTTTTTTTATGTCTTGTAGTTATTCAAAACTGCTTAACGAATACACTGCGGCCTTGGTTCAAATTCACTGGCTCTTAGTGGTAGCTGAATAACTTTGCCGCACCCTGGTGGCGCTTGTTTACCCGTTAGCTCGTTAATAAACGCCCAGCGAATTGAAGGTGGACGAGTATCGGCTATCGCTTCGGGATTTAGCGGTTTTAAATAACGAATATAGGTCTCTAAAGCCCCTACACTACCGGTTAAGCCGGTACTTTTGTTATCATCTCGGCCTAGCCAAGCAACGGTCACTGTGTTTTGATCAAACCCCGCAAACCAGCTATCGCGTAAATCGTTACTAGTGCCCGTTTTACCCGCAAGTTGAATCGACGGAAAGTGTAAGTTTAACCGTTTTGCGGTGCCATCTTTAGTCACTCGTTTCATTGCGTATTTTGTCATGTACATGGCATCTTTAGCAAAACGCGGCTCAGATTTCACCTCATGCTTATACAATACTTTGCCTATTGAGTCGGTTAACGCAGAAATAGCGGTTAACTTTCTATATTCGCCATCGGCAGCAATGGTTGTGTACAATTGTGCTACCTCAAAACTAGACATTTCAAGTGCCCCCAATAACAACGATGGGTATTCGTTAATTCTTCCCTGCGCGCCTAACCCTCTTAGTGTATTTGCAACTTTATCTACCCCTACATCAAGGCCAAGATTTACCGCAGGTATATTTATACTGCGACTAAAAGCTTTGTATAACGGGATCGCTCCGCGAAATTGACGATCGTAGTTTTCAGGTTGCCATACTTTACCTTGCTCATTGGTAACTTGCACCGGTGAGTCGTCAAGTAAAGTGGCTAGGTTATAATGTGGTAACTGCAGCGCGCTTAAATACACCGCAGGCTTAACTAATGAGCCAATATTACGTTTGGTATCAAGTACTCGGTTAAAGCCTGAATAACGCACATCGCGCCCAGAAACTAATGCCGATACGCCACCTTTTTCTACGTTAACTGAGATCATCGCCGCTTCAAGCGCGCGAGTATTAGGGCGTTTTTCTAAATAAGGCAAACTTGCCTGAATCGACTCTTCCATTGCCGTTTGTTTTTGTAAGTCAAAATAGGTAAACACACGAACACCGGCATCTAACACATTTTGATCGGGCAATAACTGCTTGAGTTCACGATTTACTAGTTCTAAATAACCTGGGTACGATTTTTGTAAACTGGCTTTCATTGGCGCTATATTCAAAGGACGTTTTAATGCAGCGCGGTATTCATTAGTACTCAAAAGTTTGTCTTCAACCATTAAGCGCAGCACTAAGTCACGACGTTCCATTGTGCGCTCTTCGTAACGACGTGGATTGTAATAAGACGGCCCTTTTACCATAGCCACCAGCAGCGCTATTTGATCGTACTCTAGCTCATCTACTGGTTTAGAAAAGTAAAATTCAGCAGCCAAGCCCATACCATGTACACCTTGGTTATAAGACTGCCCTAAATATACTTCATTTAAATACGCTTCAAGTATTTGATCTTTTGAATAACGGTAATCTAAAATAAGCGCAATAAACGCTTCGTTTATTTTTCGTGTAAGTGAGCGCTCTCGGGTTAAGTAAATATTTTTAGCCAGTTGTTGCGTTAGCGTACTGCCGCCCTGAACTGTTCGCCCAGCACGAATATTACTATACAACGCACGTAAAATAGAAAATACCGATACGCCGTGGTGCTGATAAAAATTACGATCTTCAACCACTAAAAGCGTGTCTTTTAGCATTGCCGGAAATTTATCCAGCGGTACAAATTCACGGTCTTGTTTAGAGTCGTTACCTATACGCGCTATTTGCACCGGCTCCAGCCTAGCGTTGTTTAAACGCCGACCAAACTTGTCTTTAATACTAGCAATTTTTTGCCCGCCAAAACGCAGTTCAATTATATGCGCCTGTTCTAGCGCGTCATAAAATTCAAAATCGCGACGATATATTTTAATGCTGTTGGCAGTTTTAACATATTGCCCTGTACGACTTAACCTATTAACGGCTGAGTAGTTTAGCCGCTCTAACTCCCAAATAACCTCTTGGCTTGATAAGAACTGCCCGGGGTAAAACGCCATCGAGCGTGCATAAACTTGCGCAGGAAGCTGCCATTTATTACCTTCAAATTGACGAGTTATTTTTGCATCGAGGTAAATAAAATAAAGCGCCATAGCAATAAATGTCGCTAAACTAAGTTTCCAAAAAATAGACCATAGTTTATTGAGTAAAGATCGCTGAGCAACTGATGATTTGTTTTTTGTACTTTTTTTAGCGCCGTTACGCGGTGTACTTTTAGAGGGTTTAGCGCTGCGCTTTGTGGGGGTTTTACCTGTCGGTGTTTTTTTGTTATCAGCCATTTAAATGTAATTTATTCCAAGGTTTATTTTACGGACGTGAGCTTAGCATAGTCACCTACTAGTTCACCATTATAAGGTAAATTAACAACCCATCTTAGCAGCACTAAAGTTAACCTCCCCTGAAATAAAAAAGCGCTACCTAAGTAGCGCTTTGGACAACACACAATAACTTAAATTTAATTACTACGAACCGATACAAATTCTGGGTAGGCGTCAATGCCACAATCGTGTTGATCCATACCGTTTAGCTCTTCTTCTTCGGTAACCCTAATGCCCATAGTATGCTTTAAGATTGCCCACACCAGCAGCGAAGAAATAAACACAAAACCAATAATACACAACAAGCCTATTAACTGAGTTACCAAGTTTGCCTCGGCGTTTGTCACAGGTACTAGCATAATACCAAGTACTCCACATACGCCATGCACAGAAATAGCGCCAACTGGGTCGTCTATTTTTGCCTTATCAAGTATAACAATACTAAATACCACTAATGAGCCGCCTAATAACCCTAATAAACACGCCATCAATGGTGAAGGTGAAAGCGGATCGGCGGTAATCACAACCAGCCCAGCTAACGCGCCATTTAATACCATAGTTAAATCGGCTTTACCCCATAATGCTTTACAAACAAATAGTGCTGAAACAGCCCCCATTGCAGCAGCAGCATTGGTGTTTAATAAAATCTTTCCTACAGCAGTCGCGTTTTCTGCATCTGATATAAGTAGCTGCGAGCCGCCGTTAAAACCAAACCAGCCCATCCATAAAATAAACGTACCTAACGTTGCCAAAGGCAAGTTTGACCCCGGAATTGGGTATATTTCGCCATTTTTACCATATTTTCCTTTACGTGCACCCAGTAATAATACGCCAGCTAATGCCGCTGATGCGCCGGTTGCATGCACTATTGCTGAGCCCGCGAAGTCAACAAAACCCATTGCCGATAAAAATCCAGAGCCCCAAGTCCAGTAACCCTCAATAGGATATATAAGCCCAGTTAACACCAAGGTAAACACCAAAAATGCCCACAACTTCATGCGCTCAGCCACCGCACCCGAGACAATAGACATAGCCGTGGCAACAAAAACAACTTGAAAGAAAAAATCAGATTCTAGAGAGTGATCAGCATCAGCGGCTTGTGTACCAATTAAGCCACCAAATGAAGGAATGATGCCTCCCTCGGTATTCCCTACATACATAATATTGTAACCAACGAGTAAAAACATGGTGCATGCAATTGAATACAAGGCGATATTTTTAGTTAATATTTCGGTGGTGTTTTTTGAGCGTACTAAACCCGCTTCTAGCATGGCAAACCCTGCGGCCATCCACATTACTAATATGCCACAAATTAAAAAATAAAAGGTGTCGAGCGAAAACTTTAGTTCTATCAGTGTACTTTCCATAAATCCCCCTTAAAGTGCATCTTCATCAAGTTCGCCCGTACGAATACGAACAATTTGATCTAGGTCGTACACAAAAATCTTACCGTCACCTATTTTTCCGGTGCCTGCAACTTGCGTAATTGAGTCAACTACGCGTTGGCAGTTTTCAGTACGAGTGGCAATTTCGAGTTTAATTTTAGGAATAAAATCAACTTGGTATTCAGCCCCACGATACAATTCGGTATGACCACGCTGTCGACCAAAGCCTTTTACATCAACAACTGTCATCCCTTCTATGCCTAAATCAGCGAGTGCTGTACGCACTTCATCTAATTTAAATGGCTTTATGATTGCACTAATCATTTTCATTTTAGTCCCCTTAGGACACGTTATTGTTTTTCTTAGTTAATACAATCCAAGCTTTATGCCATTTATATATGGCAATAAAAAACAATAACTTATAAAAATATTTTATATTTAAAACAAAAAAACGCACCAATTAGGTGCGTTTTTTTATATATAATACTTGATTGGTGCGTGTGTATTTAACTCAACGTATAGCTGTAACCTCTGCTAGCTGCAAAGTACTATTTAAAACCACACAATTGCGCCCTTGCTCCTTAGCTTGATACAAAGCTCTATCGGCAACACGCATAGCAGCGGTTAAACTGGTATTTTGAAATTCGGCTAGGCCTATACTTGCTGTTATTGATAAGGTTTTATCACTGATAGTAAAGTCGTAACTTGCGAACTTTTGTATAAATAAATTTAAACACTTCTCGGCTTGTTCAACTTCTACTTGCGTTAATATAATTGCAAACTCTTCACCGCCAATACGTGCCACTGTACTGTTAGAAAATGAAGTCCGGATTAAATTACTCACTTGTTTAAGTGCCTGATCGCCGCCGTCATGCCCAAATTCATCGTTTATTGCTTTAAAAAAATCTATATCGAGTAACACTAAGCTATTTTTCTGATTTTTATTTTTGAGTAGTTTTTCAGCATACTGATAAAAGTAACGACGATTATAAAGCCCGGTAAGATGATCTCGAAAAGCACTTTCTTTAATGTCTGCAATTAACGATAACTGCTCCATGGTTTGCAATACACGACAATGAAACTCTTCATTCATAAAAGGTTTAGTTAAAAAATCATTAGCACCATATTTAATAAATCGCGCCGATAAACCATGCTTACTCGCGCCTGATAACCCAATAATTGCTAAGTCATCACGGCCTCTAAAGTTTCTCACCGCTTTAACTAATTCAAAACCATCCATTGTTGGCATTGCATAGTCTGTCATGAGTAATTTAATTTCAGCATCGTTTTTGAGCATATCTAATGCTTGGCGTCCATCGTGCGCCTCACTGACTGCAAATAATTGTTTTTCTAGCATTTGCTTCATTAAAGTACGACTTAAAACCGAGTCGTCGGCTATTAATGCTTTACAGCCTTGGTTACGCAACAGCTGTGCAACTAATTTTATAGCGTAATTATATGAGTCACGGTTATCTTTTATCACATAATCAATTACGCCTAATTCTAACATTTGCAGGCGCTTGTACTCATCCATCTTAGAAGTAAGCACCACAGTAGGAATACCTTTTAATAAGGTATATTTGGCCACCTCACCATTTGGTGCGTCGGGGAGCGTTAAATCAACTAAGGCTAATGTATAGCTGTGCTTACTTACAAACTCTTTACACTCAGATAAAGACCAAGCAAAATCAATGGCAACATCAAGATACTGTGCAGATATATGGCGAAGGACTTGTTGTACTACTTTACTATCTTCAACTATCAACAGTCTTTGCATAGGGCTTCTCTTTACTTCTAATTTGATTACTTGTTTTATAACCATGTGTTCATCATAAATTTAAAGCCTTTAATGAGATTTTAAATTTATTAAAAAGCAAATTACACACCCTGTCGGTTTGCCACTATTTTTTAAAGTAAATCTCACTTATTTAAGCTGTTACTTATAAATAAATGCGAATATACATTACTTTCATTACGATCGGAATAAAGAGCGATACAAGGCGTTAAAAGCTAAGTTTTTACACATTCTATTTACTCAACCACTATTATCGGCAACTAGTCTCAATACTTTTGTTTTTTTACTGAATATTTCTTTTAATAGAACATTAACAATAAAAAAGGGTCATTCATGAAGTTTAGCCAAAGTATTTTTTTACCTATTGCCGCCATTGCCTTAACACTTAGTAGTGCCTCCTTTGCCGATAATAACCAGCGTCGTATTGATATCGACAGCAAAGTGGTTACTGAGCACAAAGCAAAAATTAATAATCAGCGCTTTTCATATACGGTTGCAACCGGTACGCAACCTGTTTGGGATGACAAAGGCGATGCTATAGCAACCTTGCAATATACTTACTACACCCGCGATAAGGTAGATGACAGAGCAAAGCGCCCTTTGCTTATTTCGTTTAATGGCGGCCCTGGCTCGGCATCGGTTTGGATGCACCTTGCTTATACTGGCCCTCGCGTATTAAAAATTGATGATGAAGGCTACCCTATTCAACCATATGGGGTTAAAGACAACCCTTACTCAGTGCTCGACATTGCCGATATTGTATATGTAAATCCGGTAAACACCGGCTACTCTCGCGTAGTTGAAGATAAAGACGGTAAATTACTCTCTAAAGCTGAGCAAAAAGAGCAGTTTTTTGGCGTAAAAGCCGATATTAAGTACCTCGCTGAGTGGCTTAATACCTTTGTAAACAGAAACGAGCGCTGGCGCTCTCCTAAGTTTTTAATTGGCGAAAGCTACGGTACAACACGTGTATCGGGCCTTGCCCATGAACTGCAAAATAGCCAATGGATGTACATTAACGGCGTAGTATTGGTTTCACCAACCGATATTGGCATTAAGCGCGACGGCCCAATTAAAGCAGCTAACCGCCTGCCTTACTTTGCCGCTACAGCTTGGTATCACAAAGCATTAAATGCCAACTTACAAGCTAAAGACCTAGACGAGTTACTGCCTGAAGTTGAGCAGTTTACAATTAACGAACTGATCCCCGCACTGGCTAAAGGCGGCTTTATTGCAGATGATGAAAAGCGCCGCATAATTAAAAAAATGGCGCAATATGCTGGGCTTTCTGAAACCTTTGTAGAGCAAAATAACTTAGATATTCCAACGCAGTTTTTTTGGAAAGAGCTATTACGTGACCGCGGCCAAATGGTAGGACGCTTAGACTCGCGTTATTTAGGTATTGATAAACGCGATGCGGGCGAGTCGCCTGATTACTGGGCAGAACTCACGTCGTGGTTACACTCTTTCACACCCGCTATTAATCATTACTTACGTGAAGAGCTAAATTATAAAACAGATATTAAATATAACCTGTTTGGTAATGTGCACCCATGGGATAGAAGCGGTAATAACACCGGCGAAAACTTGCGTTTAGCTATGGCGCAAAACCCGTATTTAAAGGTAATGATTCAATCGGGTTATTATGACGGTGCAACTAACTACTTCGATGCTAAATATACGTTATGGCAGTTAGACCCAAGTGGCAAAATGCAAGACCGCTTAAGCTTTAAAGGCTACAGAAGCGGACATATGATGTACTTACGCCATGCGGATTTAGAGAGCTCTAATACCGACTTACGTGAGTTTATAAAGGCGGCATTACCTAAAGAAGGCCAAGCTGCTAAATACTAATCAGCAAATATAAAAAAAGGCTCATAATGAGCCTTTTTTATTTAATCATATTCTGTAAATCTAAAGCCAATAAGGCTTTATATCGAACGAAGCCAATCTACTTTGCTCCATTGCACTTACCAAATATTCTGTCTTTTGTGCTAGCCATGTTTGAATTTTAGCTAGCTTTTCATCTTCTTGACCACCGCAAAGCTGCTTTAAATAGTCAAGGGTACTAAGCTCGTACATACCATGAGAAATATCAAGCCAAGGGAGTCTAAACTCTAAGCGCTCTTCTTTATCAAATAACGCACCTAAACAATTACCACTTAGTAAACTGTTCTCTAATTGTGTGCGTATATTAAGGTAATCATTCGCGGTTAAAGTTTGTTCTTTAGGTAACAGCTTATGCAAATTTCGCCAATCTTTATCAAACAAACGGTTAGCAATGCTGGCTACCGATTGGTCAGCGTTTTGTAATTGCTTTTGATCCCAAAACTTGCGCCATTGTTTGTCTATTAACCAGGTTGTTAACGACAGTATTAAACGATTATAGCGTGCACTATGAAACAGCGCATAAATGTCGTCAATGCTAGGCTGTAGCTCTTTTAGGTCATTAATAACTTGTGTTAATGCCGGTGCGTTGTTTATTTTTTTATAAAAAGCGTGGCGTTTAGAAGTATAGGTTTTTAATTGAATTGCATTTTCAACCCACGCTAACTCGCTGAGTAACCACTTTAATTCGTTGCGTAAATGCTCAGTACTTTCTTTGCTAACAATATCGTCAAACAACCAAAAGTTATGACGAATTAAGCTTATACCGTCGGTTACTCGCTTTAATGTTTTTAAACTTGGCTTATCGAAATAACATTGTTCGTGCTTTTGCACAAAACGAATACCAAAACCCATAGCCTCTATTAATGCTTGCTCTTGGGTTACTTGCCCTTTGAGTTTAACAAACCCAATAGATTTACTTGGTTGCAGTGGCGTGTCGTCAGCAAGGCGATACCCTCTTGCGGCCTTTGAATACAAACCTAAGCGAATACAGTTTTGGCTTACTAATTTATCGGCTAGCGCAAATAATTCATTACGGCTGCCCTCAACAAGTTCAATTTCAAGCTCGCTGATCACCTCAACTTTACCCGCTGCGGCAATTTCACCTTTATCAAGCACTACTTCAATTTTTGCACCGTTTTGAGTCTCAATTAACCAAGTACGGCGAATAAAGTTAGTACTAAAAATCGGATGTATATTTTCTGCAATAACATTGGCTTGCATGCCATGAGGCCAAATAGATGGGTCAAATGCCATTAAATCTGGACGATTAGACTCTATTGGTAAGTTAAATTCAGGGCGTTGATGTAAGCCCCCAACAACCTCACCGGCGAGTTTAATTGTTTGCTCACATTTATTATCAGCACAACGCGTTCTATAGCCAATATCAAGGGCTCTAAGCTCACGGCTTGGCGTATCATAATAAGCATTTTGTAAACTTCGAGATGGCTTATTAGTAACTGTTTTTGCAAATTGTGTAATTAATGAGGGGATCAGTGGAATGACGGCATCTGATACCAAAAATTTTAGTTCTATCTCAGTATCCATTAGTTATGCGGATTACCCTTAAAATTAATAAGTGGTCAAAATAAACAAAGCCGCCCCATATTGCAAATATTTTAGTCAAAATGGGCCGCTAATAAAATAACACCGGTTACAATATCAACCTTGCTATTGCGCTATTTAATCCATATTATCGCTATACTTATGTGAAATATAAAATCACGTTCTAAACGGACACGGTTAGATTAACAAGGTAAATAAATGCTAAAACACTGTTTATTATGGCTGTTTTTAACAGCCTCAACATTTGCGAGCCAAGCAGAAGAAGCTCAAACAGCAGCCCCCACCAATGCAAAAACAGCTTATATAATTGACAATCTTTATACGTTTATGCGCTCTGGTGCGAGCAAAAACTATCGTTTACTCGGCTCTATTGATGCAGGCACACAACTGACCTTATTATCGAGTGAAGAAAACGGTTTTTTAAAAGTTAAGGATGATAAAGATCGTGAAGGTTGGGTTGAAGCTAAATACATCACACAAACAGCTGGCTTACATAAGCAGTACCAAACGTTAAGTGATGAAATGAGCTCAATACAAAATGAACTGCGCCAAGCACAAGTTGAATTACCGCAGTTGCAAGAGCAAAACGTGCAGTTAACAAACCAAAACAAACAATTGTTTACACAAATAACTCAATTAAAAACTACACTTGAGCAAGAGCGCACTTTAAAGCAAGCTACTAGCTCTAAAGAAAAACGCCAATTACTTACTTATGGCGGTGCTATTGCATTTTTAGGATTGTTTTTAGGTATTATATTAACGATTGTGTTGTCTCGCCGTAAGCGCTACCAAGGCTGGGCATAACACGACAACTTAATTAGTCGCATAAAAAAAGCATCATTAGATGCTTTTTTTATGCCTGCAGTTTATATTACAAATCTAGGCGCAGACCCGGATCTTGTTTTATTTTTTCAATTACCATATAAGTGTGGTGCGTCCCCACTCCTGGAATATCAACTAAGTCGCCAAGCACTTGCCTGTACTCGTCCATGTTTGATACCCTGATTTTCAGCAAGTAGTCGTAGCCACCAGCAACCATGTCGCACTCCACTACTTGCCTAATTTTTAAAATGTGTTCTCTAAACACTTTAAATACCGCGGTATTTGAAGTCACCAGCGACACTTGTACATGTGCAACTAAGCTTTGATTAAGCTTGGCTTCGCTAAGCTTGGCAACATAGCCTTCAATATAGCCTTCTTGCTCTAAACGCTTTACACGATCAAGACAAGGGCTGGGGCTTAAATTAACCTGCTTTGCGAGGTTAACATTTGAAATTCTGCCGTTCTGTTGCAGAACGTCTAAAATAGCTAAATCGATACGATCAAGCAGGCGTAATCTATTTGGACTCGTCATAACAGAACTTTATACGGATAAGTAGAAAATATGCCCTGTAAATTAGCGTAAAACGCCAAATTTAACCAGCATATTCTGCTGAATTTTAATTAGAATGCACGCCTTACACCAACGAATATTTAGTGGTAATTAATTTTACCTTAAGTTTTAACACTCCTGAGGGTTGCTTATGTTATTCAATAGCGATTTGACAACGACTTGTCCAATTCGACAAAAAATCCGTGACTTCTACCGCATCGACGAAAATGCGGTTATCGATCATATTTTACCACTTGCTGAAGTAGGTGTTAAAGCACGAAGTCGTGCCTGGGAAAGAGCTCGCCAAATTGTTTTAAATATTCGTAAAGACCAAGATGGTCAAAGCGGTGTTGATGCACTATTAAATGAGTTTTCACTCTCTAGTGAAGAAGGCGTAGTATTAATGTGCTTAGCCGAAGCTCTGCTTCGCGTACCAGACAAAGCAACTCAAGACACATTAATTCGTGACAAATTAGCAAAAGGCGACTGGAGCTCTCATTTAGGCAGCAGCGATTCGTTATTTGTTAACGCATCATCTTGGGGCCTATTAGTAACCGGTAAAATGGTTAACTACACAGATAAAACCAAAGAACAGCAATTTGGTATGCTTAAAAAAACCATAGGTCGTTTAGGCGAGCCTGTTATTCGTAAATCAGTAAACTTTGCGATGAAAATTATGGGTAAGCAATTCGTTATGGGTCGTACCATTGACGAAGCAATAGTACGTGCTGCCGATAAAGAACAAAAAGGCTATGTATATTCATACGACATGCTAGGCGAAGGCGCGCGCACCATGAAAGATGCGCAGCGTTACTTTGACAGTTACATGAACGCGATTCATGCTATTGGTAAAGCGGCAAATGGCCGTGGCCCAATAAAAAGCCCAGGCATTTCAGTTAAGCTTTCTGCTATTCATCCTCGTTATGAGTTTACGCATAAAGAACGCGTAATGGCCGAGATTGTGCCTAAGCTTAAAGAGCTTGCGCTAGCAGCTAAACAATATGATATTGGCTTTACTGTTGACGCTGAGGAAGCAGACCGTCTAGATATTTCTTTAGATGTAATTGAAGCGGTATTTAGTGATGACGACCTAGCAGGTTGGAACGGCTTTGGTTTAGCGGTTCAAGCGTATCAAAAACGCGCTATATTTGTAATTGAATGGCTAACTGAACTTGCAACCCGTGTGGGTCGCAAAATGATGGTGCGTTTAGTTAAAGGCGCTTATTGGGACACTGAAATAAAAACCACACAACAAGATGGTTTAGAGCATTTTCCGGTATTTACTCGCAAAGCAACCACCGACGTGTCTTATAAAGCGTGTGCCATGAAAATGCTCGAAGCACGTGATGTACTTTACCCACAGTTTGCTACCCATAATGCCTACTCAGCAGCAACTATATTAGAAGTGGCTAAAGGTGATAACACCGGTTTTGAATTCCAACGTTTACACGGTATGGGCGAATCTTTATTTGACCAAATTGTTACCGAGGAAAAAATTCAGTGCCGCGTATACGCACCAGTGGGCCAACACGAAGACCTGCTGGCTTACTTAGTACGCCGTTTATTAGAAAATGGTGCTAACTCATCGTTTGTTAATGCCATTGTAGATACCACTAAGCCGGTTGAGACACTATTACCTGATCCGGTAGAAACACTGCAAGGTTTACGTAATAAATACAATACGCAAATTAAAATGCCAATTGACTTATATGGCGCCGAGCGTGCCAATTCAAAAGGCATGGATTTAACCGATATAAACGTGATCACCCCGTTTAAAGAAAACCTTGATCTGTGGTTTAACGAACACTTAATTGAGCAAAGCCAAGTACCTGAAGGCTCTGTGGCAGTTAAAAACCCGGCAAACCACAAAGAAATAATTGGCCATATAAAACTGCAATCTAGCGATGAAATGCAAGTTTTGCTAGCCAACGCAGAAAACGCTTTTGAATCATGGTCACAAACATCGGTAAAAGAACGCGCTAACTTATTACGCCGCGTTGCCGATATTTTAGAGCGTCATCATGACGAGCTAGTGGCTATTTGTATTAAAGAAGCCGGTAAAATAGCTAAAGATGGTATTGATGAAGTACGCGAAGCGGTTGATTTTTGTCGTTACTACGCAGCCCGCGCTGAAGAGCTATCGCAAGATGAGCGCTTTGAAGCCCGTGGTGTTATTTTATGTATTAGCCCATGGAACTTCCCGCTAGCTATTTTCTTAGGCCAAGTAGCCGCTGCTATTGTGACCGGTAATACCGTTATTGCAAAACCAGCTGAGCAAACGAGTCTAATTGCGCTGCGTGCCATTGAGCTTATGCTATCGGTAGGTTTACCAGAGCATGTTGTGCAAACGGTAATAGCCCGTGGTAGTGACGTAGGTAAAACAATTGTTCCGGATGAACGCGTTCAAGCAATTATGTTTACTGGCTCGACTGAAACAGGCACGCTTATTTCACAAACGCTCGCGGCTCGTAGCGATATTCAAGTACCGTTAATTGCTGAAACAGGCGGCCAAAACTGTATGATCGTTGACTCAACAGCACTCCCTGAGCAAGTGGTTGACGATGTAATTAGTTCTGGTTTTCAAAGTGCTGGGCAACGCTGTTCAGCGTTACGTGTATTATTTATTCAAGAAGACGTTGCCGATGGCATAATCGAAATGCTTAAAGGTGCACTGGCTGAATTACATATAGGCGACCCATCGTTACTATCTACTGACGTAGGCCCGGTAATTGATGAAAAAGCGCTGAAAAGCTTAAACGATCACGTTGAGTACTTAAAAGGTAATGCGACATTACATTACGAGTGTAAAATTCCAGATAACACAGTAAATGGTGCGTACTTCTTTGCTCCTCGCTTATACGAAATAAAAGACTTATCGGTACTTAAGCGCGAAGTATTTGGCCCATGTGTACACGTTATACGCTTTAAATCGAGCGAACTAGACAGTGTTATGGATCAAATAAACAACACAGGTTACGGCTTAACTATGGGCGTGCATTCGCGCATTGAAGAGCGCTGTGAATACCTAGCTAAAATGTCGCGTGCAGGTAACGTATACGTTAACCGTAATATGATTGGCGCTATTGTTGGTGTGCAACCATTTGGTGGCCGTGGTTTATCTGGTACTGGCCCTAAAGCCGGCGGCCCTAACTACTTACAACGTTTAGTAAAAGAAAAAGCATCACCAGAAAACGTGCAAATGACCAATCTAACGCCAGACGAGCTGGATTTACACCACTACAGCGGTGCAAACGAGCAAGTAGAAAAGCTAATGATTAACTCTATGCGCGATGAAAAAATTTGGCGCTCAACACCACTAAACGACCGTGTCTCTGCGGTGCGTCAATTGCTTGCTAAAATAGCCACAGTTGAAATTATTGACGACTTAGCAGACGATTTAGCACTAACACTTGCCGATGCACGTGCACAACTTAATCGCTTAGAAAAGCACATGCGTAAATTTACTACATTACCAGGGCCAACAGGTGAGTCTAATACTTTGCACCTTGAAGCACGTGGTTGTGTTGTATGTTACGCTGATAAGAGCACATCATTTAACTTTTGGGCATTATCGATCATTACTGCAATTGCTGCGGGTAATACGGTAATTACCGTGGCTTCTGAAATATTTTATGAAGAAGCGGTTGCCTTTAGAGATAAATTTATTGCCACCGGTGTTGCCGAAGGCGTGTTCCAAGTAGCTAAACCAAATCAGTTACAAGCTATATTGGCACATCCGCACTTAGCCGGCGCTGTGGTTGCAGCACGCTCTTCTCGCTTTGGTTATTTCAGCCAGCAACTAGCGCAGCGTAAAGGTGCTATTTTGCCAGTGATCAGCTCTGAATATTACGATACGCTTATTAAACGTTTAGTAACTGAAAAAACCATCAGTATAGATACAACGGCATCGGGTGGTAATACATCGCTGATGACGCTTGTTGAAGATGATGAGTAACTAGTTTAGCACTAATTACTTATTCGTATAAAAAGGCACCTTAGGGTGCCTTTTTTACTATGTTAATTGTAATATTTTTGTTACTTTAACCAGTAGAATACTTATATGAAGTGAATTAAATTGAAAGTCATTCCAATTTCGCAGTTATTACCTGGCATGTTTGTACAAAGCGTAACAAAGCAAACCGGACGTATAAAAATAAAAAGCCAAGGCTGGGTTAAAACTCAAGCCGGTATCGATAAATTAAAAAATGTCGGTATTTTAGAAGTTGAAATAGATCCAGATAAAACCCTCATCGAATCAGTGCCTGAAAAAGATCCAGCTAAGACACCTTCCCCTATAGCAAAGCGCGATCCTTGGCAAAAAACGCACAGTGCCGAGCAAGAAATGGGCAAAGCTAAAAAGCTTTACGATGAAGCTAAATCACTACAGATTAAAGCATTTAAAGATATAAAAGCAGGTAAAAATATAGACATAGCGCCTTTTAGAGAGCTTGCTAGTGGTTTTATGGATTCGGTATTTAGAAATCAAGATGCACTTGCATGTCTTACTCAAATGCGCCAAAAAGATGCCTACCTGTTAGAGCACTCTATTAATGTTTCTATTTTAATTAGTATTTTTGCCAAGCATTTAAATATAGATAAAAATATAATTGAACAGCTAACTACTGGCGCGCTACTGCATGATATTGGCAAAATAAAAATTCCCGATGCAGTACTCAATAAGCCAGGACGTTTTACTGATGAAGAATTTACAATAATGAAAAATCATGCGCGCTTTAGTAAAGAAATTTTACAAGCTGCAGGGCTCAAAGGTATAGCTGTTGATATTGCCGGTATGCACCATGAACGCTTAGATGGTAAAGGCTATCCGTTTGGTAAAAAAGGCGATGAAATAAGCCAGTATGTGCGTATGGCGTCAATTGTTGACGTGTATGATGCACTCACTGCTGAGCGCGTTTATAAAGCGGGCATGGAGCCGATAAAAGCCTTTAAAATATTAAAAGAAGGTTGCCCTGATAGTTTTGATAGTGAGTTATTAACTAAATTTATTCAGTGTATCGGTATTCACCCGGTAGGCACACTGGTTAAGCTCTCGAGTCAAAAAGTGGGACTGGTGACACAGAGCAACCCTGCCAGCCCACTAAAGCCCGTTGTTAAAACTTTCTATAGTGCAAAGCATGGGCGCTACACCCAAGTGCAAGACATAGATTTAGCACATAAAAAAAGCCAAGATACGCTTGAGTCGGCAGTTAAAACTAACGAATACAATATTGACTTACAACGCTTTTATAAAAATTCAATTTTACCCTAATTAGCCGCTATTGCGGCCAATCTTGTAGCGCCTTTAAGCTAAATTCGTAGCCGTCAAAATCAAGTACGCTTTGCTCTGGTGTTATTTCTCGCACTGTTAATGCACCTATACTATCGCCCTCAAAAAGCTCGCGACCATTGAGCTTGATCCAACGCTTATCGAGTGCAGACGAATATATATGCGCCTGATATTTAAGTGGCGGTAACATGGCTTGTAATCCATCTGGCAACAGCTCTATTGGTTGCACGCGTGATGAGCTGCGCGTTGCTTGCGTTACTTCGTAGTTTTGTGTTTTTTCTGTATCTTGAATAGCTTGATCAAAAGCTGTTTCTAGTAATGTTGGGCTCTTTCCAAGCGCAGGTCTTTTAGTTTGTTGTGCTGTAGAGCCTTGCGAATCGAGCGGTTTACCAAGCACTTTATACTTACTTAAATCAAGCGATGCCGATGAAGGCATATTTGTTTGAGGTTGCTGCCCAGCTGCTTGTGTTGCCTGGTTATTCGTTTGATTGAAGCTAGGTTGATTATAATGTGGTTGTGAATATCCCTGCTGATTAATTGCGCCTTGCGCATACGTACCCTGAGCAAAACTATTTTGCGGATTTAGGTTTTGCTGGAGTGTGGCTTGATTTTCCATTATTGGAATATATTGCCCTTGCGGCGTAAGTAACATTTGTACAATACCACTTGGGGTTTGTACATATACTAACTGCCCTTGAATGGAAGTTGCTGTATTTACTGCGTCTGGCGGGGCCGTTTTTGGCGCTGATGGTTGCGCCGCTAATACAGCTATGTTTTGCTCTGCACTTTGTAATTTTGCTGTATTATCTATATCCGATTTGGTTGTTATTGTTGGTTCTTTATCGGCATTAGTATTTTTTAATATTGCTGTAGTGCTAACTTGCTCATTATTACTATTAAATGAGCTGTTTTGTAGCCATTTTCCACTAACAAAACCACCAGCAACACTAAAGCTAACCGCTAAGCTGCCACCAATCACAAACGCCAAGCGGCGGTATCGCACTAGAGACTGTTGTTGTTTAGCCTGCTGTGCCTGTAAGTCATACTGCTCGGCGCTTATATCGGCTTGTTGCGATTGCTTTAACGCATCTAATAAATAAGACATTAATCACCTAACTATAAAATAAATGAAAGCCCTAAGCCTGCTGCAAATAAAGCAACAAAAGCAGAGCAATATAGCCAATATGGCACGGTTTTAGGTGGCGTATTATTAGCCGCAATAAAATCGGGTGGTAATGATTCCTGAGCAGATTTTTTTATAATCTCGCTATCTATTGTTAATTGCTGTTTTGCAAATGCCCCTACTAACGCCCGCTCACACACTAAGTTCATTAATCGTGGCACGCCACCGGTAAGTTGATGAACGCTTTGCATTGCTTCCAACGAAAAAATACCTTTATCACAGCCTGCAATATGTAAACGATGCTTAATGTATGCCACCGTTTGTCCTTGTGTTAAAGGCAGTAAGTGATAGCGAGCTGTTATACGCTGTGCAAGCTGCCTTAACTCATTTCGTTTTAATAATACTTGCAGCTCAGGTTGCCCCACCAGCACTATTTGTAATAGCTTTTTATGATCGGTTTCTATGTTGGTTAGTAGGCGCAGTTGTTCTAGTACATCGGGAGCAAGTAACTGCGCTTCGTCAATAATAAGTATGGTATGCCCACCCGCTTTATTATTTGCTTCTAAGTGCTTTTTTATAACATCGGTAAGGCTTTTTAAACTCGCATTTTGTGCATCATAATTAATTTTAAGCTCATCACAAATACTCGCCAAGAGCTCAAGCTCTGATAATGCCGGATTATGGATCATCGCAACTTGAGTATTCTCTGGCAGTTTTTCTAGCATACTGCGAGTAATGGTTGTTTTACCGGTACCCACTTCGCCGGTTAATAATACAAAGCCGCCGTCTTCACCTAGTCCATAGGTAAGGTGCGCTAACGCTTCTTTATGTCGCTCACTTAAAAACAAATAATGGGGATTAGGCGAGATTGAAAAGGGTTTTTCATGCAAACCAAAATAGCTTAAATACACCTGAGTATTCCTTGGTAAATAAATCCCCTCCATAATGGCAAAAAAAGAGCCTTAGTGACAACACTCAGGCTCTTTTATTATTGAAATAACGTAAATTAATGTAAAAAGCACTGCTTTAAACTTAGCTGTGCATTTACTTATATTGGATTATTTTTCGTAACGCATTAAGCGCAAATAAACACTACTGGTTTTAGCGTGCAAACTATTTAATCCACTGTCAAACTGATATACCCAAGCAGAGTTAATCGTGTTTACACCTGAGGTATTGGTCCAATAGTTTTGTAGCTTTGTGCCCAAAAACACCGATTCGTTAATACTTGGCTCTGTACATCTGTGTTCAATAATACTTGCTAACTCTTTAATATTTGGTACTTGCCAGTCATTATAACTTGCCGTTGTATCGTTAACTGCGCCTCGCAATGCAGTTTGCCAGGTTAATGATGGTGTAGAGCCTTCGCATGTTGCTGTAGCATTGTTATACACTTGTCCGTAACTACAACGCTGCCACATTAAACCTGTTTTGCTATCTGACACTGTGCCATCGGGATTTATTGTAAATCGCTCTGTTGGTGTTGTTTGCGTAACAGAGTCATAACAAACCCCAGCTATTACGTTAAAGCTTAAACTCATTGCCGCAAATGTAGTTATTAATTTAAATTTCATATACTTCCCCTAACGGCTTCTAACTAAACGAACATAAGCAGTCTTACTTTTTGGATAAGCAAGGTCATTACCATCGCTCATATCTATAATATAAGCTTGCGATAAACTGGTGCCATCAACCGCTGTTTGAGAGGTCCAATAACGCAAGTGACCCAGTAAACTAACCGCTGGCATATTAGGGAAAATACTCTCATCTATTAATACATTTTGCCCTTGCTTGCCGTAATCTACTAAGCTTAGTAACTCGGTGTAAGTAGGTACTCGCCAATTTGTGCCACCACAAAAATCTAACGCATTTACTTCTTGTATATAGCTTTGCAATCCGCAATCGGTATTACTTGGGCAACTAGAGTTGGCTGCGCCTCTTGCTCCGCCTACCTGAGGAATAGCAGATTCAGTAAGGTACCATGTGTAATGATTTTGCCCATCGCGTAATGTAGTGTTAGGTACCACACCTGACACAGGGCTTTTAACCTCCCACACTAAACCGGTTACGTTGTCGCGAATACAACTAAAATTTTGTGCGTCATCAGCCACTTCATCGGCAAACTCATTTAGTTTGGTGTAATCAAACGCTAAATTACCTTGCCCTACTTTGGCTAAACGATTCGCAAAGCTGTCTCGACCAAGTTCAGCATCTTGATTTGGAAAATCTTTACTAACACAGTTTATACGTTGAGTATTGTTGTAACACTCCCCTACACCTGTATCGTTTATTAACCCAAGCGCTTTAGGTGCAACATCTACAAATACACTATCGTTTGCGGTGCGCCCTTTTGAATCAGTAACCATTACTTCAAAGCTTAAAGTGGCGTTAGTGTCTATGTCTGAGGCATAAAAAGTAGTAATACATTGATTACTATTAGCTAATGTTTCCGCTTTGCCGGTTAGTTGTTGCCAGTCACATTTATAAGTACTGGTTGCGGCAGCGCTGTTACTTGCATCTAAGGTTACTTTATCAAACTCGTTAACTTGCTGATCAGCCCCGGCATTGGCAATAACAACTTGCGCTGTTTTATTTAAAGTCATGTCATATTCAGAGGTTGACTCTCCCCCTTCATCATCGGTAACCGTTAATGACCACTTTAAATTTGTATGGTTTTCAAGCAGTGGATGGCTAAAGCTTAAGGTAGAATTAGTAAAACTATTAATATTGAGGGCTGGTCCTGATATTAATTGCCACAAGTAGCTATTAATTTGACCATTTGTATCTGGATCTGTTGAGTCTGCTGCGCTTAGCGTTACGGTATCGTTATAAACCGATGGCAATACTTGCGGTGCTGTTTGAGTAATTACAGCTTGGGGTAATTGATTGTTTGAAGTAATAAAAATACTAATATCGTCATGTACTAAACCACCACCGGTTGTTTGATAGCTTACTCTGAGCACCAGTTCACTGTCTGCCTTTACATCTGGCGCGGTAATAGTTTGCACTGCACCATCGAGCGGAAATCCATCAACAATGGGGCCGCTTACGCGCTGCCAAGTAAACGTACCCTCGGTAGGTGAGCCTTTTGCAGTAATAGTAAAATCGGTTTTTTCAATAATTTGCAAATCGTTACCTGCAAATACTGAAGCTTGAGTGTTATCACCATCATCAGAGCTCCCCCCACCTCCGCATGCAACCAATAGCCCACACGACAATAACGGGATTAACGCAATTGCTCTCATACTAAGCACCTTTTTATATCAAAAAATAATTAATAATTATTTAAAGCAATAAAAGTGCCACTAAGTACTATAAATAACTATCTTGATGAATACGTACAAATAACTTAGTACCTATTTTACTGTAATCAACCTTGTATTCCCGCCCATCAAGGGCTTGAATAAATAACAATCGTTTTTCTTCGCCAAACACATCGGCGCTACCAACATAAACAACTTCTAAGTAACGCTCTTTTGCGTCACGGCGGTTTTTTGGCAGCTCTTCTTTAAATGGTTCTAAGCCATTTTGGGTCACTTTAATTCGAGGGTGGATCTCAGAATTAACAATGACTAAATCAAGTTTTTTGTCTTTATGTATTATGGTATTACGACCACTTTTTAAAAAAGCTCTTTCTTGGCTCATTATTATTCCTACTGCCGCGTTTTAATTACTTACTTGCGACGCTATAAATTTAAGGGGGTCGCGCTGCCATGCATTTAAGTTAGCACTAAATTCCCAAATATTTCTATCTAATACACTCGCTGGTAATAATAGCTCATAGCCTGTTAGTAACTGCAAATGCTTAGCCCTGTTGGCAAACATTGCTATTAACCCATTATAGCTAATTCCATTTTTAGATCTATATTGTGTATCCTCTACCAGCCATTCTGATGGGCAATCGCCATTTTTGCAATTCTTTTGAATTAGTTGCATAAATAAATGACGCTGCTCTATCAATAATTTCCCTGCGATTCTTGGGGCTAAACCCGTTAAAAACTCATCCATATCGTTTACCTTAATTCCTACCACGTTAAGCTCTAAGTGCTCAAGCCCTACTGCTATTTTGGGTATTCCGCTTGATTTAAAATTACTATGAGCTAAATGCCAAACACCATATTTGTGCTGATAAGTTAACTGCTCAGTGGTTAACACTAAGCTATAAAATGGCTCTTGGGTTTTAAAAAAACCAATTGTTATTGCTGCAATACACAAACTAACTAAAAAAATTTCTAGAATGCTAATTTCACCAGGGCGTAATAAATTAAACAGCATAATAAATAACAAACCAATCGCACCAACAATTAATACTTCTATGCCATGCTTAGCTCCCTGCGCACGATACTTAATTTGCATAGCGTTAAACTCATCCATATTGATAATAAACACTGTAAAAAATGAACATAATAATGCCCCACAATGCTATTTTTCTGAGCATTAAACATTTTTTGCACGACGTATTTAACTTCATAAAATACCTTTTAAAGCTCAAGCATGAGTTTATTTAATTAATTATTATAACTTTTACGCTTAATTCACAAATTAATGGGACATAATACCGCCTTTTCTCGGTGTTATTTCGTACAATAGTTATAATTTATTTTTTGGTATTAAAGCAATGTACTCAAGACAATCAGGTAGAGCTCTTTTTCCATTTATTATTACGCTACTCGTAATATTTAGCGTTTATTTATATTTACCCGCTAGCCAAGGTGAACAAGCAGATTTTTCACAAATGGCCACGCAAGTGTCTGCTCACACTGTTACCTCGCAAGAAAATGCAGTAATGATTGAAGCTATTGGTAGCGCTCGCGCTAACCAAGCTGTATATATTACCAGCGCACAAAGTGATTACGTGACTAATATTTTCTTTGAAGATGGCGACCTAGTTAGCAAAGGCCAAAAGCTAGTACAACTGCAAAGCCAACAAGAACAAATTGCTGTAAAAGAGCTAAATATTAATTTACGCGAAGAAAAACGCCAACTCGATAGACTTACCGAACTTTCACGTTCTCAGTCAACAGCAAAATCGTTACTTGAAGAGCAATTATCACGAGTTGATGCCACCCAAGCACAATTAGAAAGTGCTAAAACCAAGCTAGCTGAAATGACCATTACCGCGCCATTTTCTGGCATGTTGGGCAAGCGTGAAATATCGATTGGTGCCTATGTAAATAACAGTTCAATTATTACCACCCTCGATGACATAAGTATCATTAAAGTAGACTTTAAAGTACCTGAAAAATATTTAGCGCAATTAGCTACCGGCATGAAAGTGCTCACTCAAAATGATGCTTATCCAGATCAAACCTTTATCGGTAAAGTAACGCATATTAGTTCGCGTATTGACTCGGTAACGCGTAGCGTAGAAGTAACCGCCAGCTTTGCAAATAATTCAGGTTTGCTTCGCCCTGGTATGCTACTTAAAACAGCGTTAGAGCTAAGTAGTAACCAAGCATTAATAGTTCCAGAAAAAGCAATTATTCCGCTACAAGACAAACATTACGTATTTCAAATTTTGGACGGTGTTGCTAATCGTGTTGAAGTGCATATTGCGGGCAGAAATAACGGCTGGGTTGCTGTTGATGAAGGCTTAACCGATGGTGAGCAAATTATAACTGAGGGGCTAATAAAAATTCGCTCTGGCAGTAAAGTTAGCGTGAAGGGATAACCCGTGAAAATTACCGATATTAGCGTTAAACGCCCTGTTTTTGCGATTGTAATAAATCTACTTTTACTCACCTTTGGGCTCGTTGCTTTTAGCATGCTGCCACTGCGTGAGTACCCTGATATTGAAACACCTATTGTTAATATTAGTACCGAATATACTGGTGCTTCTGCAGAGATTATAGAAACCAAAATAACCCAAGTCATCGAAAATCGTATATCGGGTATTGAAGGCATTAAAAGTATTAACTCATCGAGCCGTAATGGCCGCTCAAATATTACGATTGAGTTTGATATTAAGCGCGATATAGATGCTGCATCTAACGATGTGCGTGAACGTGTTGCCCGCGCCGCAGATAGCCTACCTGAACAAGTTCGCCCGCCTGAGGTGTCTAAGTCTAACAGCGATGAAAGCCCTATTGTATGGTTTGTGCTAAACAGCGAAACCATGAACTCAATGCAATTATCTGATTACGCACAGCGTTTTATTGTTGATCGCCTAGCCGTAGTTGATGGTGTGTCTAACGTACGCATTGGTGGTGAGCGAAAATACGCCATGAAAATTTGGCTAAACCGCCAAGCAATGGCTGCTCGCGGTATTACTGCGAGCGATATAGAACAAACACTACGCACCGAAAACGTAGAGTTACCCGCTGGCGAAATTGAATCGGTTGACCGTGACTTTACTGTACGTACAGCCCGCAGTTATAAAGATCAGCGCGACTTTCAAAACCTAGTAATAAAACGCGGTGATGACGGTTACCTAGTACGCTTAAGTGAAGTGGCTGATGTACACCTAGAAGCCGCCGATGACGAGAGTTTATTTCGGGGTAATGGCCGCAATATGATTGGTTTAGGCATTGTAAAGCAAGCTAAAGCCAACACCTTAACTGTGGTTGATAACGCCCGCGCCGAACTTGAAAAAATAAAACGTAACCTACCCGAAGGAACCACTATAGAGGATAGTTACGACTCATCTATTTTTATAAAAGAATCGATTAATGAGGTATACAGCACCCTTGCTATTTCTATGGGCTTAGTTGTATTAATTATTTTTATATTTTTAGGTAATATTCGTGCCACCTTAATCCCTGCAGTTACTGTGCCGGTGGCGTTAGTGGGTAGTTTTATGTTTTTACTCGCTATGGGTTATTCCATTAAC
The DNA here is from genome assembly GCF_040308885.1 of Pseudoalteromonas sp. 120-MNA-CIBAN-0494. Lineage (NCBI taxonomy): Bacteria > Pseudomonadati > Pseudomonadota > Gammaproteobacteria > Alteromonadales > Pseudoalteromonadaceae > Pseudoalteromonas > Pseudoalteromonas sp. 120-MNA-CIBAN-0494. The sequence continues at coordinate 295,375 of NZ_JBEOOE010000001.1, forward strand.
TTACTTACTTTACTTGCACTGGTACTAGCAATCGGCTTAGTGGTTGATGATGCCATTGTTATGTTAGAAAACATTCATCGCCGCATAGAGCTTGGCGAGCCTCCTTTATTGGCCGCTTATAGAGGCGCGCGCGAAGTGGGCTTTGCAATTATTGCCACCACTTTAGTGCTTATTTCGGTATTTGTACCCTTAGTATTTATGGATGGCCGTATTGGTGCTTTATTTACTGAATTTGCTATGGCGGTAAGTGCCGCAGTGTTTTTCTCAAGTATTACAGCACTTACTCTTTCACCTGCGTTATGTTCTAAAGTATTAAAAGCCTCTGAAAAAGAAAGTAAATTTAGCCAGTCGATGAACCGCTTTTTTGCTAAGGTAGAGCTTAGTTATCGTAACTCACTTGCCTCTAACATGACCCGCAAATGGGGCTTAATGATCAGCTTATTATTAGCTGGCTTTGTAAGTTATTCATTATTTACTCAAATACCCTCTGAGCTAACACCTAAAGAAGACCGTGGTACCTTTTTTGTTATGATGAGTGGCCCTGAAGGCGCCAGTTATGAGAACAATGCCGCTAACATGAGTAAAATTGAAGATCGCTTAATGCCTTACTCTGAATCTGGTGAGCTAAGCCGCGTACTCGTGCGCGTACCAGGCTGGGGCGGCAGTGGCGGTGTAGCAATTGTAGGTATGGCCGATTGGGACAAACGCCAACGTTCTACCTGGGAAATAATGGACGAAATAAGCACTAAACTGCAGGAAGTTACCGACGTGCGAGCCTTTGCTATTATGCGCCGAGGCATTGGCGGCGGTGGTTCATCACGCCCAATCGAGTTTGTACTACAAGGTAACGATTACGCACAACTAGCCGATTGGCGCGACCGTATTATAGAGCGCGCTGAGAAAAATCCAGGACTGGTTAGAATCGATCATGATTACAAAGAAACATTCCCACAGTTTTTAGTCAGCATAGATAAAAACAAAGCGGCCGATTTAGGTATTTCTGTATCTGATGTAGGGCGTACACTCGAAACCATGCTAGGTCAGCGTCGTGTTACTACTTTTATAGATCGCGGCGAAGAGTACGACGTTATTTTAAAAGGCACTAAAGAAGACTTTGCCAACCCTACTGATATATCAAACATTTATCTTAAATCACGCAGTGGCGAGCTAGTCCCGCTTGATAGTTTAATTAGCTTAAAAGAAGAAGCTACCGCATCGCGCTTAAACCGCTACAACCGTATGCGTGCAATTACCTTAAGCGCCAACTTAGCCGATGGTTATACACTTGAGCAAGCACTTAACTTTTTAAACAAAGTGGCCATGGAAGAAAACAACATAGATGGCGCGATTGACTACAAAGGCGAATCGCAGTTGTTTTATGAAGGTGCTTCGGCCATGACCTACGTGTTTATTTTAGCACTTACGGTTACCTTTTTAGTACTAGCGGCACAGTTTGAAAGCTTTATGCACCCATTTGTAATAATGCTTACCGTACCCCTTGGCTTAATGGGTGCTATGTTTGGCTTGTGGGCCACAGGACTTACGCTCAATATTTACAGCCAAATAGGTATTGTGATGCTCATAGGGTTAAGTGCTAAAAACGGCATATTAATTGTTGAGTTTACTAACCAACTACGCGACAAAGGCGTAGAGTTTAGCGAAGCTATTTTACAAGCCGCTACGCAGCGCCTACGCCCTATTATTATGACCTCATTAACCACTGTAATGAGTGCGGTACCTCTGGTTTTAGCCTCGGGCCCGGGTGCAGAAAGCCGTATGGTAATTGGTGTTGTAGTGTTTACCGGTGTTGTTGTATCAACCCTACTGACTCTGTTTGTAGTACCTGCTGCTTACTATGCACTTGCGCGCAATACACAGTCACCTGAGTTTTTGCAGCAAAAACTTGATAAACAAGCCGCTAAAAAGCCATTCGAAGAGATCTAACCTCCTAATAGCGTCGTAACCTTGTTGTTACGACGCTTTAGACTTATGCTCTGCATAATCTAAACTTACAGCTATTTTGGAGTATTTATGAGTTCAACAACGCAAGTCGCTACCTTTGGTGGCGGCTGTTTTTGGTGTATAGATGCAGCATTTAGACGTGTAAATGGCGTATTAGATGTAAGTTCTGGCTATACCGGTGGCGAAACCGACACCCCAACCTATAATTCTGTATGCTCTGGCACAACCGGGCACGCTGAGGTTGTTAAAGTTGAATTTGACACCACTGTAGTTAGCTTTGAAACACTGCTAGCAATGTTTTTCACTTTGCATGATGCAACACAATTAAATCGCCAAGGTAACGATATAGGCACACAGTATAGAAGTGTTGTTTACTATCACGATGAGGCTCAACTAAAGCAAACCAATGAAATGATAGCTCAACTGCAAAGCCATGTGAGTGAGCCAATTGTGACAGAAGTCAGCCCTGCCACTACGTATTATCCAGCAGAGCATTATCATCAAGATTACTATAACGAAAACCCACAGCAGGGTTACTGTAGTATTTTAATAGCACCTAAATTACATAAGTTTGAAACCGTATTTAAAGAGTTTTTAACTGACTAGCTAAGTTTAACTACTCAGTAGAAAGCCCGATTTAAATCGGGCTTTTGTATTTTCAGCTTAATTTAATAATCTTTATCTATTAAAGGCATTAAAAGCATTAAAGACGGCTAAAACTGGTAGCTTGCGCCCGCAAAAAAGCGACGCTCTGGTGTGTTGTAGTAATATACTTCACCCGTTATAGAATCAGTGCTTGAGTCAACCACGTTATACTCTTTATCAAATAAGTTTTCTACACGAAGCGAAACCTCAATGTGTTCATTTACTTGATAATTACCCGCTAAGTTCCAAAGCGTGTATGAGCCTAAACGCGTCACAGCACCTTGTCGGTCACTACGATATTGCATGTCTAAGCTCGCATCAAACGCACCAAACTGTTTTGCAAGTTCCCAATTAAATGTACGTTTAGCAACATTACGTAACTCTGCGCCCGTTTCTTCGTCTTCTGCACTTAAATAAGCAAAGTTAAGATTACTATCGAAACCCAAAATTTGTTGTGACAGGCTAAACTCAACCCCTTCGTAGCGTGCTTCATTTAAGTTGATAGGAAAAAAGTTAGAATCCAAAGAGATTTTATCTTCAATATCATTTCTAAAAATAGCAACATCAACACTTGCTATATCAAAATCTACATTTAACCCAATCTCTCGGTTTAATGATTTTTCAGGCTCTAAATCAGGATTAGATGAAGGTGGAAAACCAGGAAAAGCCGGAAAGTATAAATCGTTAAATGTAGGTGCTTTAAAACCAGTGCTTTGACTTATTCTAAAGGTTGCGTCTTCAGATAAATGATAGCCAGCTGCTGCAGTGTAAGTCGTTTCGTCACCAAACTGTTCATCATCGTCTTGACGCACAGTTAAATTAGCTAACACTTTCTCTGTATTATAATAAGCACCAACAAATACAGCTAATACATCACGCTCTTGTACACCATACTGCGTTGTACTACGAGATACATCATCGTTGTACCAGTTAACGCCGCCGCTAATATTAAGCTCTTCAGATAATGTATATTGACCGTTATAATCCAATTGCACACGTTTCGTTATAAAATCATTTACACCAAATGCTGAGGTATCGTGTGAATCATCTGTTGAAATAGCAATATCAATACTGTGCGATTGGTTAGTGTAGTTTTTATTCCAACCTGCAGAAAGCTGATAGTTTTTAAAATCACCTGTTTCTACAGTACTTGTGGCTGGGCTGAAACGATTGTCGTAATCTACATAGCCTTCACTGTATTGGCCTAATAACTTAAAGTTGCCGTAGCGTGCATCGGTATAATTTACTTTAAAACCAAGATTCTTATTTTCATAGCCATCTTCATCTGGTGCTACACCTTGGAGTACATCAAAACCATCAGTTTTTTCAAAACCTGCGTTAAACGCAGTAGTAACATCGCCTGATTTTACAGAGCCAGCCACCTGATAATCTTGATAAGAATCAGAACCAAACGTAGCACTCACAGATAAGTTATCTGACTCACGCGTGATAATATTAATTACGCCCGCGAGTGCGTCAGAGCCATAAATAGCCGCGCGAGAGCCTTTAATAATTTCAATGCGTTCAATACTATTTAAAGGGACATTATTTAGTGCTTTTTGTCCAAGTGTTGCAGACCCTGTACGTACACCGTCAATCAAAATCAACGCATCGCCAGAGCCAGTACCACGAAGTGACACACCTGTACTTTGACCAAAACCACCGTTTGGATTAACCTGAAAACCAACTTGTTTACTTAATAGCGTTGGTAAATCGCGTACGTTGCTTGCTTCTATTTCTGCACGCTCGATAACATTTACACTTGCTAAAACGTCATTGATTGATTGCTCAAATTTATTAGCTGTAACGGTTATTTTTTCAATTGATTGCTCTGCGCCAGACACAGAAAATGAAAGCGCGGCAGAAATTGCAACGCCAAGTGCTGATTTATTTAACATGATGTCCCCTACCTTTGCCCACCGCAAAGATGTTAATAAGTAAGATTACTTCAAGGCCGGTCTCCGGACTCAGTCAACACTATAATAGCTGCTAATACTTTACCGTTGCGGGGGCAGTGTTGGGGTTGTTATCGTCTTGAAAACGCACCAACTTCCCGATTATCTTGCTGTTAATTTCAATACTTTGAAACGTATACAAAGGTATTAAGCAAGCACCTTGAAAATAGGTCGCTATTGTGAGTATTTTGTTTACAAATGTCAATAGACGTCTATATAGCCAAAGTTTGATTTTTAACGATATAAACCCTCAACAATCACTTTAAAAGAGTTAAATTACATATCAAGCTACTAATAGCAAAAAAGCCAAACTTCATTGCTGTAGCTTGGCTTTTTTAACACAAATTTTTTAAAAATTAGTCTCCTAATCTCTATAATATCTGTAATCTGTTTTATTAATCGCGGAAGTTTTTAAACTGAAATGGCTGGCCTAAATCGGCGCTACGTACTACTTGCATAGCTTCTTGAAGATCATCTCGCTTTTTACCTGTTACGCGTACTTCTTCACCTTGAATGGCGGCTTGTACTTTAACTTTTGAATCTTTAATGGCTTTAACTATTTTTTTAGCCATCTCTTTTTCAATACCTTGCTTTAAACCAACGTTACGAAAAACATTTTTACCCGCTCGGCTAATATCTTGCAATTCAAGGCTTGATACATCCATACCACGCTTAGAAATTTTACTCGCTAAAATATCAAATAATTGTATAACCTGAGAGTCAGCTTCGGCTTTAAGCTTAATTACTTTATCATTTAGCTCAATCGATGCATCAACTCCCCTAAAGTCAAAGCGAGTTTCTAGTTCACGGTTTGCATTATCAACTGCGTTTTTAGCTTCGTTCATTTCTACTTCAGATACAATATCAAATGAAGGCATTGATTTCTCCTAACTATTTTATCTTAATTTTATACTTAATTTATTAAAGCGATTATAACGCTAAAACTATAAATCTTTACACTTTTATGCATCTTGTTCAGGTGCGATACTAAATTAGTTTGATATACTACGGTTTCTTTTTTAAGCGATTTTAGGATTTGTTGTGACAAGGCGTGTTTATCAAGCAATTTTTTTAATTAGTATTGTGGTGTTTACCTTTTTATTTGCGAAAGAAATAAAAGGGGTTGGCAACCTGTTTCCTCATGTTGATAAAGTAGCCCACTTTGGGATATTTTTCATCCTTGCCATAATAATGGATAAAGCGTTTAAACTCCCTTTATACGCACAAATACTTTTATTAGCCGGTTACGGTGCTGCAATAGAAATAATGCAAGACGCACTTCCATATAGGCAAGCATCAATCGCAGATTTTATTGCAGATTTTGCCGGCGCAGCAAGCTACTTTATAATCAAAGCAATTTTAACCCCACGTAAAAAGAACTCTCATGGCTAAAATTCTTATTATTGGCGACGGCGCAATAGGCTTATTATTAGCCCACTTTTTAAGTGCGCAGCATAGTGTAAGCGTGTTAACCCGAAAAAGTACGAGTAACACTCGCTTTTACAGTAGTGACAACAGTGCTTCACAAAAAATAAATGCCTCTTTTATTTCATTAAATGAGCTTAATAGTTTACCTAAATTTGATGTGTTTTTATTTACGGTAAAAGCCTTTCAAGTGCAAAGCGCATTTGCACAAATAAAACATTTTTTGCCTCAGCATTGCTCTGTTGTGCTTTCGCATAACGGTATGGGTAATGTAGAGCAGTTAAAATGTGAGCTTAATGAGCACCAAGCGCTTTATTTTTTAACAACGAGCATGGCAGGGTTTAAATCAAACCAATATATAGTACAGTACACTGGTAATGGGCAAAGTATAATTGGCGGATGTAACAACTTAGGTGTTAAAAATAGCAAAATTATGGCGGATCAATTAACCGCGATACCCCTTTTAAATGCGTCTATGAATATTGAGCAGCTACGTTTTAATAAGTTATTAGTTAACATAGCAATAAATCCGCTAAGTGCGCTACATAACATTAAAAATGGTCAGTTGCGCGAGCCTCAATATTGCTCAATTATAATTAACCTGCTAACCGAAGCATGTAATATTGCTAAGGCAAAAAACCTTGATGTAACGTTAATCAATGCACTGAGCAGTGCGTATGATGTGATGGCACGTACCGCAGAGAACTTCTCATCTATGCAACAAGATGTTGCTCACAATAGAGCAACTGAAATAATGGCAATTTGTGGGTACATTAGCGAGCAAGGCAAGCTTTATAATATAAAAACCCCTTTTAACGATGAACTTTTAGCTAAAATTGCAGCAAAAAAAAGCGCGGTATAAACCACGCTTTTTAAATAGTTAACTTCTACGGGCGATATACCTTTACCGTAGTAAAGCCTTGTTCGTGTAGAATAAGCGCTTGTAACTGGCTCATTACACCTCTATCGCAATACAAGTAATAGTCTTGATCTTTTGGTAAATCACCAAACTTAGTTGCTAAGCGAAAAAACGGCAAATGCACCACTTCTATAGAATCAATTTCCAGTGGTGCTGCTTCTTCTTCCTCTGGAGAGCGAATATCAATTACCACTGCACCAGCTGGTAAATCGGCAACCGACTCAGCTTCTTTTAGTTCCTGCTTAGCTTCTACATCAATATCGCGCACATCCATTACGCGTGCGTTTTCTATCACGGTATTAAGAATATCAAAGTCGAACTTCTCTTCTTCTGCTTTTATTACTTCTATTTTAGCTTTAACAGTTGGCTTTTTAGAAATAACACCACAGTATTCCGGCATCGTTTCGGCCATTTCGGCCGTACCAATTTGACGTGCAATATTAATAATTTCTTGTTTATCGTGTTGAATTAACGGGCGTAAAATAAGGGTTTCGGTTACGCGGTCAATGACACTTAAATTTGCTAATGTTTGGCTAGAAACCTGACCAATACTTTCACCGGTTACCAAAGCTTGAATATTTAATTTTTCGGCCACTTTACTGCCTGCGCGCATCATCATGCGTTTAAGCACCACACCCATTTGGCTGTTTTCAATATTCTCTAATATTTCTGCTACTACTGGTTCAAAATCAACGGTAATAAATTTAACTTTATGGGTTGAGCTGTATTTATTCCATAAGTAGTAGCTCGCTTGTTTAACACCAATTTCGTGCGCCGCACCGCCTAAATTGAAAAACAAAAAGTGCGTACGAGCGCCTTTGCGGATCATTTGATAACTGGCTACACCCGAATCAAAACCGCCAGACATAAGTGATAGTACATCTTCTTGTGTTGGCAGCGGGAAGCCTGCCATGCCAAGGTGAGTATGCGATACTATGTAAGCTTTCTCGTCTTTTATTTCAAGGCGTATCGTTACTTCTGGGTGGCTTAGCTTTACGCTTGCACCGGCAACATGCTGATTTAGTCCACCGCCCACATAACGCTCTAACTCCGTTGAAGTAAAGTCATGCTTACCAATACGTTTAGCGCGTACACAAAACGTTTTACCTTCAATGGTGTGACCAACTAATTCAATGGTTTTTTTATAAATATCGTCAAGCGTTTCAAAGCTCGTTTCGGTTACTTCTATAAACTGCACAATACCCGGAATTCGCGCTAGGCTATCAATAAAAGTGGCACGTGTTTGCTCACCTTCAAGTAGGGTAACTACTGAGATATTGTCCCAGTTGTTTCTAACTTGTACTTTTTCGTCAATACGGCGCAGTACAATCTTAATGTTATTTTCTAACACTTTGGTAAAGCGTTTACGAACCGAGCGGCTTTTGATGGCAATTTCAGGATGTAGTTTGACGATAAATTTAAGCATAGTTCACTCTTAGACTGCGGGAATTCGCGCTCCCAGGCATTGGGCGCGCGATTATAGCAAAAAAATTAACGCCTAGGAACTAAGAGCAGCCGGAATACTTGGGGCTGAGTGAGCAAGTTGCGTGTATTTTTCGCGTAACTGGTTCATTTTATCGCTACTTTTATCTGTGCTGTAGGCTCTAAATAAAGTTAATACTTTTAAAATACCATGATAAATATCTTGCTCGGCAAGTGCGCCACTGAGCCTGCGGGCTTTAATATAAGGGGTCCAAAAACTAACTGTTAATTTAAGCGTATGTGCAAGTTCGAGCGCATCTTGCTCATTAATCGCAATCATTTCACTATCACGTAAACCAAGTATTATTTTACGCACCTGCTCTAACAGCTCTAGTTGAAAATCAATATAAGCCTGCTTTAGCTGCGTATCTCGCGCCAAAATATCGCCTAAATTGTCGTAAAAAAAGTGGTAGCGCCACATCAGTTCAAATAACGAATCTAGATATACCGTTAACTGACTAAATGCATCATCATTTTTGTTTATAGGTTTAAAATGAGTGCTCAAGTGCTCACTATACAGCGCAAAAATATGGCGAATAATGTCTTCTTTATTTTTAAAATGGTAGTAAAGATTACCCGGGCTCATGTTTAAATGCGAGGCTATATGATTAGTTGATATCGCTCGCTCACCATGCTCATTAAACAATGAAATACTGGTGTGTATTATTTTATCCTTGGTATTCATATACTAACACTCTATTTTATTCAACAAGTTACAATTCGTACAATAAGTTGTCTAGTATAAACAAAAACAGCATAATTAAACACTCTGTGTAATAGCTTAGTCGTGACAATTAAAGCCACTTACTAGGCTGATTTGTATAAAAAACACTGTTACACTAATGCTAAAAATAATACATAGCGATACTTTATGAAAATCACTGCAATTTATCCAGGTACTTTTGATCCGCTAACTAACGGACACACAGATCTAATTCAACGTGCCTCAAAGATGTTTGATACTGTTATCGTTGCTATTGCTCATAACCCCAGTAAACAGCCTTGCTTTAGCCTTGATGAGCGTGTAGCTCTAGCTAATACTCTTTTAACTCATATAGATAATGTAAAAGTGATAGGATTTTCAGGTTTACTTGCTGATTTGGCACGCGATCACAATGCTAATGTATTAATTAGAGGCATAAGAGCGGTTTCTGATTTTGATTATGAATTTCAGCTAGCGAATATGAATCGACGCCTAAACCCAGATTTAGAAAGTGTATTTTTAACCCCGTCAGAGCGAAATTCGTTTATTTCGTCAACCTTAGTAAAAGAAGTGGCACGCCATAATGGTGATGTAAGCGAATTTGTAGACCCTATTGTAATGGCTGCACTTAATAAAAAGCTAGGTTGCAGCTACAGCAAATAAGCTAACGAGCGTATTACTTAAGTGCGCTAGCTCTATGCATATAGCGCGCTTTAACTTGGTTACATACCCATACTAGGCCTAAAAAATCTTTATTTATAATTAATACTAGCACCATCAATAAGTCAACAACGTTTATCCCTATTGCGTACAAAGTCCACAACCACCAAACTTCGGTTTGTTCTAAAACATAAATATCGTAATACATAGCAAAAAACAAACAAGCATTGATACTTAGTCCTACGATTAAATACATAAATGCAATTGGTTTAGGCTTTTTAATCAATACACCCCACACAATAATTACACCAATTGTCAGCACATCGTATGTTGCCCAATCTATAAGTGTCACTGTTTCATAATCGAGGAATGCACTTAAAAAATATGAAGTCATCATAATAAAAGCGAGCTGGATAGTATCTTTGTCTTTTTTATTAATTTTTGATACTAACGTGTACAAAAACGCCATTAAAAAGCCCCATAAAATAAAAGCGCCTATTGATTGGCCTATTGTTTCACTAATGGTCAATTTGATTCTGCTGTAATACACTACGATTAAAAATAAAACGTTTGAGCTCAATCAAACCCAAAAAGTCTTTATTTATAAAAAGCACTGCAATCATAAGTAAATCGATAACGTTAACGCCAATTGAATAAACACTCCAAAGCCACCATTCGTCAATGTTATTTAATACATACAAGTCGTAATAAATAGCGATTGTTAGGCAGGCATTAACAAATAATCCAAGAATAATATAATTACTGGCTGTAGAAGTTAATACATAAGAAGTGAATATAGCGGCTATCAATATTGTAATTGTTAGGAGATCGTAGAGAATCCAATCTAGGTAGATATTATTTAATATAGGCAGTAAATCACTAAAGGTGTAGGAGCACATCATTATAGCAGCTATATAAATTAATGACTTATCGGCCTTATTAATACCCGACACTAGCGAATATAAAAAGGCCATTAAAAAGCCCCATTGTATAAACGCCCATACGTAATCAGCTAAAAACAAATCGACTAGATACATTTAATTAATGAGAATGTTTTAAGTTAAATTTTTTAAATAAGGACACTATAATATTTTTTAGCTTATGTAAGCCGAGGAAGTCTCGATCAACAATTAGAGCGACTATCATTATTAAATCAATTAAATTGACAGAAAATGTATATATATCCCAAAGAAACCATGGCTCAATATTTTTATATATATACATATCTATATACATAAACATGAAAAGAAAGGAGTTAATTGTTAACCCAAGAATTAAGTATAAAAAAGAAGGCGTTGTCTTTTTTATAATAAGATAGCAAACAACAAGTGCCGTTAGTGTTGTGTAGTCATATAGTGCCCAGTCCAAATAAACCGTAATTTTAATAGAAAGCCAGGTAAGAAAATAATCTGATACCGTATAAGAGGTCATCATAATAAATGAACTGAGTAATAGAGTTGTATCTCTTTTAATACTTAACGAATAAACGAAAATATTAAATAAAAACGCCATCAAGAAGCCCCACATTATAAAAGCCGATAGCGAAAACAAACCAAAAAACTCAGTTAAAAACATTCGTGACCTTAATTCATTATTTTGGCTTAACAGGAATAACTATGCCACCACCACGCTGAAGGTCTGCACCAGCGGCCGCCATTCCTTCTTGAGAGAAGCTTACTGTATCAGATTGCAGGGTTTTAGGGCTAGCAGTTTGTTCCATTGCTGGCTTTAATTGTTGCGTTTTATTGTATGCTTGCATTTGTAGTTGGTTGTTAGCTGAAACTTGCATGTGATTATTCCTTATAGGTATTTTTGTATTGTTGGCGAAATCTTGTATTACACCTTTTAAAGAGGGTAATTAAATTTACCTTATATTTAGCAGCAACATTTTTATCTAAGCTGTTACTACATTTTACACCTATAACAAAAGCAACCACTGTGCCAACTTTTAATTAACACCTTGAAATAATCATAAAACTTTATATTTATAACTTAAATTAGTGTTTTTCACCCATAAAAAAACGCACGAGGGTAACCCGTACGTTTTTTACATCTAGGGAGTTTAAGCCACGAATTTACACGGGATCTCCGCTTTATTACTTAGCTTTAAAATATATTCCATTGCGACTTCATCGCAGTTTTCTTTACGTAAACAAAGCTCACAATCTTTCATTACTTTTTCTGGCAAGCTTTCTTTGGTACAAAAGCTAAAACGCTGTTTTTCAAAAAAATCTGGGACTCGGGTTAGCACTATTACTCTATTTAACGCCAATTTTTTGGCTTTCGCTAATAAATGTTCAACTAACTGCCGCCCTTGTCCTGACACTGCGCTTTGTGGGTCTATACCCAAAGAACGTATTTCCGCCAAACCTGTGTCGTAAATGTACAGTGAGGCACACCCCGATACTTTGCCGTTAATTTCGGTTACAGCAAATTCGTTAATCGAATGCACCATATCACTTTTAGCCCGTGGTAGGTTTTCGCCTACCGTAGCCCAATGCTGAACTAGCTTAGCAATCGATTCAACATCGTCTAAATTGGCATCACGAACCGTTATTTGCTGTTTTTTTTTCGCAGCTTTAATAGCGCTGGTTACTTGCTCAATTGATGTTCCGCCAAGTGCTTGACGCGCTTTAATGCAGGCGTCAATTTCTAGTACCGGATAAACATCATCTGCAAATACGTCACTTACCGATTTATATTGCTCAAGCGATAAGTCTTCAAGCGTTTTACCTTCACTAATGGCCAATTGTACCAGTACACCCACAATATGGTGCCCTTCTCTAAAAGGTACGCCCTTAGCTACCAAGTAGTCTGCAAGCTCAGTTGCATTTGCATGGCCACCTTTTGCCGCTGCAAGTGTACGTTCGCCTTTTACTTTAATACCTTTAATACACGCTTGTGCCATATGAATACAGGCAAGCCACGTTGGCATAGCGTCAAATATGCCTTCTTTGTCTTCTTGCATATCTTTATTATAAGCAAGTGGCAGTGCTTTTAGGGTCATCATCATGGCGCTAAATGCACCAAAAACGCGTCCGGTTTTACCACGAATTAGTTCCAGTGCATCTGGATTCTTTTTTTGTGGCATTAACGACGAGCCCGATGTCACATTATCCGCAAGCTCTATAAATCCGGCTTCGCCTGAGTTATAAAAAATAAGATCTTCTGACATACGCGATAAGTGAATCATCGAAATAGACGCACAACTTAATAGCTCTACTACAAAATCACGATCAGATACGCCATCAAGGCTATTTTTAGTCGCTCCTGTAAAGCCTAAACCCTGTGCTAATGCTTGACGATCAATTGGATAAGCCGTACCCGCTAATGCGCCACTGCCCAGTGGGCAAAAGTTCATCCGCGCTTTAGCATCTTGCAGGCGGCTTTCATCACGCTCTAGCATTTCTACGTAAGCCATACACCAGTGACTAAACAATACCGGTTGTGCACGTTGTAAATGCGTATAACCTGGTAAAATAGTCCCAAGCTCACGCTCTGCTAATGCAACAAACTCACCCTTTAACTGGGCAATGGCTTTTAAAATATGATCAGCAGTGTCGCGACACCACAATCTAAAATCGGTGGCTACTTGGTCATTACGGCTGCGCCCTGTATGTAATTTTTTAGCTAAATCACCTACTTTTTCGATTAACGCAGCTTCAACATGAGAATGAATATCTTCTGCGCCTGAAGTTGCTACCGCTTGTGGATCTGCTTTTACTTCTTCAAGCAATTGGTACAATGCTGCAACTAACTCTTGGTGCTCGTCACTTGATAACACATTAACTTGCTCAAGTGCACCAGCCCATGCAACAGAGCCTATTATATCTTGCTCTGCTAATTGATAATCGAAAGGAAGAGAGTCGTTAAATTGCTTAAACGCCTCGTCTGGACCCGTAGAAAAACGCCCGCCCCATAATGCCATGAAATCTCTCCAAACCCGATATTGCCCCTTTTAACAAGGGGCGTAAAAATTACTTTTTAGCTAATGCTTTTATTCTGCTTGAAAGCGAGAATAAACGAATAAAGCCCTCTGCGTGTGATTGGTCGTACACATCATCTTCACCAAAGGTAGCAAACGCTTCGCTGTATAAACTGTGTGGCGACTGCTTTTGCACTGCTGTAACTTGGCCTTTATATAGCTTAAGCACAACTTCACCTGTTGCATCTTTAGAAAGTGCTTCAGCACCAGCTAAAATAGAGTCTTTAAGTGGTGTAAACCAACGACCGTCATACACTAAATGTGCAAATTCGCCGCCTAGTACTTCTTTCCACTTACGGCTTGCTTTATCAAGCACCAGTTCGTCAATGGCTTGCAGTGCCGCCATCATTACGGTGCCACCTGGGGTTTCGTAACAACCGCGCGATTTCATACCCACTAATCGGTTTTCTACAATATCAACACGACCAACACCATGAGGCGATGCAATATCGTTTAATTTAACTAAACAATCATAAGGTTTAAGCTGCTCACCATTTACTGCAACAACTTCACCTTCAACTACATTTAGTGTTACTAGTTCAGCTTTATCTGGCGCTTGCTCTGGAGAGTTTGTCCAGGTCCACACTTTTTCACTTGGTTGGCACCATGGATCTTCAAGTTCGCCGCCTTCGTGCGAAATATGCCATGCGTTTGCATCACGGCTATAAATTTTTGTAGCCGATGCCGAGCATGGAATATCGCGCTCAGCTAAGTAATCTAGCAATGACTCACGGCTTGATAAATCCCATTCACGCCATGGCGCAATTACTTGTAAATCAGGCGCAAGCGCTGCAAAACACGATTCAAAACGTACTTGGTCGTTACCTTTACCTGTACAACCATGAGAAAGTGCATCGGCACCCACTTTACGCGCAATTTCTACCTGTGCTTTAGCAATAATTGGGCGCGCCATAGACGTACCTAATAAATAAGTACCTTCGTAAATTGAGCCTGTTTTAAGCGTAGGATAAATGTAATCACTTACCATTTCGTCTTTTAAGTCAACTACATAACACTCAGAAGCACCCGATGCGATAGCTTTAGCTTCTACGCCTTCAAGCTCCTCTGCACCTTGACCAACATCGGCCACAAAGGCAATAACTTCACAGCCGTAATTTTCTTTTAACCATGGCACAATGGCCGACGTATCAAGACCACCTGAATAGGCTAAAACGACTTTTTTAAATGAACTCATAGGTGTTCCTTAACAAAATTTGGATTTAATAATGTAACTAGCAGAGCGTTTTGCGCATGCATACGATTCTCGGCTTGTTGTATAATTTTTGACGCTGGACCGTCCATTACCTCAGAGGTAATTTCGAACTCACGGTGTGCCGGTTGGCAATGTAACACTGTTGTTGCACCGGTTTGCTCTAATAATGCTTTATTTAATTGATAAGGCATGTATTTTTCTTTTACTAACTCAAGTGGTGTGGTGTCGCCCATTGATACCCAAGTGTCGGCGTATACTGCGTTTGCACCAACAGCAGCTTCTACTCTGTCGCTCACCATTACTGATGCACCATTCATTGCTGCTATTTGTTCCGCTTTTTTCAGAACTTGTGAATCTGGAGAACATCCTTTAGGCGTAACGGCAACAAAGTCTGTACCTAATGTTGCAGCAAGCAACATTAATGAATGCGTTACGTTGTTGCCCTCACCTAAATAAGCTAACTTTAATTGACTCACATCGCCATGCACTTCTTGTAGTGTTAAAAAATCAGCAAGTGCTTGGCAAGGATGATATAAATCACACAAGCTATTAACTACTGGCACCGATGAATACTGCGCTAATGTGGTTAATGTACTGTGCTGATTTACGCGCGCTACAATACCATCTGCCCAGGTAGAAATATTAAGAGCAAAATCTTTTACTGACTCACGTGCACCCATCGCGCCATTTTGTTGATCTAAATACACGGCATGGCCGCCTAAGCGATTTATACCAATATCAAACGATAAACGTGTACGTAAGCTTTGTTTTTCAAATAAAGTAACCACTGACTTACCAGCCAATACTTGGCTGTATTTTTTAGGGTTTGCTTTAATATCTTGCGCTAGCTTTAATAAGTTAAGTGCGCCTTGTTGGTCTAATTCTAAACCCGTTAAAAAATTCTCAAACATAATAAACCTATGGTGTAATTTTAGTTCCGACATGCTTGCCTTGCAGCAAAGCTGTTAAGTTTTCTGGCTTTTGCCAGCTGGAAATATACACACCGCGTCGTAAGTGTTGGGCAGCGTGAAGACTGGTCTTAACTTTGACCTCCATCCCGCCCACAATTACTCCTTCATTTATTAAAGTATCAATGTGTTTTGTATCTAGTTGATGTAAAGGCTGCTTATTTGCATCAAGCACTGCTTCAACATCGGTCATAAATATTAGTTCTGCGTTTAAGTTGTTGGCAATTGCAGCGGCGGCTTCGTCAGCATTAACGTTGTACCAAAGCCCTTGCAAGTCAAAACCAATTGAGCTGACAATTGGCATACGGCCAATTTTTAGTAAATCGTTAATAATCGAATCATCGTTACTGGTACATTTACCCACTAAACATAATGCTTTTAGTTTTTGCGTGGCAGTAACACCAGCTTCATACAAACTTAAACCAACTGGTTTATGGCCAGCATTAATTGCCGCACTCATTAATTGTTTATTAGCACAACCTGCAAGCGCTCCCACTATGTACGGCATTTGCTCTTTAGGGCTAATACGTAAACCTTGATGCTTTGCACTGGCAAAACCGGCGTCTTTAAGCCAAGTGTCTACAAGCGCGCCTCCGCCATGCACAATGACAAACTGCGCGTTGTGCTGCTCATTAAGTACTGAAAATAATGCTTTAGCCGCGTTTTCTGTATTAAGTACAGCGCCGCCAAGTTTAATTACCCAGGTTTTTTTACTCATTTAAAACGATCCTTTTAAGCCTGTGGTATGCGCCAATCCCATTGATAAATTAATACACTGCAATGCTTGTCCTGCAGCGCCTTTTAATAAATTATCAATGGCAGCTATAACAATTAACTGTGTGCCTTGTTGCTGCCAGCCAATATCTACATATGGCTGTTTAGCTACGCCTTTAATTGAGGGGATTTTATCGCCCAGTAAACGAATTAACGGCTCATCGGCAAGTACTTGGTACGCTTGTGTTACTTGCTCAATGGTGACATTAGGCTTTAATTGCACATAAATAGTTTCTAAAATACCACGCGGGAAATTACCTAAATGGGGGGTAAATAAAACATTGTGACCAAGGTGTTGCTCTATTTCAGGGCCATGACGATGATTAAATAAACCATAAGGGGCAAGCGACACTTCGCAAAAATGGGTACCAATACTAGCTTTACGCCCTGCGCCGGTTACACCCGATACCGCATTAATTATAATTGTTTGCTCTGTTAATAAATCGGCCTGCTGCAAAGGCTTAAGTGCATTAAGCGCAGCCGTAGGATAACAACCCGCTACGGCTACTAATTGCGCCGCGGCAATAGCATCGCTATTCCACTCAGCTAAACCATAAGCAGCTTGATTTAATAACTCTGGATGTTGGTGCTCAAAGCCATAATAAGTAACGTAGTCGTCATTGCTCGCAAGGCGATACCCACCAGATAAATCAAATACCTTTTTACCCATGGCTAAAAAACGCGGCGCTAAATCTACGCTTACTTTATGATCGGTACATAAACACACGTAATCGGCACTGTTTTCAATATCGCTAAAAGCAGATTCACTAAGAGGCAGTAAAGGCTGATCGAGTAGCCCTAAGTGTTCGGGGTATAAATCACTCAGCAATTTATTTTTATCTAAGCTACCTTGCGATACATAACAGCCAGTTAAAATTAGTTTAGGGTGCTTAGCAACTAAACTTGCTAGTTCTGCGCCGCTATAACCGCTTGCGCCAATAATCACTACATTCATTGTTTACTCGTTATTTAAAATTAGTTACTACTTATCCATGTTGTTCGCTTAAACTAGCTCTGGGCTAATTAAGACTTTAATTAATTAATGAATGTTGATTATCGTCGTATTATTTTCATGGCGCTACTTTTAAAATATTTATGCTTAAAAAGTGAATTGATATTCATCATAAATACTTTTATATTGTTATGCAATTAAATTGATTACTTATTTTGGATTTTTTATGTCTTTGCCTTCATTTATTTCTATGTACCAACAATTAATTGCAGCGCCTTCTATTAGTGCCATTGAAGATAGCCTGTGTATGAGTAATAAAAATGTTATTGAATTACTGGCACAATGGTGTGAAAGCTTAGGCTTTAGCTGTGAAATAATTGAATTAGAAGGCGGCAAAGGTCGCTATAATTTATTAGCTAAACGCGGTAAAGGCGATGGTGGATTAATGCTCGCTGGCCATACCGATACAGTGCCATTTGACGATAGCCGCTGGAATCATAATCCATTTAAATTGACCGAGCACAACAATAAACTATATGGCTTAGGCAGTATTGATATGAAAGGCTTTTTTGCTTTTGTACTGCAAGCTATTAGTGAACTTGATGAAAAGCAGCAAACTCAGCCCATTTTGATCTTAGCCACCGCCGATGAAGAAACAACAATGGCCGGTGCTCAACAAATTTGTAAACATCCAAATTTAAAACCGGATCGCTGTATAATTGGCGAACCCACTGATATGACTCCAGTATTTACACATAAAGGGCATATGAGTACCGCAATTAGAGTAGTCGGACGCTCAGGCCATAGCTCAGATCCCGAACGTGGTGTTAACGCCATCGAAGTAATGCACAAAGTGATTACAAAACTACTGATCTTAAAAGAACAGTTAAAGCATAAATATTCAATAGAACACTTTGAAATACCCTATCCAACCTTAAATTTTGGTAATATTCATGGCGGCGACAACGCGAACAGAATTTGTGGTTGCTGCGAAATGCATATAGATATGCGCCCATTACCGGGCTTAAGCGTGCAAGAGCTGCAAATGTTAGTACTTGATGCAACTCACGAAATAAACCAGCAATACCCTAATGCCGTAAGCGTAATTGATTTACACGAACCAATTCCTGCATTTACTGGTAGCACCGATAGCGCTTTGGTTAAACTAGCCGAAAAAATAGCGGGGCAAAAAGCGGTGGCAGTAAACTACTGTACAGAAGCGCCATTTATTCAACAGCTTGGTTGTGAAACCATAGTAATGGGCCCCGGCTCTATAAACCAAGCGCACCAACCTGATGAATTTTTAGCAATGGAAAAAATTAAGCCTTCACAGCAAATTATCACTAATATAATTAAAGCGAGTTGTTTTAGCTTTTCTTAATTGCGATTATAAAAATAAAAAAGACGCTAAATAGCGTCTTTTTTATTTAAGCTAATATTTTAATTACATATACTTGCTTAAATACTTTTTAAATACCGGATCTGTTTTAGCCAACTCTTTTTGTTCTGCTAAAATTTCTTTTAAAATAACGCCTGATGTAAGTGGGTTAGCAAGTACTACCCTAAATACCACGGTGGGCTGATTATCGTATTGAGTAGGCGTTAAACGCGTACGTGATACAAATGATCGCCCTGATTCACGTTGCCGTTTTTGCATACTTGCAGTAAAGCGATTAAGTGAGGCAAAAATATCAATCCGTGTTTGTGGATCAGCATCTGCAATTGCCTGCTTTATTTGCTTAGGCACATAACGATACGTTAATAAGCACAGCTCTGGCTCTGAGATCAGCTCAAAATCTTCATCTGCTTTAATTAAATTAGCAAAGTAATGGGCTTTTTTAATACTACGATCGATTAGCATTTCGTAGCCTTTACGGCCAATTACACGTAAGCAAGCATGTACTAACATTGCCATACCCGGGCGACTTCCCTCAAGTGTATGGCTACCTAAATCTTTTGAGCCTTTACGTAAAATATACTCTGCATGATGTTCAATTGCATCGGTAGCGGTTGGATCTTTAAACAACACCAGCCCAGCTCCCATAGGAACATACATTTGTTTGTGTGCATCAATGGTAATTGAGTCTGCGCGCTCAACACCTTTGAGTAAATGGCGATGGGTATTAGATAACAAAGTTGCCCCGCCCCATGCAGCGTCAACATGAAAGTGGCAATTAATGTCTTGTGCTAAATCTGCCATCACTTCAAGGGGATCGATATTACCAGTTTCTGTGGTACCCGCTACTCCAATAATGGCCATTACTTTAATACCTTGCGCTTCAAGCTCTAAGGCTTTTTCGCGCATGGCATTAACATCAACTTTATTGTTTTCGCATGTTTTAATACCCACTAAGTTTTCACGACCAATTCCTAATAAATCAGCCGCTTTACCTAACGAATAATGGCCTCGCTCAGAAATTAAAATAGCTAAGCCTTTATAGCCGTAATGCAGCATACCGGCAATTAAGCCTTGTGCGCCTATCCCCCTAAAATCGCCATCAGGTTTTAATAAGCGATTTCGCGCAATCCATAACGCCGTAATATTGGCTACAGTACCGCCTGAGCAAAATGCACCTAATGATGTTTTTGCACTGTGCATCCATTTAGCATAAAACTCGTGTTGTTGCCCGTACGCTAAATGATGCATCATTCCAAGCACTTGGCGCTCAAGTGGGGTAAAAGCTTTAGAGGTTTCTATTTTTACTAGGTTTTGATTTAGCCCTACCATTAGCTTTGACAGTGGTAGTAAAAAATGAGGTAAAGCAGAAGTCATATGGCCAATAAAGCTAGGCGCTGCGGTGTGCACAGAGTGTGCAACCAGCTGCTCCATTATATCTTGCGCATAAGCAGATACAAACGTTGGATCCTCTGGGATCATCGCCGACTGAAAGTCTTTTTCAATTTCGTGTAATGGTTTTTCAATTGCCGCAATGTTTTCGTTTAAAAAACCTGCTAAATTACTCGATATTTCAAGCTCTATTTTGCTTAAAGTTGAGTCTGGCGCTTCAGGTACAGTAAATATACGCTTAAGGCTTTCTTTAGAGGCGACGGCAAAACGCTTTTGATCCATCTTAATACCTAGTGTGTGGCTAAAACGCCTGCTACTCTATTAAACACACTAAATTAAGGTGCTATTTTAGTAACAGGGTTTTTAATAATTGCGCTAACTTTACTGCAATATTAAGAAAATGTCTCGCTTAAAGCCATAAAAACGCTAAATGACATGACAAATAATACTAATTTTGGCTGTTTTTTATCTTTTTAATTCAAAATCAATTAAGTCATTGGGCATTTGTTTTTTTTGCGTATAATTAATTTAACAATAAAAAGGGAATTATATGCTACAAGGAAAACTAAGAATAAATGGATTAATAAGCGCTTTTATGCTGTTTTTAATCAGTTTAATTATCTGTGTTTATTATACTTATAGCACCATTCGCAGTGATGTAATTAACACCCTCGATAATCGCCTTATTAATGCAGCCACCAGCGTTAAATATATTTTGGGCGATGACTATCACAGTAAAATAAATAAAACCCAAACTATTAGCTTTGCAACTTACGAAAGTAAAAGTAAGCAGCTTTCTGAGCTTGCACAAGCACTCGATATTGCTTATGTATATTCTATGGTGCTAATTAATGGCAAGGTTCATTTTAGCGCCTCTAGCTACACCCAAGAGGATCAAAATAGTGGTAAGGTAACCCAGTTTTTAGATTTATACCCAGAGGCAACTAAGGCTAATATTGGTGCCTTTTTATCTACTGAGCCTGTTTTTGAAATATCGAGTGATCAATGGGGCGACTTTAAAACTATTTTTATCCCGCATATTGATAAAAATGGCATTACATATTTAACTGCTGCCGATATAAGCCTTAAAACTATTAATAATAAGTTAGCGCAAAGCGCCTCAACATCGGCTGTTTTAGGCGGCTTTTTTTTAGTTGTTATTATATTGTTGCTAATTATGTATAACTTCGCGACTAAACGCGCCGCCATGAGAGACTCTGGTAGTGGTTTTGCTAATCATATTGCGCTTGAAAAACATTTTTTAAATACCCCTGTTCACCATATGCAAATGGCCATAATTTGGGTGAACGAAATTGAAAATATAAACCGCTTTTACGGTACTAAAGTGGGTGACAAAGTAATGAAAAAATTACTAATACACTTTAAAAAGCACAGCAATGTAAATTATCGTATTTATCGTGTAGCAACCAACAAACTGGTGTTACTAACCCCCAAAGAAACCCCATACGAAGAGCTAAGTAATTTAATCCAATCATATAATTTTAATACGCCATTTTTAACCAATCCCTTTATTTACATTACGTTATGTGCAGGTATTGCCCGAGGAAACAAGTCGTTACTGCTAAAAAATGCCCATATTGCGGCTTTACAGGCAAAACAAGGTAACCTTAGTGTTGTTAATTACTCTGAGGCTATAAATGACTCAAAGTCGCTGTATTTATATAATTTAGAAATAGCAAAAGAAGTACGTGAAGCGTTTGAGCAAAAGCGCGTTGTGCCCTATTTTCAGGCTGTTATTGATATAGAGTCTAAACAAACACTACACTACGAGTGCACGCCACGAATAGTGACTTCACAGGGCGAAATTTTAAAACCCGATGCATTTTCAAATACCGTAATACGCTTGCGTATGGATGGCTTATTAACCCGTACATTATTTTCACAGTGTCTTAGCCGCTTTCGTAAAACACAAATTAGCTGGAGTTTAAATATTACTATTGAAGATATATTAGACCCTAGCATAAATGAATACATTGCTTACGAGTTACAGCGCTATCCGCACCCTGAAAATATCACTTTAGTTTTATTTGAACCACAAGTTATCGCCAATTATTCAAGCGTAAGGGCATTTATAACTATGGTTAAAAGTAAGGGGATCAAGGTGATGATTAACAGTTTTGGCAATGACTTTGCAAATACACTCAATATTTTAAAATTGGAAATTGACGCAATAAAGTTAGATGGCATGCTAATAAAGCAAATAGTTAATGACGAGAACACGGCATTATTTGTTGATTACACAGCCAATTTTGCAAAGCAGCAAAATATTCAACTAATTGCCTCTATGGTAGAGAACAAAGCTATAGCTACGGCACTCAAAAAAGTAAATGTGACGCTAATGCAGGGTAATTTCATTGCCCATCCAGCGCCACATGTTAATCCATTATTTGAGCAGTAAAGTTAATCAACCCTGAGTTAAACTAATAATCAAGCGGTGGCTTTGTTGGCCACTAGCCCAGTACTTACGCTCAAATGGGGTAATTGCTTCATCTGCCCCATAAGCAGAAACCTGACAAACATTACCGGTTAGTTCAAGTGCTCTGGCAAATTCTTTAACGTAAATATCCCAGTTACTGCGTACTTCTAATTTACCGCCTAACTTTACAATAAACGGAAAAATAGCCGCGCCGTGCCAACGCCTACGAATATGTTTAGATTTAGGCCACGGATTGGGGTAAAGCAAATAATGGTGGCTAGGTTGCCAGTTTGCTGCCACGGCTAAACGCCAAAAGTCGTTTAAGTCTGCTTGCACCAAAATATACTGACCACTGTCGGTTTGTTTATACTCTACATCGTGTTTATCTAAGCGGTGCGACGATTTATCGATACCAATTACCAGCGCATCGGGATGGCGCTTAGCTAAATTAGCGGTGCTTTCTCCCACACCACAACACGAATCTAAAATGAGTGGGCCTTTAAACGCCTGTACTTTAGCATTCACCTCGTCAAACGCTTTTTGTGTATGCGCTGCTATTGGCTTTTTAAACTCTGCGTTTAAATGCTTGTTAACTATGTCATCCAGCTTTTCGTGAATACCCGCTTGGTTAGATACAATACTACGCGAATTTGCATCAGTCATTAGTGTCTTAGCCCCACACCTTTTTTAATTAATGTCAGCGCTAAGGTAAATAACGCGATAATAAATACTAAAATAACACCAACTGCCAAGCTTAAATCAACATCCGACACGCCTAAAAACCCATACCTAAACGCGTTAACCATATAAATAATAGGATTTACTTGTGATACGTTTTGCCAAAACTCAGGCAGTAATGTAATTGAATAAAACACCCCACCTAAATAAGTTAGCGGCGTTAAAATAAAGGTAGGAATAATACTAATATCGTCAAAGCTATTAGCATATATAGCATTTATTAAGCCGCCGAGTGCAAATACCGCAGAGGTTAAAATAACGGTAGCCATAATGATAAAAATATTATGAATTTGAATATCAACAAACAATAACGATACGCAGGTAACAATAAAGCCCACCATTATTCCGCGCGTCATGCCACCGCCCATATAGCCAAGCACAATAATGTAGTTTGGCACTGGGGCTACAAGTAGCTCTTCAATACTTTTTTGAAATTTAGTAGAGTAAAAACTTGAGGCTACATTAGAATAGGAGTTAGTAATAACCGACATCATTATCAGCCCAGGTACAATAAACTCCATATAACTAAAGCCACCCATATCACCAATACGTGAGCCTATTAAGTTACCAAAAATAACAAAATATAAACTCATGGTAATTGCTGGAGGCACTAAGGTTTGCACCCAAATACGTAAAAAACGAATACACTCTTTAATCCAAATACTTTTTAAAGCTACGCCATATTTAAACATTTATTTGCCCCGACCTTGTTCTAATAATCCAACAAATAACTCTTCTAATCTATTTGCTTTGTTACGCATACTCAACACGGTATTACCTTGCTCGGTTAGCGCACTAAATACAGCGTTTAAGCCTTGCGATTTAGCCACTTCAACTTCAATAGTATGCTCGTCGTCCATTGTAAATTTATAACCCTCTAGGGTAACTGGCTTAGCCGGTGTTTTTAAATCTAAAATAAAGGTTTCTTTATCAAGCTTAGATAACAGTGCTTTAATAGTGGTGTTTTCAACAATCAGGCCATTGTCTATTATGGCTATGTTTTTACACAATAACTCTGCTTCTTCTAAGTAATGAGTGGTTAAAATAATGGTGACGCCTTGCTCATTAATTTGGCGTAAAAAATCCCACATTGAGCGACGCAGCTCTATATCAACACCCGCTGTTGGCTCATCTAAAATCAGTAATTTAGGCTCATGCATAAGTGCGCGAGCAATCATTAAACGGCGTTTCATGCCACCTGAAAGCGTACGCGCTTGTTTATCTTTTTTATCCAGCAGCCCCAATTGGGTTAAATACTTTTCGGCGCGTTTATGTGCTTCGCCGCGTGGTACACCATAATAACCCGCTTGAGTTACTAATATTTGAGTTAGGGTTTCAAATTGGCTAAAGTTAAACTCTTGCGGCACTAAGCCTAAATGCGTTTTAGCGGCCTCTAGGTCGGTGTCTATGTCGCAACCAAACACCTCAACCTTACCTTTTGTTTTATTTACCAGTGATGAAATAACACCAATTGTGGTCGACTTACCCGCTCCATTAGGGCCAAGTAAGGCAAAAAAATCGCCCTCACGCACTTGTAAATCAATACCCTTTACAGCTTCAACCCCATTAGTATAAACCTTAGTAAGGCCTGCTATATTTAAAGCAATTTGTTGCTTACTCATGACTTGCCCTCACCATAACCCCAACGCTTTGTTAGGTTATGTTCAATGTTTAAATGATCTAAAATTCGCGCCACCATAAAATCAACTAAGTCGGCAATACTTTGCGGCTGATGATAAAAACCCGGCGACGCAGGCATAATAGTGACCCCTAAGCGTGAAAGCTTAAGCATGTTTTCCAGATGAATTTGATTAAACGGTGTTTCGCGTGGCACTAAAATAAGATGGCCACGCTCTTTAATTACCACATCGGCGGCGCGCTCTAGTAAGTTGTCAGATGCGCCAACAGCAATAGCCGAAACCGTGCCCGCGCTACAAGGGCACACTATCATTTTTTTAGGGGCAGCTGATCCTGAGGCTACCGGGCTAAACCAGTTGTCTTTACCATATACTTTTAGCTGTTCTGGCTTGGCGTTATATAGCGCACTTAATTGCTCACTGGCTTTGGTTTCATTACCTGAGAGCTTAATACCAGATTCAATATCAAATACCACTCGCGCTGCACTTGAAATAAGCACATACACCTGAAATTGCTGCTCTATTAATACCTCTAATAATCTCAAGCCATAAGGCGCACCCGACGCGCCACTAAATGCTAAGGTAATTGTGTCTTTAAATTGCAAATTATTCTCCGCTGTATTTATTAGCCAGTGCATCGACTAGTTGCTGATGCAGGCCATTAAAACTACCATTGCTCATTATTAAAATATGTTGATTAGCTGCTATATTATCAAGTACGGTATCAATAATTACCTGGGTACTGGTAAAACACTGCATACCGGCTGTAGCCGCTTGTTCGCTCAGCGACCAGCTTAGGTTTTCTGGCTCAAAAAGCAGTACCTCATCGGCATCACTCAACGAGGCAAGCAATGTATGTTGATGCACGCCCATTTTCATGGTGTTTGATCGCGGCTCTAAAATAGCAATTATTTTATCACTGCCTACTTTAGCGCGCAGCCCTGCTAATGTGGTTTGAATAGCCGTTGGATGATGTGCAAAATCGTCATACACTTTTATATTATTAATATCGGCTTTGAGCTCCATGCGTCGTTTAGGGCTAATAAACTCGCCAAGTGCCGCTATACTATGCTCAACGGCAATGCCCACATGACGCGCAGCTGCGATTGCCATAATAGCATTTTTAACGTTGTGCTCACCCATTGCCTGCCAATTAACGGTGCCTTGTTTTTCATTATTTAAAAACACTTTAAACTCACTGCCATCGGCTTTTATTAGTTCATAATTCCAATCAATACCCAAGGTTTCACTTTCGCTCCATAGTCCTTGAGTTATTACATCACTAAGTGCTTGATCATCCTTTGGCCAAATAACTTTGCCACTTTGTGGTACTGTACGTATTAAATGATGAAATTGTTTTTTAATCGCGTTTAAATCTTCAAAAATATCGGCATGATCAAACTCAAGATTATTTAAAATAAGTGTTCGCGGTAAATAATGCACAAACTTACTGCGCTTATCAAAAAATGCAGTGTCGTATTCGTCTGCTTCAATAACAAAAAAGGGGGTTTCGCCTACTTTGGCCGACACGCCAAAATTTTGTACTATGCCGCCAATTAAAAAGCCCGGTTTTAAACCCGCATACTCTAAAATCCATGCAAGCATACTCGCTGTGGTGGTTTTACCATGTGTACCAGCAACAGCAAGTACCCATGAATTTTGTAATAAGTTATGTTTTAGCCATTCAGGCCCAGATGTATAAGGCAGACCTTTATCAAGTACATATTCAACACATGGATTGCCTCGGCTCATAGCATTGCCAATAACCACCATGTCTGGCGCTGGCTCTAATTGGGTTACCTCGTAGCCTTGGGTTAACTCAATTCCGAGATCTTCAAGCTGCGTGCTCATAGGTGGATAAACGTTTTGATCAGACCCAGTTACTTTATGGCCAAGCGATTTAGCAATCGCAGCTATTCCACCCATAAAGGTGCCACAAATACCTAAAATATGAATATGCATCTACTTTCCTTTAATCGTGTGCTTACTTTGCACAACAGCAAAGTTTAATGGCGCTATAATGCCAAAATTCGTGCTTCGTTACCATTGCGCATGCGCATTTCACTGTTGCCAAAAACGCCTAAGTAACTTAATAATTAAGCCACTAACGTTAAAAGTATCACTGACAAAAAAGCCTTCCACACTAGGAAGGCTTTTAAACGCTTAAATTAAACGAGTTAAAATATTAATTACAGCGTTAAAAATACAATTAACCCGACCCCTAGCAATAATCGGTAAATAACAAATGGCAACATTCCCATGCGTTCTATTACTTTTAAAAACATATAAATACAGGCATAAGCCGATAAGAATGACAACACAACACCTAATAACAAGGTGTTCCAGTCAACTAGATGATCCCCTAGTGCAAGCTCAACGGTATAGTAAAGGCCCATCATAGAAATGATAGGTATTGCCAGTAAAAACGAAAAGCGTGCAGCACTTTGTTTATTCATGCCAAGCATTAAACCCGCAGTCATAGTAATACCTGAACGTGACGTGCCTGGGATCATCGCAACGGCCTGTGCTAGGCCTATAATAAGCGCGGTTTTCCAATTTAGCTGATAAATCGTTTTAGTTTGCTTACCTTTTGCATCCGCATACCAAAGCAATAAACCAAATATAATGGTGGTAACCGCGATCACCCATGCGCTACGCAAATAAAGCTCTATCATATCTTTTAAAAGCAAACCTAAAATAGCGGCTGGAATTGTGCCTAAAATTATCCACCAGCCTAATTTACTGTCATCGGTGCTACCTTGCGCACCAAACGACTTAAACCATGCACTAAGTATGCTGCTTACTTCTTTACGAAAATAAATCACTACTGCAATTAAAGTACCTACATGTACTGCAACATCAAATGCTAACCCTTGATCTTCCCAGCCCAATATTTGCGATGGTAAAATTAAGTGCGCAGAGCTAGAAATAGGCAAAAATTCAGTAAATCCCTGAATAAGAGCTAAAACAATAATTTCAATAATACTCATGGGTTAGAAAACTCCACTTTCCATAGTTTTTGTTGAGGGTTGTTGTACTCGCGCCAAAGCTCGGCAATGGTTTGCTGTGCAACAGGGTGATAAAAATGTGGAGCTACTTCAGCTAGAGGCTGTAATACAAAGGCGTTTTTTGTAATTTCGTCACGTGGTAACTGTGCGGGAGAGTCGCAAATTACATCATCATAAAATAGTAAATCTAAATCGAGGGTCCGCGGGCTAAACTTTTTATCGTTTGCAGTACGACCATTATTGCGCTCAATTTGCTTTAGTAAGCTACATACATTTGCTAATGGCATATCGGTTGTAGCACCAACCACCGAGTTATAAAAGTTATTACCAGCAAATCCAACCGCTTCACTTTCAAATACTGAAGAATGCACTAAGTCGTTAAAGTGCGGCTTAAGCGCTATGAGCGCGCAGCGCATATAATGCGCTTTATTAATATTTGACCCTAAACTAATATAAATTTGCGCCATTTAAATACTTGCCTTAGTACGCGTAATTTCAACACCCACAGTTTGCGCCTGAGCAACGGCTGCAGGTTTACTTACTCGAATAGTAACTTGTGGGGTATTAAACTCAGTCAAAATTATATGCGCTAATTGCTCAACTAAGGTTTCGAGCAGCTCTACCGGCTTTGCCGTACTGTGCTCAATAATCCGCTCACTTACTTTTGCATAATCGAGTGCTAAATTAATATCATCGTTTGCAGCTGCAGGTTTAATATCACTTAACATTTCAACGTCAAAGTAAAGGCTTTGTTTACTTTTTTTTTCAAAGTCGTACACTCCAATAATAGTGTCGACGTGTAATTGCGATATAAATACCTTGTCCATTAATGCTCCTAATGACAGTAACAAGCCACTGAGTTAACTGCATAATGTATCAATTAAATTAATACTGTATATACTTTAAGCAGTGTTTAAATACATATAAATTACTTCTACAATAACAAGGTAGCTATACTAGTTAGTAATTAAAGCAGTTTATAAATTTTGACGTCAATAATAGCCGAAAAAGTACAATTAAAAAATAAGGAAGCACGTGTTAGCCACTTTAATGTTTATTTTAGCCTATTTACTTGGGTCGATTTCGTCGGCCATACTCGTCTCGCGGTTATTTAAACTCCCCGATCCGCGTAGTAATGGCTCTAATAATCCAGGGGCAACTAATGTTTATCGGCTGGGGGGCGCACTACCCGCTTGTTTAGTACTGGTATTTGATATTTTAAAAGGCACTATTCCCGTTTGGGGGGCTTACTTTTTAGATCTTGAGCCGCTTGCGCTTGGTTTAGTCGCTGTGGCTGCCTGTTTAGGGCACATGTTCCCGTTATTTTTTGGTTTTAAAGGAGGTAAAGCGGTAGCCACTGCTTTTGGGTCTTTATTACCTATAGGGCTATCTCTGGCGGGTTTGTTAATTTGTACTTGGTTTATTATGGTAGCAATAACGCGCTATTCTTCTCTTGCTGCCTTAGTTGCGGTTTCGCTTGCACCTTTATACACTTGGTTAATAAAGCCACTTTATACGCTACCCGTTACCTTTATTACGGTACTAATTATTTTTAGGCATCGCTCTAATATCGCACGGTTATTTAGTGGTGACGAGCCAAAAGTGGGCGCTAAAAAAGCACCCACTGATGAAAAAAGCGATATTTAACTGCTATTAAATGGCTTCTAGACTGTCGATTGGCCAGCGTGGTTTAGTTTTCATATCAAGGGTAGCAAATTGCCCTGCTTTTAATCTTTGCATCCCTGCGTACGCAATCATAGCGCCATTGTCGGTACAAAATTCGGTACGCGGATAATACACTTGCCCTTTCATACCTTGCATCACACGCTCTAACTGCAAACGTAACTGCGTATTAGCACTTACACCACCAGCAATTACTAACCGTTTTATACCTGTTTGCTTAAGTGCACGTTTGCATTTTATTACCAAGGTATCGATAACCGCGGTTTGAAATGCATGCGCTATATCGGCTTTAGTTTGCTCGTCATCATTGTTTTCACGAATAGTGATAGACGCTGCTGTTTTTAAACCGCTAAAACTAAAATCTAGACCAGGCTTGTCTGTCATCGGACGTGGAAATATAAATCGCTTAGCCACCCCCTGCTCTGCCATTTTAGCTAAACGTGGGCCACCGGGGTAATCAAGTCCTAGTAATTTTGCTGTTTTATCAAATGCTTCGCCTGCTGCATCATCAACCGACTCACCCAGCACTTCATATTGGCCAATACCGGCTACTTTAACCATCATGGTGTGTCCGCCCGATACTAGCAAAGCAATAAACGGAAACTCAGGAACATTTTCCTCAAGCATCGGCGCTAATAAATGCCCTTCCATATGATGCACTGCTACTGCGGGAATATCCCAACCATAAGCAAGAGAGCGACCAATTGAGGTGCCAACTAGAAGTGCGCCAACTAAACCTGGGCCTGCTGTATACGCAACGCCATCTAAATCTTCAGGGCCGCAACCCGCTTGTGCAAATGCAGCGTCGATAAGGGGCAGTGTTTTACGTACATGATCCCGTGATGCCAGCTCTGGCACTACACCGCCATAATCTGCGTGTACTTTTACTTGGCTATATAATTGATGCGCCAATAAACCTTTTTCGTCATCGTATATAGCAATACCGGTTTCATCGCATGACGATTCAATGCCCAAAATTCGCACTGTTTTTCTCCTGCCACCTATTTAGGTGCTTTTTAAACTAAATT
Source organism: Pseudoalteromonas sp. 120-MNA-CIBAN-0494 (assembly GCF_040308885.1). NCBI lineage: Bacteria > Pseudomonadati > Pseudomonadota > Gammaproteobacteria > Alteromonadales > Pseudoalteromonadaceae > Pseudoalteromonas > Pseudoalteromonas sp. 120-MNA-CIBAN-0494. Next base: position 326,337 of record NZ_JBEOOE010000001.1, read on the forward strand.
ATTTACGTTTTATAATGTTAAACCAATATTGGTTTGCCCATCTGCAAGCACATGTTTTTTAAGTTCTTTAACATTATCAGAGGTCACACGGCCCATGGCTTCTACAAAGTCAATTAGCTCGCCTAATACATCCATTTCGTATTGCATTAGAGGGTGTTCGCGTATTGCTTTGTTATCGGCAACTTCACCTTCAACCGTCATTTGATATTCAATAAAGCGGGCAACCGTTGCTTGCGATATTTTACTTATATTTATGAGCTCTTGCTCATCTTGCGCCATTAAACCATGCATAAGGCTTAATAATGCGGTCGCGGCATCAATTGCCGGATACGTACCAAACATATCAAAGTCAGCTAGCTCAGGCACATTGGGTTCTATTTTTTCGATTTGCTTTTCAAGATCAATCTTACTTTTTGGTAGCAGTATTTTTTCCCAGCACACATTCAAAGCACTGCGTAAAACAGTTTCGTCACCAAACCCTGTTGCTTCACTAAATAGGCCATAGTTAGGTAGCATACGCTCAATTAAGGCACTGGCTAACACTGCTTTTTGTAAGTAGTTTAGCTCTCTAATACGCTGAAAGTTATTTGCTTTTGTCATTTTTTAACGTCTCGCATGACCAACAAAATTCAAATGTTGATCCATTATGCTCATTACAATTAGGACACACCCAATCTGGAGCTGATTGTTTTACTTGCTGGTAGTTTACCAATATTTGTCGCGCATGGCGCTCTTTTATCGCATAAACCTGCACACTGGCTTGAGCCTGATCAAACGGTATTTCTCCCAAAGCTCCTTGCAGCATTTCACCTTTAATTTGACACTCTATGCCATCATTTAAAATTAAGCCTTTAATTATATTCGCTTCTAAACTATTTTCAGCGCGATATATTGTGATCCATGCGAAAGGGTCAACGGTTAAGTTATCACTATTAGTATTTTGCAATTTTCACCTCATTTATTTGTGTTTACAATGCCTTTCATTAATGTGTTAATTCATAAACTAGCCAGCTTGCAGGAATAAATATGACACTTACAACTCCAGGATTACTTTTTCCGGCTATTTCATTGTTACTACTTGCCTATACAAACCGATTTTTAGTAATAGCGCAATTAATTAGAGGATTAAACGCCCGTGAAGGTGAATCAATTCGCCCGGTTGTTGTTGCGCAAATAACCAATTTAAGAAAGCGTATAAAACTTATAAGAACCATGCAGGTATATGGAGTTGTATCTTTTTTACTATGCACACTTTCCATGTTTGCGTTATTTATAGAGCTCAATACTACTGGAATTATTTTATTTGGCGTTAGTCTTACTTGCTTAAGTTTATCGTTATTAACTTCGTTATTTGAAATTCATATTTCTTGCGATGCAATTGAAATAGAACTGCAAAGCATTGAAAATAAACCATTGAGCAACCGGGTTAGTCGTAACTTTGTTGAATAAAAGCTTATAGTTTCAAATAATAATTTTTGCACAGTGGTTTATTAACCCTTAAGGCAAAGCTACTTTATATGTTACTTGCATAATAAAAGCTTAAAACACATAACAAACTATTAGTTATTAACCTAAAGGATAATACTATTTAACAATTTCACTCTTTAATTAATACTAAAAGAGGGATATGCTGATTGAAATTTATTATAAATTTACAATCGCATTTAAATATTATATTACTTATTAATTTTAATAGATTAATAAGTAATATTACTATGTTCGCGTATATGCGACTTACTTATAAAAAGGGACTATAAAGTGAGATTTGAACAACTGGAACAATTCATAGCACTTGGCATGTTACGCCACTTCAGACAAGCCGCAGAACAAACTAAAATAAGCACGTCGGCGCTTACACGTAGCATTCAAACTCTTGAAGAAGAAATAGGCTACGAGTTAGTTAAACGCTCTACTCGCTCGGTACACCTTACCGATGCTGGTGAACTTTTTCTTGATTATGCTAAAAATACGCTTAGTGAGTTGGCATTAACTAAGCAGCGTATTTTTCAATCTATTAATGGCACTATTGAAAAAAAGCTAATTATTGGCTACACCAACAAAGCAAGTAGTGTTGTACCTATTTCGTGTGGGCAATTTTTAAATCAATATCCGCATATTAAAATTGAAATGCAACTCCAAGATAAACAAGAACTTTCGCGTAAACTGCAACAGGGCGAAATAGATATTAGTGTTTATTCGCAAGCCATTAATAGCATTGGTAGTGATATTCACTTACCTGATCAGCTAATTTTATTTGTTTCTAAAAACCACCCTCTTGCGCATAAAGCCGACATTAGCAAACAAGAGCTAGATCACTACCCTATGTTTGGTTGTTTTTCACAATCTAAACCCGTACAACTTATGCTTAATGAAGCCATTGATGGATTAAACAAATCATCTAGCATTAAAGTTGGCAGCATAGAGCAAGTAATGGCAGGTCTTGAAAAGTCAGATCATTTTGCAATAGCAGGCATTGAGCACACCAATGCTATTGCTGAAAATAGTAATCTTATTCAGTTAAAAACCAATAAAGACCTAAGCCGTGAGCAACTTATAGTACAAACGAGTCAAAAAATTGAAGTGGGTGAGCATATAGAGCACCTGTTATCACTGATAAAAAAAATGGCTATGACGGTAAATTAATAAATAAAATAAGTGCCTTTAAACATATAAATGATGGCTATTAAGTTGCTTTGCACTAGACTAGCTGCTCTTTATTTTAATAATTAGTATCAATGGGCAACTTTATTACCTCAGAAATATATTTAGATCATATTGAAGCTTATGGTTACGCTATTGTTGAAAACGCCATTGATGAAGGCTTAATGTCTGATTTAATGGCCGATTGTTACCGGATAAACCCGCACTTTAGCTTAGCTGGAATTGGCCGCTTAAATAATCAGCAAATTGATAGCACTATTCGCAAAGACAAAACATACTGGTTTGATGGCAGTTCGCAAGCCCAAAAAAATTATCAAACTGCGATGGAAGGCATTAGAACAACACTTAACCGGTGTTTTTTTATGGGGTTATTTGATTATGAATGCCACTACGCAAAATATACTTTAGGTGATTTTTATAAAAAGCATGTTGATGCTTTTAAAGGTCGTTCTAACCGTGTTTTTACCACCGTTTTATACTTAAACACGCCACAGCAAGGCGGCGAGTTAGTTATTTATAAACCTAAAAGTAAAGACATTGAAATTACTATTAGGCCAACAGCTGGCACCTTAGTATTATTTGAAAGCGAACGCTTTGTTCATGAAGTGCTACCTGCGGTTGATGAACGCTACTCGATTGCTGGTTGGTTCAGAAAAAACACGTCAATCAGTGGCATTATTGATCCACCCCGCTAACAATACTCTACCCTGTTATTAAAATGCGACAGGGTAGGAAAACAATAAGCCGATAAAAAAGGCTAATCCTACATAATGATTGTTTAAAAACGCTTTAAAACAATCGGTGCGTGCGCGTTGTTGAATAAGCACTTGTTGGTAAACTAACAATACAATAGCAACACTAAGACCAAGCCAATAACTCAGCCCAATATTATTAAGTGCTCCTATAGCGAGCATTAACGCTATAAAGGCTAAATTAAGTAACCCTATAATGTGACGATCGTATTTACCAAATAAAATAGCGGTAGATTTAACCCCTATTTTTAAGTCATCATCTCTGTCGACCATGGCATACATAGTGTCGTAGGCTACCGTCCAGCAAATATTAGCAATAAATAACAGCCAAGCCTGTATAGGAAGTGCATTAATTGACGCCATAAAAGCCATAGGAATAGCCCAACCAAATGCTGCGCCTAACACCACTTGCGGTAATTGTGTATAACGCTTCATAAACGGGTAACAAAACGCTAAAGCAAGTGCACCAAAAGAGAGTAATATTGTATTTACACTAAGCATTAACACCAGTAAAAATGCGACTGTTATTAATAATATAAACAAACTAATCGCTTCACCACTACTAACCTGTCCTGAAACTAATGGCCGCTGCATTGTACGTTTAACCGAACCATCTATTTTTCTGTCGGCAAAATCATTAATAACGCATCCGGCGCTGCGCATTATCACAACACCCAGCGTAAATACTATAAAGTTAGTTAAACTTGGCATTCCTGCATTTGCTAACCACAGCGCCCAATATGTTGGCCAAAGTAATAGTAAAGTACCTATTGGTTTATCTATACGCATGAGCGCAATATAATAAGGAATATGGCTTGGGGTTAAACGCGCTAATTTCATGAGTACAAATACGCTCCTGGTAAAAACACTTCACACACTAAAAATTTATAGTCTTTAAGCGAAAATAGACTGCGACGGCCAAGTAAACTTTGCGATGGTAACTTTAATTGTGCAACAAGCTGTTGTAATGAATGCTGGGTATTAAAGCGCGCAATTTCTATATCTGTGCGGGTTAATTGTGGATCTTGAAAAATCACATCGCCTAATGGTCGCTCCCCCATATTATGTAATTTATTATTTGCGGCGTTAACACTTGCTGGCAACCAGCTTTGCGCATATACAACCGGTTTATTGTCGCAAAGTAAAAGTACCTCACGGTTAAGCGCAGTAGTTTGCGTACAGCCTAATAATTGTTGTTGCTCTGCACTAAGCTCAAACTCTTGCTCACTAAGTACTTTTACACTAAAACACTGTGAGCGACTTTTTAATTTGGCTGTTAATGAATGCGGTTCAAATAACCACTCTTGCTCTGCACTCGATAAATCACTAAACAGTGAGGCACATTGCCAATCGGCAGATAATGAAACAGGGAAAGTAATCACAATTGCTCTACTTAATAAAAATCAGTTGAATAATAACATTGCCAAAGCATTTGAAAAAGTACGATTTACTGCCACTAATAGTTGCTCTGCGCTGTATATTAGGCACTATAAGGTATAGACTATTTACAACACGTTTATAAAAAACAGCATTTAACATGAAAAAAACAGTATTCGCCGGCCTTTTTGTACTTATCGCAAGTTTAGTAAGCTTAACCGCACGAGCAGATTCGACTGTGGGTTACTTTGGTTTTGAGCCAGACATTATTACCAACTATATTGGCGCATCGAGTAAAAAAATGGGCTATGTGCGCATTACTATCGATTTAATGCTTAATAACGCATCAGATATTGCAACCGTAGAGCACCATACGCCATTGCTGCGCGACGCCTTAGTTGAAATTTTATCTAAAGAACCTGAAGATAAAATAAAATCGCTCAGTGGGCGTGAAGAAATAAGAGTAAAAAGTGCAGCAAAACTTAAAAGCTTATTAAAAGAAGAAACGGGACAAGAGATCATCCGTGAAGTCTTGTTCACCAAGTATTTATATCACTAATTGTGGCTTTTAGTTTTTAACATAGACGTGGTAAGGGCATAAGCCATACCGCTAATTAACCCGCCTAAATGCGCCCAATTAGCCATTCCTATAAACAACACATCCGCAAATCCAAGCACCAACCAAATTAGCATAAAACCAATAATTGCAGTGCTTACTAATGCAGGTTGTTTAGGGTTTAAGGCGCTGTAAATCCAGCAAAAGCCAAGTAGCGCATACACCACACCACTTAATCCGCCAAAGTTAGGGCCAACCATTAAATATTGTGCCCAATTGCTGATTAAGGCACTTACTACAAATAGCCCTATTAGGCTTAGCTTGCCACATTGTTTTTCGATGTTATCGCCAAGCGACACCCACCAAACTAAGTTAAATACAATGTGCATGGCGCTAAAGTGCACTACTGCAGGGGTAATCCACGTTAATGGCTCGGCAGGGTTAAACTGCAACGTGGTATATATTGTTTCAAACCCACCCAATAAAAATGCAATATAAATAATAATACTTAAAATGCTAACCGTTTGATTAAGCCAGCTAAGCGCTTTAAATCGCGCCATTAAATTCAGCGATTGCCCTTGATACTTAAGCGGTGATTGCGTACTTCCAACTTCCCAAGATGCTTGCTGGTAGCGGGCATGATTAGGATTTTGCGTAAACTCAGCCCAAAGCGGTTGCACTTGATGAAAGTGCTCAGGTAATACGCTAATAATTACTGTGCTACCATCTATTGAGCGCAACTCGCCTTGCAAGCCTTGGCTTTTTAAATAGTCTATAAAGCCTTGTGCTGCACGCGGATTATTTAAACTGCCAAGCTCTATCATCGTTCAATTTTCTCGCTGTAGGCCGCTTCCCATGCTGTAAAACCGCCATCCATACTGTACACATCTTCAAAGCCTTGCTCCACTAAGTAGCTTGCTGCGCCTTGCGAGCTCATACCGTGATAACAAACAATAATTATTGGCTGATCAAACTCTTTTTCCATCATAAAGTGTGCAATGTTAGCGTTCGAAAGCGCTTCAGAACCTGGAATATGCCCCGCTTGATATGAATTTGGATCGCGGATGTCTGCAATTACCACGTCTTCTTTATCTAATAATTCAAGAGTTTGTGCTATTGATATATGTTTAAATGCCATTGAAATCTCTTTTAAAATAATTAAATCAATAAAAAAGGCGACTCAAGCCGCCCTTTTAATACCATTGCTAAAACCGTATTGAACTACATTAGTCCCAGTTTAGTATCACTTTGCCTGATTGTCCTGAAATCATCATATCAAAACCAGCTTGAAAGTCGTCTATTGAATATTGATGAGTGATAATTGGGTTTAAGTCTAAACCTGATTGAATAAGACTTGCCATTTTATACCAGGTTTCGAACATTTCACGGCCATAAATACCTTTGATCACTAAGCCTTTAAAAATAACTTGGTTCCAATCTACTGCCATATTTGATGGTGGAATACCTAGCATGGCAACTTTACCACCATGATTCATGTTATTTAGCATAGAATTAAAAGCACTTGGTACACCTGACATTTCAAGGCCAATATCGAAACCTTCAGTCATACCTAACTCTTTTATTACATCTTCAAGCTTTTCGTTGGCTACGTTAACAGCGCGTGTTGCACCCATTTTGCGTGCTAGCTCTAGGCGGTATTCGTTTACATCGCTAATAACTACGTGACGTGCACCTACGTGTTTTGCCACGGCCGCTGCCATAATACCAATGGGGCCTGCACCAGTAATTAATACATCTTCGCCTACTAAATCAAACGACAGCGCGGTATGTACGGCATTACCAAAGGGGTCAAAAATTGATGCTAATTCGTCTGAAATATTATCAGGGATTTTAAACGCATTAAACGCTGGTATAACTAAGTATTCAGCAAATGCACCTTCGCGGTTTACGCCTACACCTGTGGTGTTACGACACAAATGTACGCGCCCTGCACGACAGTTACGACAATGCCCGCACGTAATATGGCCTTCGCCTGATACTCGGTCGCCAACCTTAAAGCCACGTACTTCTTGGCCCATATCAACCACTTCGCCAACATATTCATGGCCAACAACCATAGGTGTAGGAATGGTTTTTTTCGCCCACTCGTCCCATTTATAAATATGGACGTCGGTGCCACAAATTGCAGTTTTACGAATTTTAATTAGCAGGTCGTTATGGCCAACTTCTGGTTTTGGCGCATCTGTCATCCAAATACCCGGTTCTGCTTTTAATTTAGATAATGCTTTCATTATTCACACTCAACTAAAAAACCGCGGCTATAGCGCGGTTTAAAATAAAATTAAATTACGCCCATTTCTTTACCGATACGGGTAAAGGCAGCAATGGCTGTATCAAGTTGTTCAATACTGTGTGCAGCTGAGATTTGGGTACGAATACGTGCCTGACCTTTAGGTACAACTGGGAATGAAAAACCGGTTACATAAATACCTTCAACCAATAACTTATCAGCCATTAATGATGCAATTTTAGCATCGCCTAACATAACTGGAATAATGGCATGATCTTTACCACCACAGGTAAAGCCAGCAGCTTCCATTTGCTCGCGGAAGTATTTAGCGTTTGACCAAAGCTTAGCGCGAAGCTCGCCACCACTTTCTAGCATTTCAAGCACTTTAATCGATGCAGTCACAATTGCCGGAGCTAATGAGTTTGAAAATAAGTAAGGGCGCGAACGTTGACGCAACCATTCAACAATTTCTTTTTTACCTGATGTATAACCACCCGACGCACCGCCCAGTGCTTTACCTAATGTACCGGTAATAATATCTACGCGATCAAGCACGTTACAATACTCTGGTGTGCCTTTGCCATTTTCGCCAACAAACCCCACAGCATGCGAGTCGTCAACCATTACTAATGCATCGTATTTATCAGCTAAATCACACACTGTGGCTAAATCACAAATAACGCCATCCATAGAAAAAACGCCATCTGTGGCAATTAGCTTAGTTTTAGCACCGGCTTCGGTCGCGGCAATAAGCTGCTTTTCAAGGTCAGCCATATCGTTATTAGCATAACGAAAACGCTTAGCTTTACATAAACGTACGCCATCGATAATTGAAGCATGATTAAGTGAATCCGAAATAATCGCGTCTTCAGCGCCTAAAATAGTCTCAAACAGACCTGTATTAGCATCAAAGCACGATGAGTATAAAATAGTATCTTCGGTTTCTAAAAACTCACTGATTTTTTTCTCTAATGTTTTGTGAATATCTTGCGTACCACAAATAAAGCGTACTGAGGCCACACCAAAACCATGTGCATCTAAGCCATCTTGCGCTGCTTTAATTAGCTCTGGGCTATTTGCTAAGCCTAGGTAATTATTAGCACAAAAGTTAATTACTTTGCCTGATGCAACTTCAATTTGAGCTTGCTGCTGCGATAAAATAATACGCTCGCTTTTATACAAACCTTCAGTTTTTACGTCTTCAATTTGCTGTTGTAGCTGGCTAAAAAAAGCAGATGCTCTCATCTTTAGTCTCCATTTGATTTAACAGGTTAAACAGCAAAACAAAGCTACTGTTTATTATGTGGGGTATTGTAAAAGTTTAACGAATAAAATGCACTGTTTGCAGTTCATCGCAAATTATAAATTTGGCAGCAATTCCTGCCAGTTTACAGTGCCTGAATTGGGGGGCGTATTTGAATTTATAAAAGTGCTGGTAAATCATTAATTGAATTGAAAATAAAATCTGCAGTTTGTTTGGCGCTGTCATCAAACTGCTGGCCAGAGTGCACCAATACGCGCGTGGCAATGCCAGCTTGTTCTGCAGCTTGCATATCACTTTTTTTATCGCCTACCATAATACTTTGCTGCGGATCGATATTATGCTCACTAATACCTTGCAGTAGCATACCTGGAGCTGGCTTTCTGCAAGCGCACTGTTTTAAATACTCAGGCAATGCATTTATAGGATGATGAGGGCAAAAATAAACGTCGCTTATCAGTATTTGATGTGCGCTAAACTGTGCTTTCATCCAGCTGGTTAGTGCTATAAAGTCTGCCTCGGTGTAATAACCACGACCAATACCAGATTGATTAGTAACAATAATAATTTTATAACCGGCATCATAAAATGCCTTGCACGTGGTAAATACGCCTTCGATAAATTCAAACTGCTCACTTTGATACACATAGCCATGATCAACGTTTACTACGCCATCTCTATCTAAAAATAGTGCTTTATTTTTGTGTGATTGATTCATTATAACGACTCTTTTTGCACAACATGATCAAACATCGCTTTTACCGCATCAATGGTAATTTGGCTCATTAAATCGTCACCTTTAATACGTGTGCCCCAAGGCAGCTGCTGCGCTGTTTTACCCGTTTGCTTAAGCAAGTTTTGATGGTATACCTCAACCACATAGTTTTGGTATAAATACGGCCCTGTACGCGCTGGGTTTGAATGGGCATATAGCCCAATAACAGGAGTGCCTACCGTTACTGCCATATGAGCAGGGCCAGTATCTGGGGCTAGCACTACACTGGCGCGTTTTAACACGCATAACAATTCTTTAAGCTTAGTTTTACCAACTAGGTTTAAAATGCGGTGCTGGCTGTGTTTAATAATATTATTGGCAAGGTTTATTTCCAGCTCGGTAGGGCCGCCGGTCAATACCACTTTAAACCCTTGCTGATGAGCATAATCTGCAAGCGCAGCATAACGTTCGGGAAGCCAATTGCGCTGCGCTTTACTTGCTGCTGGAGAGATAACAAACAGCTTATTAGATAAATATTCTGCAGTGAGTAATTCATCGGCTGTGTTTTGATCTTGCTGTGTGTAAGGCATTTCCCAACTTGGCTGATAATCATTTACGCCAATGGCTTTAGCAAAGCCTTTAAACCCTTCTAGCACATGCGCATGTGGCTGCGCTGCAATACGTTTATTTATAAATAAGCTATGCAGCTCTTTTGAGCGCGCCCAATCAAAGCCTATTTTAACTTTTGCAGGAATACAACGTGCAACAAACCCGGCCCTTAGTGCTACCTGCATATTAAGCAGTACATCAAATTTTTGCCCTTTAAAAGTTTGCTTTAAATTTTTCAGTGCCACGCTGCCTTGTTTTTTATCAAACACCACCAGCTCAATACCGGGTAAGTTGGCCAATAACATAGCTTCTACTTTGCCAATAACCCAAGTGATTTTTGCATTAGGATGCGCTTTTTGAATCGCTTGTACTGCACTTACAGCATGGCATACATCGCCAATAGCAGAGAGTCGTAAAATACAAATAGAGGAGTAGTTAGGCACTGGAGTCACGCGTTTCCTTGGGCATTAAATAGTAAAACCCGATCTTAAATTATAATCGCGCTATTGCAAGTACTTATCCTCGGCTTTAAAACGCGCTAACATAGGCGCATATTTAAGTAATACCCGTGAGCTATGTTCAAACAACACGTCCAAGGTAAGCATACTCTGCTGAGCCACCCTAATTATGAAAATCAGGTTAATTTAAACTGGTTTAATGCCGACTACTGGCAGCAACAAAATAAAATAGTGGGTGCTAAAAAAGGCCGCGCAATGGCGTGGTTTTTTAAAAATAATGAACTAACCGCTGTGCTGAGGCATTATTGGCGCGGTGGCTTGGTCGGTAAATTACTCAGTGACCAATACTTGTATTTAGGCTTTGAGCAAACGCGAGTATATAAAGAGTTTGCTTTAATGGCGCAGTTAATTGAGCTTGGCTTAAATGTACCAACTCCCATTGCTGCAAAAGTGACTCGAAGCGGGTTAATTTACCGCGGTGATATTATTACCGAGGCGGTAACAGGTGCCAAAAGTGTACTGGATATACTCGTTGAGCGTGCTTTAACTGAATCTGAATTAGCAAGTATCGCCACAACCATTGCGCTCTTTCACAGTAAGGGCGTATACCACGCAGATTTAAACATTAATAATATTTTATTTAATGACACTGGCCAAGTATATATTATTGACTTTGATCGCGGCGAAATTAAACCGCCCGCCTTACAATGGCAACAAAGTAATATGGAACGCCTAAAGCGCTCGTTTTTAAAAGAACAAGGCCGCAACCCTGTATTTAACTGGCAAGCCAGCGACTGGCAAGCCTTGTATGTTTGTTACACAAAGCTTAAGCGCTAATTTACTTTAGCTGCTAGTTAGCTAAAGCTAAGTACTTGGCAGCCACTTGCTCTGCGTTTACTTGTTGTAAAATAGCTGCATTTGTAACGTTTGGCTTATCTGCCAGCACTTGTTCAATTACACGTGCTAACTGCTCACTTTGCTGTATTGGCACTAAATATTTACTTAGCGCACCTGTTAGTATTTCGCTGGGACCAAAAGTACAATTAGTGCTCACCACTGGTGTACCTACTGCAAGTGCTTCTATTAATACCGTTGGCAAGCCTTCAAAATCTGAGCTTAATACTAGCGCTTTGGCATGTTTTATCCAATTATACGGATTTTGCTCAAACCCTGGCACAATCAGTTGCTCTGCAATTCCATATTGCTGTGCAAGTTTTAATGCCTTTGTCGGTTTGTTACATAACAGTACTAGTTTGTACTTTTTATCTAACCTAGCAAACGCTGCAAATAAAACATCATGACGTTTTTGTTTGGCTAATCGCCCAACATGAATAAGGTAAGGCACATTAGGAATGTTAGTGTTTAGCTCACTGGCTTGCTGATTGATTTTTTTTAAATCGAATGGGTTATAAATTGTAGTGATCGCACTTGGAGTAATTAAGTTACCTTGGGTAATTTCATTTTCAACCCCTTTTGATACACAAATGAGTGATTTTCCATTTAAATTTTGTTTACTTTTTTTAAGGTATAAATAAGAAAGAGGCCCTAATTTTTTTTGCCTTGCTAGCTCAGCATTTACTGAGTTATGTATAACAAAATGGACATTTTCTACATTACTACGAACAAGCAGGTTATTACTACGATCTAAATTTGACAGCACTAAGTCAATGTACCCAACTTCACTTCTCTTTTTTTCAAACCACGACTCTAGTTTAGCGACACTTGCTTTGCGCTGCCAAAAGCGGTCAACCTTCGACGCTCTATCCGTAAATAAGCTCTCAACTTGTAAGTTACTTGGAATATCGTATTCAACGCTATTAGCGAGTGATAAAATAGTAACATTGTGTTTAAGTGCCACTATTTGCTCTGCTAAAGTAAGCATTACTTTTTCAGCACCACCGCCAACCAGTGAATCAATTACTATCACTATATTCATTATTTACTTCCAATAATAATGCTTTTACACCTTCAGTAACTACATCAAAACTATTCTTGATTTCTAAATACTTATATTCTTGGGTTATTTTTGTATATAAGGGTTCATTAATTACTTGCTCTACTCTAGCTACAATAGCATCTACTTCTAGTTCCGACCTAACAACCACTTGAGTTTTCACACAGCTCTCTAAGCGTGCAAGTTGATCCTTTGAGATTGCACAAGCAACAACAGGAGTACGTACAGCTATAGCTTGTAATAAGGTATCTCCTGCACTGAGCACAGCCATTTTAGCTTCACTTAGTAACGCCAAAAAGTCCTCATTACCTTGACTTGACAAGCACAAAAGCTGATCCGTTTTTGGTAGTTTTTTATTGTAATTAGAACCAAAAACAACGACCCCTTTCAACCCCGTGCGTTGGCTTATTTTTAGAGCAGCTTGAAAATAAACATCAGCGCAGTTAGAACCTTCAATCACATGCCCACCGGAGCCAGCACTTACAATAAAATACCCTTGTGACTCTAATTTAAAATTATTTAACACCTGTTTTTTTTGTTCTATGGTGGCAAATACTATAAATGGACCAACATTAGCAGGAGATGCAAGGGGAAACAGTGCTAACTTTGCTTTTTCTAACCAGCTTAATGGCTCAATACAATAATTAGGTTGTACAACCCAATGGAAGTCAATAAGGCCTGCGCGATTTAACTTTAATCCTTTTGCACGTTTTTTGGCATGTTGAGAGATAAATACCACTTTAGCCCCAGCATTTTTTGCAGCCTTCATATGCGCAGCACGACCAGCACAATCAAAAATAACCACATCCGGCTTTATTTTCTCTATAACTTGCACTACTTTTCCACGTTCTTTGGTTGCAGAGTGATTTAACAAAGTCGTCTCAAATGGACATGCCTCAGCGTAAGATGAATGCTTATTTAATACAAAATGAACATCAACTTTATCTGCCAGTTCAGCTTTTAGAGTCTGGGCTAATAATAATGAGCGCATATACTCACCAATTCCTGCAGGTGATGATACTGGTATAAATAAAAGTCGTTTACTGCTCATTACATTCTCAATTCCTAATATGAACTTAATTATATCAACCCCACTCTTTTTAGGATAGAGGAAAGGTTACACATTTATTTATTAAATCTCCTATTCAATATTGATTAGTTACTGCAATACCATGCTTTCATTGCTAAACTTAAGGTAATTAAAATCACAAGGATCTGAACTTTGCGAAACAAAATTTTTATATTGTCTTCACTTTTTTGCGCAATGAGCGCGTCGGTTAACGCAGAGCCATGGGTAAAACCAGATGATTACGGGTTAAGAGCTGATATTCAACTTTTAGCCGATGCTGGCGTTATTTTAGCCCCGGTAACCACTTACCCTCTAATGTGGAAGAGCTTTATAAGTGAAGTAGATAACACTCCACTTGGCCAATTATCGCCAAATTTGCAAGATGCTTTATTACGGGTAAAACATCGTTATAAGTCAGAAAACACAGGGGCTCACAGTGTACAGCTGTCTGCTTTTGCAAGTTCAGATACTATTGTCGCCACCAGTTTTGGCGCAACTAATACCCAAGAGTCAGAAGCATCTGCTGCCTACGCCTATTTAGGCGACAGTTTTGCCGCTAAAGTAGCGGTTAATTATCGCAATGATGGCAAAAAATGTTTTGTAGCGGGGAAAACTGCAGACGATATAGTGCTAGATGAGCAAGCACTTACTGACTGTAATGACACCTCCTTTGATGGCAGTTATATAGCCTACCGTTTAGGTAACTGGATTTTTAGAGCCGGTGCCATAGAGCAGTTTTGGGGCCCGGGGGTTGATAATAGTTTAATAATGTCGGGCAACGCTAAACCATTGCCTGCAATGAGCGTGACTCGTGAGCAAAGCACTGCTTTTGAAACGCCTTGGCTAAGCTGGCTAGGCCAATGGGGATTTACCGCGCAAATGGCTCAGCTAGAGTCTACTCGTGTAATTCCTGATGCTTTACTGTGGAGTACTCGCGTTAATTTCAGGCCATTACAGCAATTAGAAATTGCACTGAGCTGGTCAGCGCAATGGGCTGGCGATGGCCAACCAAGTTCAGCGAGTGACTTTATTGATATAGTGACAGGTGAAGCAGCTTGTATAGATGGCACTACTACTTGTGATGATGAATTAAAATCTAAGATTGGTAATCAACTTGCGGGTATAGATATTCGCTGGTCTGACACTTTATTTAGCCAACCGTACGCAATTTATGCAAGTACCATTGGTGAAGATGCCAGCTCAAAGTTTAAACCTGTCGACAGAGCCTATTTATTTGGTGTACAAACTACTCATCGTATTTATGATCAAAACGTATTAGTAAATGTAGAGTACATAGATACGGGCGTAACATGCTCTGCTGAATCAAGCAGTGAAAACTGCTATTACGAGCATTCAGATTACAAATCGGGTTACCGCTACCATGGCCGTACCATAGGTTCAACATTTGATAATGACGCGCAATCACTAGTACTAACTGTGCTAGGCCAGCTTTCAAATGGAGATGATTGGCAAGTTAAATTACGCGATGTTGATTACAACAATGATAACCGCGATCGTTACCCTAATAACCCTGATTTAGGTAATACCATTACTAAAACAGCTTATAACAGTAAACAGCTTGAAATACGTTACAGGCAACTTGCTATGGGTGGGCGCTTAACGCTAGGCGCTTTTGCATCAAATAACGATGCAGCAGAGAACGACACATCTGCATTTGCTAAATATGAATATAACTTTTAAATTCGGGATTTTTGGCTATCCTAAACTAGGATAATAAGTGCAAATAAAAAGGGATGAAAACACTGTTTTCATCCCTTTTTTAATTCATTAATAACCGTCGTAATTACTGCTTAATCTTACTAATCACTTTTGACGTTGAACAACCATCTAAAAATTCAAGCACCTCAACTTTTCCGCCGTGAAGTAGCACATGCTCAGCACCGGCTATTTGTTCAACCGTGTAGTCGCCGCCTTTAACTAAGATATCCGGGCTAATTTGCTCGATTAATTTAGCGGGTGTATCATTTTCATCTGCACTGCCAAATGGAATAACCCAATCAACAGAAGAAAGCGCACTTAATACCATAGCTCTTTCATCCAACGGATTAATTGGCCTATCAGCGCCTTTTAATCGTGATATAGACTCATCGTTATTTAGCCCCACGACTAATCTATCGCCACGCGCTTTTGCTTGTGCTAAATAGCGTACGTGCCCAGCGTGCAAAATATCAAAGCAGCCATTGGTAAATACAATTGTTTCGCCATTTTGTTTTGCAAACTCTATATGCTGCAGCACATCATCAAACGGAGTTTGATAATGCTCACCTGTGGCATGTAAATATTGCCCCAGCTTACGACTAAGTTCTTCTGGCGACACTGTGGCCGCACCTAATTTACTCACCGCAATGCCCGCTGCTAAGTTAGCAATTTCCACCGCATTTTTAGGTGTCATTCCCGCCCCTAGCATCACGGCTAGAGTTGCTATAACTGTATCGCCTGCGCCGGTTACATCACTGACTTCAAGCTCTTGCGCGGCAAAATCATATTTTTCAGTCGCACTAATTAACGACATTCCTTGCTCTGAACGCGTTAGCAACATTGCTTTTATGCCTGCGTCACTTATGAGTTTACGCGCACTTGTTGCCAAACTCTCTTCTGAGTCTGTTTGCCCACCCGCTAATTTAAACTCATTTAAATTTGGTGTAATGTAGTCTGCACCTCTATATAAGTGTAAATCAGACGATTTAGGATCAACGAGTACCGTTTTCCCTGCTTTTTTAGCTAGGCTTATCATGTTTTCAATCAGGCTCAATGAACCTTTATTGTAATCAGAAAACACAATAAAATCGTACTCATCAAGTACTAGCTCTAAACGGTTTAATAACAGCTGGCTGTGTTGCTCTGTAAACGTCTCTTCTAGATCTAACCGTACAACTTGCTGATGACGGCTAATCACTCGCATTTTAGAAATTGTCGGTAAGTCGCATACACTTACTAACTGTGAATTTATTTTTTCACCTTCTAAAATGCCTTCTAGTATCTGTCCACCTTCATCTTCGCCTATTAAGCCAAGTAGGCCTACTTTACCATCTAATCGGGCTATATTTTTAGCCACGTTTGCTGCGCCACCGGCTTTGTCTTCTAATTTACTTACTTTAACTACCGGCACCGGAGCTTCTGGGGAAATACGCCCTGAATCACCATACCAATAACGGTCAAGCATTACATCGCCAACCACCAAAATACGCGCAGCAGATAAATTTTTTAATAGCGATAAATCCATTACTGCTGCTCCGCAACTACCATATCAATAGCTTCACATAACCAATGGCCAATAAACATGTGTGCTTCTTGAATTCGCGCTGTTTCATCGTTTTTAATAATAATAGGTAATTTGGCAATATTTTTAACTTCACCGCCATCACGCCCCGTTAATGCTACGGTAAAGGCCCCTATTTTATTCGCTGCTGCTAACGCTAGATTAATATTGGCGCTTGTACCTGATGTGGTTAACCCTATAACTAAATCTTCTGGTTTACATAAGGCTTGTACTTGGCGTTCAAACACAGTGTCAAAATGATAGTCGTTACTGTGCGCAGTTAAAATTGACGTATCGGTTGTAAGTGCCATAGATGCAAGTGGACCACGCTCTAATTTATAACGCACTACAAATTCTGCCGCTAAATGCTGTGCATCGGCTGCACTACCACCGTTACCAAGCCAAACAACCTTACCGCCTGCTTGTAATGCACTATGGCACACTTCTAACAATTGCATAGACTCTTGATGATAAGCCTCCATCGTTTCAAATAATGCTAAATGACGATTTAAACTCTCAAGGTAACTCGTTGCTACTGAATCGATAATTGACATGGTAAATTCCTCTAGGAATTGAAATGGCAGGAAAAATTAATTTCATTATTCCATAAATCTATACCCAAATCACCTCAATATACATATTACTGAAAGAGGTATTTTGAGCTAACTTGAATAGCGTTATTATTATTTTATCGGGTAGCAGCTGAACACAAACCATATTTTATCTTTTCTGTGTTTAGAATTGATCATTTTCACGTTAAACTAAGACGACTTACCCTTATAAAAGCTTAGTATGGCACGCATTTTTTATTCACTCGCATTAATGATTATTAGCCCACTAATCGTATTTTATTTATATGTATTACGCGGTAAAAAAAACCCAGGTTATAGAGCGCACTTTAAACAGCGCTTTGGTTTTGTGGACAAGTCTTTATTTGCCAATAACAATAAGCCGCTGCTAGTGCATTGTGCATCTGTAGGTGAGGTACTCGCCGCTACCCCCCTGATCAAAGCAGTACAAAAAGCGCACCCTAAATTAAATATACTTATAACGTGCAACACCCCTACTGGTCGTGAGCAAATCATTACGCAATTTAAAAACACGGTAGCCTGCTGCTACTTACCTATGGACTTTCCATTTGCAACCGCCCAATTTTTAAAACGAGTAAAGCCACAAGCCCTGTGTATTTTAGAAACTGAACTGTGGCCCAACCTTATGGCAAGTAGTCGCAATAGAAATATTCCGGTACTTGTTTTAAACGCTCGCTTGTCTGAAAAATCGCAACAGGGTTATCAAAAAGTAGCTAAGCTAACACATATTATTATGCGCTCTATCACTGTATTGGCCAGTCATAATAAAACTGACGCCAAACGCTTTATAGAGCTTGGCCTTGAGCCACATAAAAGCAAAGTTACAGGTTCAATAAAATTTGATATTACACCTACCCAAGAGCAACTAACTAAGGTAACTGCACTCAAACAGCTTTATAATTTAGAGCAGCGCTTTATATGGGTTGCAGGCTCCACTCACCCTATCGAGCATGAGCAGGTAATTAGCGCTCATAAAAATCTATTAGAAAAACAACCCAATGCGTTACTCATAATAGCGCCGCGCCATCCTGAACAGTTCAATAAGGTTGCAGATTTACTAACGCAAAGTACACTGAGTTTTAGTCGTCGCAGCAATAATAATTATAATAACGAAAACGTCTTGTTAGCAGATACGCTTGGCGAGCTGCAATACTTATATGGCGCTGCTAATGTGAGTTTTATTGGCGGTAGTTTAATTCGTCGCGGTGGCCATAATCCTCTTGAATCAGCTGCATTTTCAGTGGGCGTTATCAGCGGGGTGCATACCTATAACTTTGATCATATTTACCCTGAGCTTATAAAGCTCAAAGGCGCTATTGTGGTTGATAATGCTGATGAGCTAACACAACAACTTATAGCATTAAATCAAAACAGCAAAGCATGCCAAACTTTAGGTAAAAAAGCAGCGCAATGCGTGGGCAATAACCAAGGTGCTATACAAAAAACACTTAACATTATTAATCAATATTTAGAGCCAAAACCGTGACCAACATAGCCATAAGCCAAACCCGCGAATGGGTTTCAAATGTTATTGTAAAATATAACTTTTGTCCCTTTGCCCGCAAAGAAGTAGAAAATAACTGTATTCATTATTTTGTAAGCCCTGCAAGCAGCATAGACGATGCAGTAATGGACATGCTTGAGCAATGTATTGAGCTTGACCGAGAGGCTGCACGCGAAACCACACTTATTATGTTTGATAACGGCTTTTGCGACTTTGAAGACTTTTTAGACTTGGTTGACTTAGCCAACGCGCTGTTAGTAGCCCAAGGTTTTGAAGGTAAGTATCAAATTGCTAATTTTCATCCCGATTATGTATTTGCCGATAGCGATGCAAGCGATGCGGCAAACTATACTAATCGCTCCCCTTTTCCTACTTTGCATTTAATTCGCGAAGCAAGTATGAGTGCAGCACTTGAGAGTTATAACGAACCCGAATCTATACCTGAGCATAATATAAATTTAGCAAGGCGCAAGGGTATCGATTTTTGGCAACAGTTACTCGAAGGGTGTAAAAAACCGAGCGCTTAAAGCGCTCGGTTATATATAACAGTAAATAGCATATAACAGTAAATAACTCGTTATTTTTTAACCCAATTACCATTTACTTCAACAAAATGACCTCTTTGGGTTTTTTCGATTGTTTTTGCCGCCGCTAACGCCTCTACTTGCGACAGTGACAAGTTATTTTTTTGCGCTAATTTTAAATACTGTGCTTTACGCTTAGCATTAATGGTATCAACGACCACTTTAGCCTCTGCATTTTGTACCACTAAGCCCAAATAGCCTGAGCTATCTTCGCCTACTAAACCTTGGCTTTTAGCATCATCTAAACTAATAGCCCATGCCGAAAAAGACATACATACAGCACTAACTAATGTAATTATGCTTAATTTGTTGTTAACTTTCATATCCTAGCTCCTTAAAATAACTCACTGTCGTCACTAAATAAATTATCGAGTTCTTTATCTACTTTTACACGAATTTCGTGATCAACCTTCACATTTAAATTAATTGTAATAGGCTCTTTAGCAGCTACCTCTACTCGGTGCGTACACGCACCAAGGGCACTTATTGCTGCAAATACAATAAGTACTTTTATGCTTAACGACTGTTTCATCATTAGTTTCCTTTTTGTGAGTATTGTTGCTCAACTTTTTGTGTAATTTCATCACTTAAGCGCAATGCACGTAATAAAGTAAATATATTTTCTTCATGATTATAATTAAAGTTAACTTGCTGCTCTGCTTGCTTATTATAACCTTGCAAATTTACGCCAAGCTTTAGCCAACCATCACTTTTAAGTGCCACACTGCTATTAAGCTTTTGTATATCAAGATTTTTAAGTAATCCCAATACAGGCTGTAACTCTTGTTGCTGCTGCATAACTGAATCAAATGCGGCGTTATTAGTAATCATTAACTTACCCGTTCCTTGATTACTTAAACTGCCATTTACTACCTCAATACCCGTGTTATTAAAGTGCACTGGCAAAGTGCCGGCAAAACGCCCTGAAAGCGTAATCCCCGACTGTTCATCAAGTGTAATAAGTTTACTGGCATCAATGTTTTTAAATTTAACATTAGCAACTTGCTGCAGGTCATTAAGTGAGTATTTATCAAGGCTAAACTCACCATCAAATAACGCTCCTGCAATGTCAAACATACGCGCATTATTGTTTTTAACCTGCCAGTTCCCTTTAATGTTTTTAATAACAACACCAGCCCTTAGTTCATTTAAGTTAAAGGTAGTGGGTTTTACATTAAGCTGCCCTGAATTATATTCGCCAACAAATTGGCTACTTAAATCGCTAGCAAGGTAATCGTTATAAAGCGCACTTACGTTGTTTAACTCCATTGCAAACGAGGCATGTTGTAAATTCACATCCCCGCTGATTCGGCCATTAAACGTTCCCTGTGTAAGCTGCGCTAATGGCTCAAGCTGATGAATAAAGGTATTTAATAACACTATACTTTGTGTAGGTACTACTATTTCAAATGGATGTTCCACTGCCGATATATGATGGTTTACCGCTAATTCAATATCGTTTACAAATACGTGATGTGATGCTTTTAGAGCGCGACTTTGCAATCCTGTAGAAGCAACTTTTATATTATTGAGTTTTATAACAGGGCTATTAAATTTATTTATTACTGTATTAGCACTAAGGTCTGCAAATAATTCACCATGACTTAAATTTGCTTTAGCAGTTATGGTATTGCTTATATCTGTTAATTTAAATTCGTTATATTTTAACGTTTTAAATAGGGTTTTTAGTGTTATTTGTGCGTTTAAAGCATCATCTAGCTGTGCCGTTAAGCGACCTTCGTATTGCTCTACACTCAGTTGTGCAAAATCAACCTTTGCGGCTGTTAATCTACTTGTAGCATTACCACTTGGTTTTCCATCGACTATATTTATTAAATTAAATTGCCCTGAGGCGTTAACTTTATTAGCGCTAATTTTATTACTACTAGTACTGGCAATAAAATCGGGAAGTGAATTAAGCGCAACAGTATAATTACCTTTAAGTGTGTTATTTTTAAATTCTGCATTAAGCTCAATGTTTTTAATATCTGGCGTACTTATACTAACCGCTAACATGCTTTTAAAATCCGCCCAAAGGTTGGTAAAATTAAGCTCTGACTCCATTAGAGTTATTTCAAATTGATTATCTCCTTCGCTAATTATATTTAGCATTGGCAAAGTAAGGTGGTTATTAGTAATACTAATCACTTTAGGAAGTTTAATCTGCCAATTTAAAGGGGTTTGCTCAGCTATAAAATCAGCATAATCACTCGGCGGAACGAGTGAGCTACACGTAGGCGTTAAATTTAATTTATTGTTTAACAAACTCGAATCTAGCTCAACTAATTTACTATTTAAATTAAAACCAATAATTAACCTACCATTAGCCAATGCTTCAAGCCGGCACTGCTCCATAGCATATTCAAACTGTGCGTTTACATCGCCATTTAACTGCAGTTCAATACCATCAAAGCTAAATACTTGCTGAGTACTAAAGCTAATACCTGCAACGGCTGTATTTTCGGTATTTATAAGCTGCTTTAACAGATAGTCATCAACAGAAAACTGCCCTGTTAGTTTATTATTAGCTAAAATTGCTTTAGCGTTTATATCGCCTGTTATATTAAATTGATTTAAAATCGGCTCTGCTAAATTTATTTTTAGTGGCTTGTTAAAGTCATTACTCTTTATTACCAGCTGTTTTATAGCAATTAATGGACGTTTTTCTGGCAGCGCGAGAGCAAGTTTTTTTGCCGCGGAGCTACTTTGATTACTTTTGGGAAGTGGATTTATACTTAATACTGCATGCTCAACAATCACTTGCTTTGTATTTACAGTAATATCGATTAGCTCTAATTGTTGATTTTGATAAGTTAAGCATACTTTGTCGGCATGAACATTTAATTGAGCTGTAACCGAAAAATCTAAGCAACTGAGTGTAATACCCGCTTTTTCTAATTGCGGTGTTATAGCCCACTGGACTAATGGCAAACGAAATATATAACCAAGCAAAATTATGCTTAGTAATAAACTGCTAATAATTAAACTCACACGCTTAAACATATTATCCTTAATATTAGTGCTAGGTTCTAGGTTCTAGGTTCTAGGTTCTAGGTTCTAGGTTCTAGGTTCTAGGTTCTAGGTTCTAGGTTCTAGGTTCTAGGTAATCATAAACAAAAAAGGCTGCACAAGGCAGCCTTTTTATTATACTCAACTTAAATGAACCTAAATTGAGCAGTTAGGTTATTAACCTACATTTTTACGCGCGTTGCGGAACATACGCATCCACGGGCTATCTTCTCGCCACTCATCTGGGTGCCAAGAGTTGGCAACAGCACGGAATACGCGCTCAGGATGCGGCATCATTACTGTTGCACGTCCATCGGTAGAGGTAATACCTGTAATCCCTTCTGGCGAGCCATTTGGGTTTGCTGGGTATTGCGTTGTAGGATTACCGTAGTTATCTACAAACTTAACCGCTACAGTACCCGAGTCTAATGCTGCTTTAACTGCGTTATCGTTTGCAAATTCAGCATGACCTTCACCGTGCGATACTGCAATTGGCATACGCGAACCAGCCATACCATTAAAGAATACCGATGGATTTTCTTGTATTTCTACTAAGCTAAAACGTGCTTCAAAACGCTCTGACTTATTCGTTACAAAACGTGGCCAATGCTCAGTACCTGGGATCAACTCTTTTAAAGTAGATAACATTTGGCAACCGTTACACACACCTAAACTAAAGGTATCTTCACGGTGGAAAAAGCTTTGGAACTGTTCACGCGCCATGTCGTTAAACAATATCGACTTAGCCCAACCTTCGCCTGCACCTAATACGTCACCGTAAGAGAAACCACCACATGCCACTAAGCCTTTAAACTGCTCAAGCGATAAACGCCCTTCTAGAATATCGCTCATGTGTACATCAATGGCAGCAAAACCAGCACGATTAAATGCGGCAGCCATTTCTAGATGAGAGTTAACTCCTTGCTCACGTAAAATAGCCATTGGTGGTTTAGCGCCCGTTGCAATATACGGTGCTGCTATATCTTCGTTTAAGTCAAAGTTTAACTTAACGTTTAAGCCAGGATCTTTAACATCAAATTTGGCATCAAACTCTTGCTTAGCGCACTCAGGGTTATCGCGACGCGCCTGCATTTGATACGTTGTTTCTGCCCACATAGTACGCAGCTCTGTACGCGTGTTACTCAGCACGGTATTTTTACCACGGTTAAATACAATCGCATCGTCGCTATTAAGCGTGCCTATAATATGGCTGATTGTCGCTAAGCCATGATCTTTAAGTACCGCATTAACTGCATCTAAATCACTATTAGCCACTTGAATAACAGCGCCAAGCTCTTCGTTGTAAAGCGCTTCAATGTCGTTGCCTGTTAAGCCATTAATATCAATAGTTACACCTGTGTGGCCAGCAAATGCCATTTCGGCAACTGTGGTAAATAAACCACCGTCTGAACGGTCATGATAAGCAAGTAACTTACTATCAGCTACCAATACTTGCATGGCGTTATAAAAGCCTTTTAATAACTCTGGGCTATCAACATCAGGCGTTATATCACCTAATTGCTTATAAACCTGCGCTAAGCTTGATGCGCCCATGCGGTTTTTACCCGCACCTAAGTCAACTAAAATAAGTGATGTTTCGCCTTTGTCGGTACGTAGCTGCGGTGTCACTGTTTTACGTACATCGTCAACACGGCCAAAGGCAGTGATAATTAACGATAGCGGTGATGTTACTGATTTCTCTTGTGAATCACCTTCATCTTTCCATGTCGTTTTCATCGACATAGAATCTTTACCTACTGGAATTGTTAAACCAAGCGCTGGGCAAAGTTCTTCACCTATGGCTTTTACTGCTTCATATAAACCAGCATCTTCACCAGGGTGACCCGCTGCTGCCATCCAGTTAGCCGAAAGCTTAATATTTTCAAGGCTACCAATATTTGCACAGGCAATATTTGTTAACGACTCTGCCACAGCTAAACGCGCCGATGCAGCGTAATTTAATAGCGCTGCAGGAGTGCGCTCGCCCAACGACATAGCTTCACCATGGTAAGTATCGTATGTAGCAGCAGTTACAGCACAGTTAGCCACAGGCACTTGCCAAGGGCCAACCATTTGGTCGCGCGCTACTAAGCCTGTTACCGAGCGATCGCCAATTGTAATAAGGAAGGTTTTTTCTGCAATGGTTGGTAAGCGCAATAAACGCTGCGCCGCATCTGCTACATTAATATTTGTAACATCAAGTGCTTTACCTACAACCTGCTTTGAGGTTACATCGCGATGCATTTTAGGTGCTTTACCTAATAATACGTCTAGTGGTAAATCAACAGGGTTATTATCAAAGTGGCTATCGGCAACCGTTAGGTGTGGCTCAGCAGTCGCTTCGCCTATTACCGCGTACTGTGCTCGTTCGCGCTTACAAATAGCTTCAAAACGGTCAAAATCTTCAACACCTACGGCAAGTACATAACGCTCTTGCGATTCGTTACACCAAATTTCGTGTGGTGCCATACCTGGCTCATCATTTGGAATATCGCGTAGTTGAAACTTACCACCACGGCCACCGTCATTTACTAGTTCAGGAAATGCGTTTGATAAACCACCGGCGCCCACATCGTGAATAAACGCAATTGGGTTTTCATCACCTAGCTGCCAACATTTGTCGATAACTTCTTGGCAACGACGTTCCATTTCTGGGTTTTCGCGTTGTACTGAAGCAAAATCTAAATCTTCATTTGATTGCCCAGACGCCATGCTTGATGCTGCACCGCCACCTAAACCTATGTTCATTGCTGGGCCACCTAAAGCAATGAGCTTAGCACCAACAGGAATTTCACCTTTTTGTACATGGTCTGTGCGAATATTACCTAAACCACCGGCAAGCATAATTGGTTTGTGGTAACCACGTACCTCAAGGCCATTATGGCTTGTCACTTGCTCTTCATAGGTACGAAAGTAACCTAACAAATTAGGACGGCCAAACTCATTATTAAATGCAGCGCCGCCAAGCGGCCCTTCAGTCATAATATCCAAAGCGGTAACAATACGCCCAGGTTTACCAAAATCACTTTCCCACGGTTGCTCGTAACCAGGAATACGTAAGTTAGAAACAGTAAAGCCAACTAAACCAGCTTTAGGCTTAGAACCACGGCCAGTAGCACCTTCATCACGTATTTCACCACCTGAGCCTGTAGCAGCACCTGAAAATGGCGCTATGGCGGTTGGGTGATTATGAGTTTCAACTTTCATTAGTATTTCGATGTCTTCTTGATGATACGCATATTCACCTTGCGCATTGGGGAAGAAGCGCCCCGCTTTTGAGCCTTTCATTACCGCAGCGTTGTCTTTATATGCCGACAATACATTTTCAGGGTTTTTCTCAAAAGTATTTTTAATCATCTTGAACAGCGACTTTGGCTGCTCTTCACCATCGATTGTCCAGTCAGCATTAAATATTTTATGACGACAATGCTCTGAGTTTGCTTGGGCAAACATAAACAATTCGATATCGTTAGGATTACGGCCTAACTTTATAAAGTTTTCTACTAGGTAATCTATTTCGTCATCTGCAAGGGCAAAACCTTGTTCAACGTTAGCAATTGCAAGCGCTTCTCGCCCACCACTTAAAATGTCTACAGATGACATTTGACGCGGTGCATCACTGCGAAATAGTTGCGCAGCATCCTCAAACTGGCTATGGGTTGCTTCGGTCATACGGTCATGTAATAACGCCGTTACTTGTAAAAGTTGCTCTGCGTTTAGCTCACCTTCAACATAATAAGCAATACCGCGTTCAACACGATGAACCTGCTTTAAGCCACAGTTATGGGCTATGTCGGTTGCTTTAGAAGCCCAAGGCGAAATAGTGCCAGGGCGAGGTGTTACTAATACAAGTTTACCTGCTGGGGTATGCTCAGCAATAGTTGGACCGTAGGTTAATAGTTTTTCAAGCTTGGTTTGCTCAGCGCTACTCAATGGCGATGTTAAGTCGGCAAAGTGCGCATATTCAGCATATACGTTGGTGACAGGAAGTTGCGATTGTTGGCAACGCGCTAAAATTTTATTAACTCTGAACTCTGAAAGTGCTGGTGCACCACGAAGGATCAACATAGATAATTTCATCCGGGGTTAGGGATTGAACGATATTTTAGGGCAACATTATAGTCTAAGTAGCACTTAGATTTAACTCATAATTTCGCTTTTCATAAAATTAACTTTTTTTCTTTATTTACAGCCACTCGAAACGAATAAAACTAAACGCTAAGTGACGTAATGGCTAAGTTTTGTTATAACGGGGATTAGGGCGTTAAAGAGGCAAACAATGTTGAAAGAAAAACTAATCATAATTATTACTTTAGTTATGCTGTTGTGTGCATGCGATATACAAGAGCAGTCGACTCAACTTGCCCAAATAAAAGCGCAAAACAAAATTAGAGTGGGTACATTAGCCAGTGCCAGTAACTATTATCAGGCAGTACAAGGTGAGCAAGGCTTTGAATACGAGCTTTCTCAGGCCTTTGCAGACTATTTAGGTGTAGAGCTTGAAATAGTCCCATTTTTTAATTTATCAGACATGTTTGCACGCCTGCAAAGCGGTGATCTCGATTTAATTGCCTCAGGCCTTACCTATAATAAAACACGTGCACAACAATATCGTTTTGGCCCTACCTACCGAACCATTAGTCAAAAACTGGTGTATAAACAAGGTATAGAGCGACCACGCGACTATGATGATTTAACTGGTAATCTCATGGTTATAGCTAAAAGTAGTCACTCACTTACTTTACAAAAAGTAAAAAAAAGCAACCCAGAACTTAACTGGAGCGAAACCGAAGAATTTGACGAAGAAGAGTTACTACAAGCCGTTATTGATGGCGAAATAGATTACACTTTAGCCGACACCCATACGTTATCGTTATTTCGTCGTTATCACCCTAATTTAAGTATTGGTTTTTCAATTACGCATAACGACCCGATCGCGTGGATGCTGCGTAAATCAAATGACGATTCGCTTTATGCTTTATTAGTCCCTTTTTTTGGTGAAGCAAAACAAAATAATCAACTTTATGTACTTGAAGAAAAATACTTTGGTCACGTTCGTCAATTTAACTACGTAAATACACTTGCCTATATTGAAGCAATAAAAGAAACACTGCCTAAATACCAACCATGGTTTGAACAATATGCAGGAACACTTGATTGGCGTTTACTCGCAGCATTAAGCTATCAGGAATCTATGTGGAACCCGCGAGCAAAATCACCAACTGGGGTGCGAGGAATTATGATGCTAACCCGTAATACTGCTAAGCAAGTTGGGGTTACTAATAGGTTAGAGCCAGAGCAAAATATTCGCGGTGGCGCAAAATACTTAAGTAAACTAATTAAACGTATCCCTGATCGTATTCCACAACCAGACAGAACCTGGCTCGCACTTGCTGCGTATAATGTAGGCTGGGGACATGTAAACGACGCACGAATTATTACTAAACAACAAGGCGCAAGCCCTGATAAGTGGGCCGATGTTAAAAAGCGCTTACCATTACTAATTAAAAAACGTTACTACCGAAAAACGCGTTATGGCTATTCTCGTGGTGATGTTGCGGTGAGCTATGTTGATAATATTCGCCGTTATTACGATGCCCTAGTTTGGCTTGATGAAAATAACGCAATAGAAGAAAAACCAGAAGCACCTGTAGTTGCCCCTAAAATTGGGGATGAGGTTGAAGCAAAATAGTAAACTGACAAACGATAATAATAACAACTAATTCATTACTCTAATAAATACGCCCTGGGTAATTAAAAAACTGTTTACTTGTCATCAAATGTTCAATAATGTGTGTTAATTATATATTCACATTAATTAATGATAAACATCTGAGTAATTTGGATATAATTTGTGCATTTCTCATTATTGCATTAGGAGAAAACATGCTAAAACGTAAACGCACGCAAAGATTCAAACGAAAAACAATTAACTCAACAGCAACTCGACGCCGCGTTATGCTGCGTAATTTACATAAAAAAATAATTTGGCGCCGCCGCATGTTTGCAATGCAAAAAATGGCAGAGCTAGATGCTTTAATGGCAGCAAGTTAAAGTTCATTGCTATTACGAGCAGCCTTTTTGGCTGCCTTAATTTGCGCTCTTCTGCGCTTAAAAAAGTCAGATACAATAGTAGCGCACTGCCCCTCTAGTACACCACCTAATACCTCCACCTGATGATTTAGCTTAGGCTCTTGCAACAAATTCATAATCGAGCCAGCAGATCCTGTTTTAGCATCGGCAGCACCAAACACTAAACGCTTAATTCTACTGTGCACTAATAACCCCGCGCACATAGAGCATGGCTCTAAGGTCACATAAAGCGTGCAATCAATTAAACGATAATTATTAAGTGCTTTACCGCCTTTACGTACAGCTATCATTTCAGCATGAGCTGATGGGTCATTATCAGTAATAGAACGGTTATACCCTGCAGCAACAAGCTGATTGTCTTTAACAAGAATGGCACCAACAGGGATCTCATCTAGTTGTTCTGCTTGCTTTGCGTACGTTAACGCTTGTTGCATCCAATAGTTGTCATCAAATCGTTCGTTCATTGAAGCTACTTTAATTATTTTTTATGCATGGATTATATCAAGTTAGCTAATTAAAGTGCGTAATTACGGCATTTATTGCAAAAATAAAACAAATTAAAACGGTTTATCGTGGCTCCTAAGGGGGGATTCGCGCTATAATCTCACGCTTTTTTTATTTAGCTCACAATACGGGTAGCAAATGAAATTTCCTGGACGTCGCAGGCATAAACATTATTTTCCAGTGGAAGCCAAAGATCCACTAACTAATCAACTTAACGCCACAGAAAGATTACACCGTAGCTATATTACCGGAATCGATCAGATTGTTGTCGATATCGAAGCCAAGGTCGATCAAGCTTTCCTTGATGAATTTAAGCTGCAACGAGGCATGTCACAAGTTATAGATAGTGACGTCACCAACGCCTTATATGAGCGTTTAAAGTTACATGAAATGGTTGACTACGAGTATGCTGGCGGAACCGTTGGTAATACTATGCACAACTATTCAGTACTTGCTGATGACAGATCTGTGCTATTGGGCGTAATGAGTGAAAACATAAATATAGGCAGTTATGCTTATCGCTTTTTATGTAATACCTCAAGCCGCGTAGATTTAGATTACTTACAGCCAGTAGATGGACCAATTGGTCGCTGCTTTACACTTATTGATGAAACTGGTGAGCGCACCTTTGCTATCAGTGCAGGGTTAATGAACCACTTACGCCCTGAATCAATCGATAAAAGCCTTATTGAAAATTCATCTGCGTTGGTGATCAGTGCTTATTTAATGCGCACTCAAGGTGCAGAAACCATGACAGAAGCCACTATACAAGCGGTTAAATACGCTAATGATGCTGGTGTGCCAGTGGTACTTACACTTGGAACTAAATTCTTAATTGAACAAGATCCAAGCTGGTGGGCTAACTTTGTTGAAAAACATGTTGATATTCTTGCAATGAACGAAGAGGAAGGCTTGGCAATTACTGGTTTTGAAGATCCCCTTCTAGCTGCTGATAAAGCGCTTGATTGGGTCGACTTGGTAATTTGTACTGCTGGCGAAAAAGGCTTATTCATGGCAGGTTACGTTGACGAGCAATTAAAACGCGAAACTGAGTACACATTATTACCTGGTGCAATCCCAGATTTTAATCGTTATGAGTTTTCACGTGCTATGCGCAAAGCTGACTGCGATGATCCAATTAGAGCCTATAGCCACACAGCCCCATTTATGGGTGGCCCTGATTCAATCAAAAACACCAATGGTGCTGGTGATTGTGCATTAGCAGCTGTTTTACATGATTTATCTGCCAATGTTTATCATAAAATAAACGTCAGTAACTCAGCAAAACACCAGCAAAAAGCAATTACCTATTCGTCATTGTCACAAATAAGTAAATACGCTAATAGAGCAAGCTTTGAAGTATTAGTGCAGCACTCTCCTCGCTTATCTCGTGGTTTACCAGAGCGCGAAGATTGCCTCGAACTAGTCTACTGGGATAAATAATATTTTAAGGAGCTATAACTCCTTAAAATATTGAAATATCGAGTTTTTTAGATAGCAGCTCTAATGCTGCTATCCCCGCCACCGAGTTGCCAAAAGAGTTTAACCCTGGTGACCATACCGCAACCGTAAATTTATTAGGCAATACAGCTAAAACCGTACCAGACACCCCAGATTTCCCCGGCATACCTACCCTATAACCAAAATCACCTGCTGCATCATATAAACCACTGGTAAAGAGTAAAGAGTTAAGCTGCTTAGTTTGACGGCTCGGTAACACCCGTTTACCTGAGGTATTATCAATCCCATTATTAGCTAAAAAGTTATACGCTTTTGCCAGCTCAATACAATTTAGTTCAATTGCACAAAAGTTAAAGTAAGCCCAAAGCACGTCATCTACTTCGTTTTCAAAGTTACCAAATGACTTCATTAAATGCCCCATAGCCGCATTTCTATGCCTAAACTCATATTCTGAGTTTGCTACTTTTTTATCTATTGCTATACACCTATTCCCCGATAAAGCCCGAAATGTTTCAAGCATAGTATGCATCGGAGCCGATAAGCGACTATATAAAGCATCGCAGGTTACAATCGCACCTGCATTAATAAATGGGTTACGAGGTATGCCTTTTTCAAATTCCAACTGAGTAAGCGAATTAAATGCAGTTCCTGATGGCTCTTTTCCCACGCGATGCCATAGTTCATCACCATAACGTTGTAATGCTAGCGTTAATGTCATTACTTTTGATACAGATTGAATAGTGAATTGTTGCGTACAATCACCCGCACAAAATGTTTCGCCTGAGGTAGTGTAAATAGCAATAGAAAATTGTTCGGGATCAACCTCTGCCAACGCCGGAATATAATCGGCCACTTTACCTTGTGATAATAAGGGAGCTACCTCTTGGGTTATGTCATTCAATACTTGTTGATAATCAGTAGTAGGCAATAGAAACCTCAATTACACGGTTATATAAAGCAGAATTTTAGCATGCAAGCATTAAGTACGCTTTCACTTTTTAAATAGCTTGTGCTTACTTTATAAATTCTAAAAAGCAAAAAACCCGTTACATTGCTGTAACGGGTTTCTTTAATTTAAATCCTGGCAATGTCCTACTTTCACATAGCAAATGCTACACTATCATCGGCGCTGTTTCGTTTCACTACTGAGTTCGGCATGGGGTCAGGTGGGTCCAAAACGCTATTGTTACCAAGCAAATTCGTTTCAATTTTTTTATTTTTATAATTTATTCAATTTAAAGTCTCTCGACTAAATTTGGAGCCTGGCAATGTCCTACTTTCACATAGCAAATGCTACACTATCATCGGCGCTGTTTCGTTTCACTACTG